>CP071184.1:4571250-4899375 GCA_017298655.1 Alicyclobacillus curvatus
ATCACTCGAGCCAAGCGTCTCTGATCCGGGCAAAGGTTGTCCCCCGATCCGTTTTGCGACTCCGAACGCAAAATTGAAGCGTGACAGGAGTGTCGCCGAGCTTAGCCAACTTTGTCCGCCGCTCCAACCGGCAACGTTCGGCGGGTTAAATAGTTGCATTCCGCCGCTGGTCATTACGAGGTCGAGCTGACGTACGGGGATGGGGGCATGTGTCATCCGGATGAGTCCCACGACATAGTCCGCGGGGGATTTGACCAGAGAGCCGACGACTGCCGGACTTTGGAACTCGTCGGATAGAAAAATGGTCCGCATTAACCATCCGATGTGGTAATCGTTGTCCACCCAAACCTTTGCAAACTTGCTGACCCAGTCCGCAGGTGGCGCGGGATGAACGAACCATTTGAGGATTTTCGTCACCACGAATGGTGCGCAGTTTGGATTTACGAGCAGGTCATCGATGATGTCAGCAGGGCCAAGGTTCCCTGTGTGACCGAAAAATGTCTTGATGCTGTCGTTGTGTCTACCTGGGACAAAGTGCACATCACCGCTCTTTCGATTGAGCTGATATCCGGTCATGGCTTGTGAAGCCGCGGTTACGTCCGCCTGGGTATAGGTGAGGCCAATTGTGAACAGTTCCATCAGCTCACGACCATAGTTTTCGTTCGGGGAATTTTTTGTGCTTTGTGCATTATCCAGCCAGATGAGCATCGCTGGGTCGGCGGTCATGTCAAGGAGCATTTGCCGAAACGACCCGAGCGCGTTTTTGCGGAGCGTGTTGTTTTGGTGGAGCATCAGCGCCGGCGAGTTGACCTTATACTCTGCGGTAGCGAAGTGGTTGTGCCAGAACAAAGTCATCTTCTCGATGAGCGACTGGTTGGTGGTGGTCATCCGGTTGATCCACGCTTCACGAATCTTACTGAAATCAGTTCCACGCGTCTCTTTGCTTTCACTCGTGACGGGGGCAATGTCTGCAGTGAGCGCGGACGGCGTTTGAAAGAGCGCGCTGACCGCGTGGTCATACCCCTGAGTCTGCCAACTGCTGAGGGTTTTCAGGTCTTCCCCAAATCCTGCACGTTTGCTGAGATGAACCATTTGCTCGAGCGGATCCATCTACGAATCACCACCGACACCATAGACTAGAGTTTCTACTGTTTTATTGTCAGTTCTTTCTGCAAATTGTATCGGGTTTATGTGTCAGGAATATGTCAGTCGGTCGGTGACATAGGACTTGTTGGAGGAAAGCGCAACAGGTGAGGAATAGCTGACAAATAGGCGAGTAATGGCTGAGGAATGGCTGCGGAATAGGCAAGTAAGCGTGACAAATGGGTGTCGTTCTGAACACCTAGAGGAGTGACGAAAATGAGCTCAGTTGGGGAGTTTCGGGTTCCAAGCGTCGTCTACACGGGCATCGGATCGGTGGAGAAATTGGCAGCTGTTGTACCCAGTCTCTGTTCAAAGGTGCTGATTGTTACAGACAAGATAATGACTGATTTGGGACACGTTGCACGAATTGAAGAGCAATTGACGAAGGCTGGTTTGGCGTATGCCGTGTACGCTGGTGTCAATGCAGAACCAACGGATGTGCATGTCGATGAGGCACTGCGTGTGTTTTACAATACGGATTGCGATGCGGTGATTGGGTTTGGCGGCGGGAGTTGTATTGACGCAGCGAAGGCAGTCTCTGTGATGGCTGTGCATGCTGGCTATATCGGGGATTATATGGGCGGCAACAAACTGTTTGATAAAACACCCGTTCCGCTCATCGCGATTCCGACAACGGCCGGAACCGGATCGGAGGTGACGAGTGTCACGGTGATTACCAATACGAAAGCTGATATTAAGATGATGATCCGCCAGCAGGCACTGATTCCGCTTGCGGCAATTGTCGATCCGATGCTCACCGTTTCATCACCGCCCAAAGTGACGGCGGCTACCGGAATAGACGCGCTTTGCCACGCCATCGAAGCGTACATCTCGAAGCGAAGACAACCGCTCACTGACACGTTGGCAATGTCTGCGATTCAAAAAATCGTCAACAATATCTCTCGCGCATATGCGGGCGGTGAAGACCTTGAAGCCCGCGAGGCAATGTCCATTGCGGCGATGGAGGCTGGGATGGCATTCACGAACGCTTCTGTCTGCTTAGTACACGGCATGTCTCGTCCGATTGGCGCTATGTTTCACGTTCCCCACGGTGTATCGAATGCGATGTTGCTTCCTACTGTTTTGGCGTATTCCAAAGATGCTTGTACGGACCGATTGGCCAACATTGGTCGCGCCCTAAATCTAGGCGCTGCAGGCGATAGCGATGAAGCTGTGGCAACGAGGACCGTTCACCACGTAACAGAGCTCTGTGCAAAGTTGGACATCCCGAACATGAAACAATGGGGAATTGATGAAAACGAATTCACTTATGCCCTCGACAAAATGGCTTCAGACGCAATTGCTAGTGGCAGTCCGGCGAATAATCCCAAGGTGCCGAGTCATGACGAGATTGTAGCCCTGTACAAAACGGCGTATATGTAGGAGGGCTTTTCAAAACGGCCTACATGCAGCGCGTTACGAAGCAGCCAAGGTCCAGCGTGTTACAAAGCAGCCCATATTAGGGAGGTTCAGCCGTATGGATGCGATTCGAGACTCGGCAGACGTGCTAGAACTGATATTGGACACGATGTATGAGGGAATTGTCGTTGTGGATGAACGGGGTCGTATTCAGGAGATGAACGACTCTTACCTAAAGTTACTCGACGTCAAACGGGATGATATTCTCGGGCGCCATGTGACAGAAATCATTGAAAACACACGCATGCACAAGGTTCTAGAGACAGGTATCCCGGAGCGCGGCCACCTGCAAAAGATACGCGGACTTGATATGATTGTCCATCGCATTCCAATCTGGAAAGACGGGAGAATCATTGGTGCTTTAGGAATTCTCGTCTTTGAAAGTATCGGTGAATTGTATCGGCTGATTGAACGAACCCGAGAAATACTGCGGGTGAAGGAGTTGGGCACATCCACATCAGAAGAGGACCTCGAAGCTGTACCTCATCGTCACGCCTCTACCGTGGACGACACGATTGGCCAGAGCCCACCCATCAAGCTGGTCAAGCAGTTGGCCAGAAAGGCTGCTCGAACGCCGGTTACTGTGCTAATCACAGGGGAAAGCGGAACGGGTAAAGAGGTGATGGCTCAAGGAATCCACTACGAAAGCAATCGTGCCAACGGACCGTTCGTGAGTGTCAACTGTGCAGCTATTCCTGAACACCTGCTTGAAGCTGAACTATTTGGGTACGATGACGGAGCCTTTACGGGTGCAAAAAAGGGCGGTAAACCAGGGCAGATTGAATCCGCGCACTTGGGGACCTTGTTTCTCGACGAAATTGGTGACATGTCTCTGAACATGCAGGCAAAGTTACTGCGGATACTCGAAGACAGGGAAATTCAACGCGTCGGTGGCATTAGCAAACGTTACGTAAACACGCGCATCATCTCCGCAACCAATCGCAATCTGGAAGAAATGGTCAGACTGGGTCAATTTCGCCAAGACCTCTACTATCGATTGAACATTATTCGGCTTCATTTACCACCGTTACGAGAGCGGCGAGAAGATGTCCCATTGCTTCTCGCTTTTTACCTAGAAGAGGTATCACGAAGATTGCATAAACCACCCGTCCAGGTGTCGTCGGAAGTCGTGGACTTATTTATCCAATACGATTGGCCAGGGAATATCCGAGAGCTCGTTCATACGGTTGAGGTGTTGGTGAGCCTTGCAGATTCAAGCCGGATAGGGATGGCAGACTTCCCACCTCATTTAAGCAAATTTTTCGCGGGAACGACAAGTGCGGGAACGACAAGTGACGTGAATCCGGTACCCGTACCAATGACCCAGAGCGTCGGCATGGATAAACAGGGTGTCGGTATGGATAAGCAAGACATTAAGAGGGATAGACAAGAAACGAAGGATGTATCTCACAACATTGATGTTCGGCAATCGATGGCACACTTTGAACGGAAGATGATTCGAGATGCATTAGAGATGTCCGGGGGGAATAAATCGCTGGCAGCACAGAAACTGGGTATTCATCGCTCCACGCTGTACGAAAAAATCAAACGATACCGTCTGCAATAGCCATTTTAGCGACGAACGATAAAGAGTGCCGTGGAGGAGCCAGCCCCCCACGGCATTGTTGAATGAGGTTAATCGTTAGTAATTGACTGAGGTTATTCGTTCATAGTTGAATGAGGTTAAAACCTTGAAGAGGTTAGCAGTTGAATGAGGTTAATAGTTGAGTGAACCCTGAACGTCTTCATAAGTCAGGTCGTCATTGACGGATTCTAGGTTCTTCCGTGTCGCACGACTCGTCATGGCCATGAAAATCAGTGACGCGAACGTCGTGACACCCATCAATCCGTATCCGCCGAGAATGCCCCATTTTGCTAAGGCAGCGAGTGCAAGGATAGGGGCCATGGCGCCGCCAAAATGACCAATGCCATCATCAAGCGCCAATCCTGAACTCCGCGCGCGAGTCGGGAAGTGCTCAGCGGTAATGACGTAACCCAGGATGGATAACAATGCAATTTCAACCGTGAAGAGGAACCCTGCAATCACGACCATTACAGGAGATGGCCAAATACCAGCGATGATGATTGCAGCTCCGCCAATTAATCCGGCAACAATTAGGGAAACTTTACGTTCCACACGGTCACCGAAGACAAGGATGTATACTGCGCCGACAATAAAGCCGACCGCGGAAATCGCTGAGAAGCCAATACTGTTGGCGAGGCTAAATCCTTGATGGACGAGGATGGTCGGTGCTTCGCCCAGGTATGCATAATCACCCGTGTAAAATAGCAGCCAGTATAGCAGTAAGATAATCATCCGTTGCAAATATGGCGGCTTAAACAACGTCCAGATTGGAAACCCTTTGGCCTTTTCCTCAAACGGTATCGGTTTTACAGGCGGCAGTGGCTTTCCGTTCAGTTTGCGTAATGCCTTTTGTTCAATCTTTTCCACGAGCGCAATTGCTTCTGCTTGACGACCGTGAATCATGAGCCAGCGCGGAGACTCGATAAGGCTTTTACCCAAGAACAGCATCGTCACACCACCGAGTGCGCCAATAAATAAAAGACCACGCCATCCCCAAGAGAAGTGTGGCACAAGCCAGAGTGCAAAGAACGGCACGACTGCGATGCCAACAAAGGAGAAAAGATTTGCGAGTCCGGAAAATTTTCCCCGTAGAGCTGCAGGAGAAATCTCCCCCAGGTAGGTGGACACTTGTGCAATCATCGTGCCAATACCCATACCAACAACAAACCGCCATACGATGAGCCACATGACGGATGGGCTGAACGCGGTGGCGATAGAACCGACGGTATACAGCGCAACCCCTAATATCAGCGCCATTCGTCTGCCAAAATAATCACTGATGAGACTCACGATGATAGCTCCGAAAATATACCCGACCAAGCTGGTTGTGACAGACTCAGATGCGAACCCCGAAGAAACGTGAAACTGTTGCGTAATCACCGGGATGCCATAGCCAATGTTTGTGATATCAAAAAAGGCGAAAAAATACCCCAGTCCAAGAACGATAAGTAAGCCAGAGCCGTGGGGCCAAATCGGAATCCTCTCAAGCCTTGCTAATGGATTCAAGGTCTCATGGTTTGACTTTTCCATACATGCAGTCCTCCTTTGATACGCGCAAATTGTGTCCAGCTATGTGTGGATATGTGAGGATGTGTGAAGATATGTGCGCGAAGATAGAATGTAGAAAGCATTTTCCCTCCCGTCGTTGTCGATTCAATCTCGCTAAAAATGCCGTATGTATATAAATGAAGCAAATATTGTGCCAACTTATTCTTGGGGATGCCATTTTGAAATTGAGTTCATCCAAAACGTTGATAAAACACATGGACAACTAAAGGCGCAAAAAATCTTACCCTCAATGTTATGCAATATCATGCAGCGGGCAAATACCACACAGTGTCCAATAATCCAGACACAGGGTATGTGAAATCAGACAGAGTGTAGGAGGAATCCAACACTTCTGATGCGTGACTGTGTGTTCAGTGATTCAGCACCGGCTCGCCTGGCTAATCATGATTTATTCACATCATCGCAATGCCAATTATTCGTTTTACTCATTTTAAAACAGTATATATTCTGAAAATTGGCATAATAAAAATTCGGTACAGAGTACCGAGTACCGAGTACCGAGTAATAGGAGCAGTAACGAGGCTGTCGATGAACTCGTCCCTTGCGCATCGTGGATGTGCAAGGGAGTGCTGGGTTGGCTGAGAGGGCGTCATTTATGCATCGTGGGTGGGTAAGTGTACGTGGACATGCCTTGGTTTTACTCAGTAATTTGTAATAACGCGCCCTCTGCGCGTTATCTCCGAGTGAATCTCTAGTGCCGGCAAGAAATAGCGAGCTGTGGAAGCGCTATGTTCGGACCTTGAGTCAATAACGACGTGCGAACGCGTTATTTTGACCCGTTTCAGTGAATAACGCGCCACGAGCGCGTTATTTCCACTTGAAGGTGTTTCGGGAAGGGTGAATAACGCGTTCCCGGCTCGCTATCGGCGGCCCAACACCCAACGGTGCCAAAGCTTGAGGGCACCATGGAATTTGGTAGTCGCATGGTGAAACGGAATAGATCGCATGGTGAAACGGAATAGATCGCACGGTGAAACGGAATAGAAGTCACATGGTCAAACGGGATGGAAGTAGTCACCTGACACAGCATACAAGTCACCTGGCACAGCATACAAGTTACCTGACACGGGATAGGAGGATGTTACGGTGCAACCAAATCATTTGAATCGAGCCCTTGGTTTGCTTGCGATTGTGGCGTTTGGACTCACGAACGAAATTGCAGCAGGCCTGTTTTTCGTCTCAACGCAGATTCAACAGAGTTCACCTGGTGTTGGCAACCTCGTACCACTGCTGATGGTCGTAGGTGGTGTGATTACATTCATCACCGTGATTGCCTATCGATACTTCTTTGCCTCTGGATTGGTCGGGGCGGGCGGCGAGTATGTCATCATCTCGAGAGCGCTGAGCTCGGGTGTGGCCTTTGTGGTGACGTTCTTGGCGTGGTTTGGATTCACCGGATCGCTCGGGACACTCGCATTTTCTGCCCCGAAGTTCGTGTCCACGGCCGCATTGTCGCTCGGCGCCAATGGCGTAGGGAAGTTTTTCGCATCGAATCTTGGTATTTTGATTGTCGGGCTGATTATCCTGTGGGGTTTTTGGGCCATCCACGTGCTTGGCGTCCGGTTAGCGGGAACCCTCACCACCATCGCGATGTTTCTGGTTTTTGCCGTTGCTCTCGTGATGATTGTCGTTGGCTTTATCACTAGTCAGTCCGCCTTTGCACACGCGCTAACCGAGCACCTACACATCCCGCTCTCCACCATTATGGCTGCGGCACCGGTGCAACACGTCAGCTATGGGGTTGCCTTTGGGTCCGCACTGCCGGTCCTGTTCTTCGGCTATTTAGGGCTTTCCACGGCAACACAGACTGGCGGGGAGGCCAAAAATGCGGCTGAGTCGCTGCCGAAAGCCGTATTGATTACCGTGATGTTGGTCACGGTGGTGTACACCCTCTTCGCGTGGGCGGTCTATCACGCCGTGCCGTGGCAGGTCATCGCGGGTCTTGCGAAGCTGAAAATGTCTGCTTATACCACTTCCTCAGGCCTGCTGCAGTTTCTGATGCCCGCTTGGATGTCGTCGCTGCTGAATCTCTTCGTTGCGCTGATTGTCGTTAAGACATTTCTGCCGATTTTCCTGGCGCAATCGCGATGGGTCTACGCGTGGGGAGCAGACGGACTAATTCCGTCCGTGTTTGCGAGGACCCACGCCAAGTACAAGACACCGGTGCTGGCATTAACCTTGAGCGCCATCTTCGGAACGATTAGCCTTATCGAATCTCTCAAGCTTGGTTTCGTGTTCGGCGTCAACATCCGCGTCTTATCCGTGATGCTTGTGTTCTTTTTCATGGGTTTGGGCATGATTATGTTTCCGCGCCACGCGCCGAACTTGTTTGCGGCGAACACTTCAGCGCTTGCCCGCAACCGCTTTATGCAGGTGTTGGTCGGCACGCTGTTAATGGCCATCTCCGTTTGGTTTGCCATCTCCATCACGCTCTCATCCGCATCGAGTCCGTTGTTTTTGCAACCGGCGTTTCAATCGCTGATTGTCATCGTTTTGGGTGTCATCATTTACAGGGTCTACCTGGCCCGCCTAAGAAAGCAGGGACAGACTTCAGACATCTTCATCCGGGCGCAGGAACGGTTTTCACAGCCGCCAGCTGAGTGATTTTCCGCTGAGTGAGTCTGCAGAGAGTGAGTCTGCAGAGAGTGATGAGGGCGACTGGACGCCGGGCGAGTTTGCATGGTGTGAGTTTGTCTAGGGCGACTTGGTCCCGAGTGATTCCCCCCTTGCGAGATTTTGCCGCAGACAGCTAACCTCCGAAAGTTTCCTTGAATTGACAGCCATAGCAGGAAACAAGGAATGATGTTTCCTGCTATGGCTGTAAAAGTTTCGGGAGATGACCAACGTTTTGTATGTGCCAGATGAATATAAGGTAAATCACGCTTATTTATTGCCACTCACCAAAAAATCGATTAATTCTGTATTGACTGATTAATGAAAAAGTATTAACTTGTGTGCCAGAAGAAACCGGTTTCCTGTCAGGCTTCATGTTGAGCATCTGTCAGGGGGGACGTCTTATTTAAAGACTTAGACACATTCGTAAGCGGTTACAATTGTGGCTGTGCAAAAAATGGGAGGAAGATTGAGGAGGGGGCACTGTGAACAGTCGTTCGAAAGTTGCTATGACCTCTTTAAGCCTGGTTTCCTTAGTGGCGCTCGTCGCGGGGTGCGGTAACTCAAGTGCTGGGAACAAATCGACACCAGCCAGTAATGGTACCACGACAACAGGGAATTCCTCCGGCAACGTAACCAACATCACGGTTTGGGAAACCGAGCTAAACCAGACTCTCGGGCAAAAACTTGCAACGGCATTTAACTCCAGTCATCCCAATGTTCATGTAACGATGCAATATATCAGCCAACCCGATACGTTTTTGCAAAAACTAACTGCGGCCATCTCCACGGGTTCTGAACCGGATATGGTCGTCGGCGGAGACCCATCATGGGGACCGCAACTGCTTCAAACCGGGAAACTCGTAGATCTCAAGGGGAAGGTAGACAGCATTGACAGTCAGATAACACCGGGCATTTTGGCTGCGGAGATGTATAAAGGGCACCAAGTGGGGATGCCATACGGAATGGGTGATTACGCCCTCTTCTACAACAAGTCAGATTTTGCGAAAGCCGGCATCCAGAACCCGCCGCAGACCTGGACTGAAGTCGTTCAGGATGCCGTGAAACTCACGAATGCCGCGAACCAACAATACGGATTCTACGTTCCCTTCGGCAGCAATGAATGGACGGTGTACGCGTTTGAGGGCATGTTGTGGGCCAACGGCGGCGAGTTCCTGAACAAAAGCCAGACGCAGGCCGCCTTCAACAGTCCTGCTGGCGTGAAAGCACTGCAAACGTGGGTCGATTTGCTCTACAAATATCACGCGGCGCCGACGACGAGCTTTGCGAACGCATCGGGATCGGACGGAGCCCCAGCCTTCGCAAGTAACGTTGCCGCCATGGTCGTTGACGGCCCGTGGGCGATAAGTACCTTTAAACAAGCCGGCGTGAAGTACGGCTTGACGCTGTTCCCGAAGGGGACTTCCGGGTATGCCACCAATTCTGGCATCGGCAACCTCTGGGTCTTTAATCGAGGCAGTCAGCATGTGCAGGCCTCTCTTGAATTCCTGAAATGGTTTATGAAACCAGACAACCTCGCTCAAATTCAAATTACGTCGCAAAACTTGCCTGTCCTCAGCGCGGTGAACAACGTCCCTGCTTTCCAACAATTTGAGGCAAACAATCCAGACTACAAGGTGTTTGCAGACAACGCCAAATATGCCAAAGCGAGACCTACGCTGGTGTCGTATCCGGCTATATCCGCGGCGCTCGGCAAAGAAATTGACAAGGCCTTGCATAATCAGGAATCTCCGCAGGCAGCACTCGATAAGGCCGCGCAAGAGGCCAATCAGATTCTGAAACAAAACAACGAGTAGGAGGTCGCTTGCAAGCGTGGATGCATCGAGATCCGGTGAGGCCATGCTTTACACGCCGGATCTCGATAAAACACGGCGGATGGGAGCACCGATGAGCATGGCGGCGTGATGCCTATGGCAGTGAAAATGCGCGTGCTAGTGCCCATGGCGGCACAAATCGCATGCGGGTGCAGAGGCCCAAGGCAGTGCGAATGAGCCTGCAGGTGCGGATGAGAATCCAGGTGCAGAGGTCCATGAGGACGCCAATTGCGCGCATAAAGTCACTCGGGAGGAGGGAGGTGCGCGATGCAGTCCGCGACAACGACTACAGTGCAGGTCCAAGCGTCCGTTTCAGCGAGGCTGAACCGTCGGAAAGGCAAGGTCAAGGAATACCTGTTTGGCTATCTATTGATTCTTCCGACCTTTGCCTTGACGTTTCTATTCACGGACATTCCGCTGCTTCGGACCATGTACGACAGCTTCTTTCAAGGCTCACTGCTCGGTGGACTGAAGGGCTACGTTGGCCTTCACAACTACACCGCAAGTCTGCAAAGCGGCGGTGCGATGTCGCTCTTTGTCACCTTAAAGTTCACGATTGGCTTCGTCGTCCTGGCAACTATGCTCGGGCTGATAATCGGTCTTCTGCTGAATAAACCTATCAAAGGGATCTCGCTCTTTCGAACAGCCTTTATTGTGCCTTTGGTGGTTCCGATTGTCGCTACCGGGTTTATCTGGGTTACGTTGTTTAACCCCTTTTTCGGGATTGTCGATAGAATTCTTGCGGCCGTTGGACTACCTCGTGTGGACTGGTTCAATGATCCGCACGCGGCCCTAGTCACAGTCATCCTGTTTTCCACCTGGCAGCATTTTGGCCAAAACGTGATTCTATTTCTGGCAGCGCTAAAAGGGTTGCCGAAAGACCTTCTGGAAGCGGCGGAAATTGACGGCGCCGGCCCATTTAAAAGGGTCAAATCCATCGTCCTGCCGCTGCTTGTCCCAAGCATCGCGCTGATTGTCGTGCTGACGACAATCGCTGCACTGCAGGTGTTTACACAGATTTACGTGCTGACCGGCGGCGGACCCGTTGGCAGTACCACGACGGCCGCCTTCTACATTTACAGCCAGGCGTTCACGCTTTACAACACGGGGACAGCAGATGCACTTGCCACGATTCTCTTTATCATCACGATTGCCATCACCATTTTACAAATGCGGGTGTTGAGGCGGTTTGGGGCAGAAGGCCACGAAGCTTCGAACGCATAAGGAGGTGATTTGGTGTTCACGAGGCGGGTCCAAAGTCACATCCTGTGGTATCCAGTGTTGATTATTGTCAGCCTCATCATGATTAGTCCGCTCTTTTGGATGGTCATCACAGCCATTAAACCAAGCGGCGCCGTGTTAAACTTTCGCGCTCCCATCTTGCCGACTCATCCGGAGTGGGGAAACATTCTTGCAGTCTGGAAGATGGCACCTTTCGGTCGATTCTTTCTGAACAGCATCATTTTTAGTGTCGCTGCGACGGCTGGACAGGTCATCACAAGTCAGATGGCCGGGTACGCTTTTGCCCGGGTCGACTTTCCCGGGAAGAACATTTTGTTCTACTGCGTCCTGTCTGGGCTGATGATCCCGTTTACCGTCGTCATGGTCCCTGTCATCCAAATTGTTCACGCCTTTGGCTGGATAAACACCTTCTGGGGTCTCATCATCCCGAATATCGCTTCGGCATTTGGCGCTTTTCTCTACCGTCAATTCTTCTTTACCGTGCCTGGTGCACTCGGAGAAGCTGCAAAAGTGGACGGGGCTTCGTTACTGCGGATATTCGTGCAAATTTACCTGCCGCTCGCAAAACCAATGACGGCTGCCCTGACGGTATTGTCCTTCCTGGCAAATTGGAACAACTTCCTCTTTCCGCTATTGGTTACGAACACAACCAAGATGATGGTGTTGCCGCTTGGGCTATCGATGTTTCAGAACCAACACACCGTTGAGTACAACTTTCTGATGGCGGCAACGTTGATTGTGGTTGTGCCTATCTTTATCGTGTCGCTGTTTACGCAGCGCTACATCATCGACGGACTGTCAATGGGAGCTGTCAAATAGGCGAGTTGTCCCAACCGGTGCTAGACATCGACGATAGATATCAGGGGCAGACACCGCCGGTCGACATCATCGGTAGCGATTCATGCTAGACATCAATGGAGATGATTTCAGATGAAGGTGACGATATACGACATCGCGTCGCGGGCTGGGGTGTCCCCGGGAACGGTCTCTAAGGTTCTGAACAACAATGGCAAACTCCTGCCTGAAACAAGGGACAGAGTGCTCCAAACGGTGAAGGAACTAAACTATCAACCCAATGTTGCGGCTTCTTCCTTAAAAAAGAAGCAAACGTACACGATTGGGCTGATTGTTCCGGATATCACAAATCCATACTACAGTGCACTTGCACGCGCTGTCGAAGACGAAGCCTTGCTGCACGACTACACCGTCATCATCGCCAGTACGGACAACAACCCGGAACGTGAACAGACCCAAGTCAGCCGGCTGAAGCCGTATGGCCTCGACGGCTACATCATAACCACCAATGCGAATGAACTTAGTCCCTCGCTTCGACACCTCCTCGCGTCAGGAGAGCGCGTCGTATTCGTGGATAGAAAGGTGGACGTCGAGTCCTATAGTGCCCGTTGTACGCGGATTGCAACGGATCACCGAAAGGGTGGATATTTGGCAGCCACGCACTTGCTGCAAGCCGGGCATCGCAACATCGCCATCCTCTCCGAACCACTCTATCTCCTGACGACGGATGAGCGTTTAAACGGCTTTTTTGACGCATTTCGCGAACGGGGAATCGACACCAGTTCCATCAGCATCCACGCAAAAGGGTTCGGGATTCAAGCAGGTCATGCCTTGGCCAACCAAATCATTCACGAGCAGCAGTTGCCAACTGCCGTCTTCGCTTCAAATGACCTCATCGCCATCGGGGCGATGCAGGAACTGTTGCAAATGGGGGTGCGAATTCCGGAAGATGTCTCGATTGTTGGTTACGACGATATTGCCATGGCGGCACACGTGGTTCCTCCTTTAACCACGGTTGCTCAGCCGATTGAAGAGATGGGGAAGTTAGCCGTGCAGTGCCTCTTACAAGGCCGCCAGGTGAGAAAGCATGCGGTCAGCAACGAGGAGTCCGCAAGTGAAGTGATTCTCGAACCTCAGCTGATGATTCGCAGCTCCGTGCGAAACACTCGTACACAGGTATCAACGAGGGAGATGGATGTATGACCATGAGCGGAAAAACCATCATGCTTCTCATTGCTCATCCGGACGACGAAACGAGGTCGAGCGGCACTCTTGCCAAACTGGTCAAAGCGGGCAACAAAGTCGTCATTGTCATCGCAACGAATGGGGATAAAGGGACGCATGATGCGTCTGTGAGCCCCATTCAAATTGCAGAGACACGGAGGCAGGAAATGACGAGGACGGCAGAGATTCTTGGCGTCGAAGTCGTCTGGCTCGGATTTCCCGACGGGTCTCTCGAGGCCTCGCCAAATCTTAAAGAGGCCGTTTTTCGCGTCATCCGTCAGTATCGACCGAACGTCTGTATCACCTTCGATCCGTTTAAAAAGTACGACGAACACTCCGACCACATGACGATAGGTCGCGTTGGCTTCGAGGCCGCCTATCTAGCGGATGGATGCTGGTATTTTCCAGAGCACATGATTGCAGGCATTGAATCCTGCAAACCTCAGGAAGTCTACTTGTTCAATCCAGAGGTCGAGAACTACACCGTCGACATTCGCGACGTCTACCAAATCAAGATGGAGGCTGCGGAAGCACACCTAAGTCAGTTTAAAGGGAAGTTCCAAGAGCGCATGGAGAGCCTTGTGGCCACGGGACGGCGCAGTGAGGAGGACTTGTACCACGAGAGATTTCACAAGGTCTATGATTCGGACCTCTTCCTGTAACCATTTTGTTGAATGCGTAAAGCTGTGGAGGGAGAGAAAAATTTGGACATTGTTCGCTGTGGTGTGATTGGACTAGGAAGGCTCGGTTATCGTCACGCAGCCAATTTGGCGCATCACGTGTCAGGGGCGAAGGTGACTGCCGTCTGCGATACGGTACCGGGGCGGGCAGAGCAAACGGCTCGAGAGCTGGGGGTGCCAGCCTTTACGGAGGACCCTGTGGCCCTGCTTGACAGAGACGACGTGGATGCAGTCGTGGTTGTGACCCCAACAAGTACCCATGGATGGTTTGTCGATGCTGTGGCGCAGCGCAAGAAAGCCCTGTTTTTAGAAAAGCCATTGTCTCTAAATCTCGATGAGGCCTTACGAGCTGTGGGCGCTGTCAGAGAATCAGGCATCCTCTGTCAACTCGGGTTCATGCGCAGATTTTCACCGGATTACGCGCACATGGAACACCACATTAAGAAAGGCACCATTGGCAAGCCTTTGTACTTCAAAGGCATTAGCCGAGACCCGCTCGCTCCTCCGCTTGACTACGTGGCGACGAGCGGTGGGATTTTCGCCGATCAGAGTATTCATGATTACGACATCGCGCGCTTCCTGATGGGGGACGAGGTCGTCGATGTCACGGCTGTTGGCTCTATCCTCTATTCCGCAGAAGTCGCCAACTACGGAGATGTAGACCAGGCCATCACGTACTTGCGGTTCGCGAGCGGATCGGCAGGAGACGTGGAGGCTTGCCGCAACGCCTTTTATGGGTACGACATTCGTGCAGAAGTCATTGGAACGGAGGGCACGCTGTCGCTCGCGAGTACGCATTCCAACCAAGTTGCCTTGCTGCGGCCTGGGCGCGAATCTTATGAGACCATTCCTGGTTTTCTGGAGCGGTTTTCTGAAGCCTACGTGATAGAACTGCAACATTTTATCGAGTGTGTGAAAACCGGGACAAACCCTTCCGTCGGGGTCGTGGATGGATATCATGCCTTAGCTGTCGCACAGGCGGCACAGATGTCGTATCAGCAAGGTTGCAGGAAGTCGGTGCCGATGGCGTTGTGAACAAATCGGGCTCATCGCGTCGAGAACTGGGCCACCGGATGGAGATGTCGGTCAAGTCGATGAAGAACTCGCATTCGCACACGTGGATGGAGAAAACCCGCACACGTGGATGGAGACTTGGCCATGAGATGGAGATGTCGATCAAGTGGATGGAGGATGTGCAAATGACGGGTACGGATAGGGCTTACGCCGCTCATCGCCCCTTAATGCCAAACGTCTCGCTGGGGATATCGCCCATCAACTGGATTAACAACGATATGAATGACTTGGGAGACAACTACAGCGTCGACGCCGTACTTGCGGATATGAGGGACATGGGGTTTGTCGGGACGGAGTGGTGTCGGAAGTTCCCGACTGAGGCACATCTGTTAAGACCGCTATTGGACACGTACGGAATTACACTCGCTGGGGCCTGGAAAACCGTTCAATTTAGTACGGGAATTGACTTTGAGCAGGAGCTTCAGGACTTCAGACAGTATGCCCTTTTTTTAAAAGAGATGGGCTCTGACTACGTGGTGGTGTGCGATGGCGGAGGCAGTCTGCACTGGGATAGTGCAGGGCCGCGCAGAGAAGTGGTGCCATACGACGACACGGCGTGGAGCCGATTGGCTGAAGGATTAAACCAAGCAGGTCAGTACGCGAATGAACTGGGAATGAAACTGGCCTACCATCCGCACGTCGGAACGAATGTCGAGCACCCCGAGGCCATTGCTCGGTTGTTGGCGGCGACAGACGCTGAAGTCGTCTCGATAGTCTATGACACGGGCCACATTTATGCGGGCGGCGGCGATCCGCTCCGTATCCTCGAGCGCCACGCTCATCGGATTGCATGTGTCCACCTGAAGGATGTACGCGAAGACGCGCTGTCCAGGTTTCGTGAACGCGGGTGGACGTTTATTGAGGCGGTGCGGGACGGGCTGTTTACCGTTCCTGGTGATGGGTGCATCGATTTTCGACCTATTCTTGAGTTGTTGTCCGAACGGAATTATCAAGGGTGGATGATGATTGAAGCCGAACAGGACCCTCAGCAAGCCGAACCCCGCACGTATGCAGAGAAAGCGATGCAGTATTTGCAGTCCTGCATGCAGACCATGCGGTGAGAGCGTCTATGAAAGGCTCCATGAAGTCGTTATCGAAGACTCCATGGAAGCCTCCATGAACTTCCATGGAAGCCTCCATGAGGCACCATGGAAGACTCGACAGCAGCTGTGGTAGCCGTCATCGACTCGATGCACTCAATCGACGTACTTACGGAGGAAGTGTCAGGTAAATATGATGAGTCCGACGAATGCGGAAATTGCCGATACCATTTTACACCAGCGTCTCTCCGAGCCGAATCTTCCATTCAGTCTCGCAAAGAGTCGTGAACGCCGCAGCGATTTTGCAACCGCAAAACTGGTTATCTTGGCCATGGATCATCCCGCCCGCGGTGTGATGGCAGCAGGAGGAAATTCTTTTGCGATGGCCAATCGGGTTGACCTCTTGCGCCGCATCGCCGAAATGATGTCAAGACCAGGTGTCGACGGTTTGTTGGCGACTCCCGACGTTATGGAGGACCTGTTCGTTCTTAACGCCTTTCTCAAAACCCGCGGTCAGGCTGATTTTCTCCATCGGAAGGTACTCGTCGGATCGATAAACCGGGGTGGTTTGGCAGGCACTGCCTTTGAACTGGACGATTTTGTGAGTGCATACACACCAAACCGCATCGCGAACATGAATTTGGATGCGGGCAAGTTGCTACTGCGCGTCGACCCAACATCCTACGACTCAGCAAAGACCGTGCGCTATTGTGTGGAGGTTCTTGAAGCACTGGATAATCTCCATCTCCCCTGCTTTCTCGAACCGCTTGCGGTTCCACAGTCGACGGACGCACTTGTCTCTTTGGTGGGGGTGGCTTCCGGACTGGCATCAACTTCGAGAAATCGTTGGCTGAAGCTGCCAATGGTCGACGAGTTCGAGCGTGTTGCAAATGCGACGACTTGTCCCATTTTACTGCTCGGCGGAGGGAATCCGGGCAGCACGAACCAGCTTATCGATTCCGTACAGAAATGCCTCAAGGCGGGAGCAAATGTGCGCGGGTTAATGATGGGGCGGGGCGTGTTGTACCCAGCCGACGGGGCAAGTCCTGCAGACGTCGCTGACAGACTTGCGACTGTCGTTCACGAGGCACATTAAGGGGGGATTGCACGTGACACAACCTGAAGTGTATACCTTAGGTCGCTTGATTGTTGATTTGTACGCAAGCGAAATTGGCGTGGGGCTGGATGAGGTCGGGTCATTTCGGAAATACCTCGGCGGATCGGCTGCAAACACCGCCATCGGCCTCGCACGGCACGGTGCAAGTGTTGGCCTCATCAGCCGAGTGGGCCCCGACGACTTTGGCGTGTATCTGCGAAACCAATTACAAAAAGAACGTGTGGACACAGAAATGGTGAACGTAGACCGTAAGTTTCCAACCGGTCTCGCGTTTGCAGCTCTCTTTCCGCCGAACGATTCGAAAGTGCTGTTCTATCGAAAACCGTGTGCAGACGCAAACCTATCGCTTGGGGATATCCGATTCGACAAGCTGAAAAACGCAAGAATGTTGGTGGTTGCCTGCACCGCGCTGGCTGTGTCGCCAGGTCGTGAAGCAGCCCTCGCGGCACTCGAGGCAAACCGGGCAGCCGGCGGCATCAACGTCCTTGACATTGACTTTCGGCCGATATTTTGGGCCGATGAAGCCGAAGCAAAACTGTACTACCGCGCCGCCATCCGGATGTCAGATGTCGTGATGGCGAACGAGCCTGAACTCGAGTTCGCGGGAGGGTCCGCGCATCCAGCTGAGGCTGCAGCAAACCTGCTCGACCTCGGCGTCAAGGAGGTGGTTGCGAAACGCGGCTCTGAAGGGTGCCTGTATTTCAGCCCCAGTGGCAACTTACAAGTTCCGGCAGTCCCGGTCGATGTTCTAAATACACTCGGCGCGGGGGATGGGTTCGGTGCAGCGTACACGTTTGGTCTCCTTCAGGGGTGGGATGTTCAGAGGCGGCTGGAGTATGCAGCGGCAGCAGGTGCAATCGTGGTGTCGAGACACAGTTGTTCTGAAGCTATGCCGACTCGAAAGGAAGTCGAAGACCTGTTGGCCGCGAACGTGAAAGGGGCGTCATCATGAAGACCGTCCGTTTGACGATGGCTCAAGCGTTACTGCGTTTTCTCAATCACCAATACGTCCGACTGGACGGAACGGAATACAAATTCGTAAGCGGCGTCATGGGTATCTTCGGCCATGGAAACGTGACTGGGATTGGCCAGGCCCTGGAGGAGCAGCGTGGTGGCGTGTTGTCCGGAGTTGGCCAGGCCCTGGAGGAGCAGCGTGCTGGCGTGTTGTCCGGAGTCAGCCAGGCTCTGGAGAAGCAGCGTGGTGGCGTGTTGTCCGGAGTCAGCCAGGCCGTGGCGGAGCAACCTGGTGGCGGTCTCCCCTTCATTCAGGGACATAATGAGCAAGGTATGGTGCACGCCGCGGTGGCGTACGCGAAACAGAACCATCGTCTGCGCATCTACGCCTGCACGTCTTCCATCGGACCAGGGGCACTCAATATGGTGACCGCCGCGGCCACAGCGACAGTGAATCGTATCCCAGTCCTGCTCTTACCCGGTGACATCTTTGCATGCAGACAACCGGACCCTGTCTTGCAGCAACTTGAAGTGCCTCACGATTACTCCATTTCTGCCAATGACGCGTTTAAACCTGTCAGCAAGTACTGGGACAGGATTCTCCGCCCCGAGCAACTCATGACTGCGGCGATGAATGCGATGCGTGTTCTGACCGATTTGGTAGACACAGGCGCCGTCACACTAGCTCTCCCCCAGGACGTGCAAACGGAGGCATATGACTACCCCGAAGAGTTCTTCGCCAAACGAGTTCACGTGATTGAGCGAAGGCCGTTATCGAAGCAGGCCTGCGAGGAAGCGTGTGACCTGATTGCAGGAAAAAAGCGGCCACTACTGATTTGCGGGGGAGGAGTCCATTACGCAGAGGCATACGAGGCACTCGTGAAATTTGCAGAGACATTCCACGTCCCCATTGCCGAAACGCAAGCTGGGAAAGGTGCGGTTGTATGGAACCACCCGTTGAATGTGGGTGGGGTGGGCGTTACCGGATCGGCTGCAGCCAACGTCCTTGCGAAACAAGCAGACCTGATTATCGCAGTGGGCACTCGCTTGGCTGACTTCACAACTGCTTCGAAGACCGCTTTTCAGAATCCAGACGTGGACATTTTAAGCCTCAATGTGGCCCGAATCGATGCCATGAAAATGAATGCGACTCCGCTTGTCGCAGATGCCAGAGAAGGCCTCGATGCCCTGACAGAAGCGCTGCAGCGGCGCGCCTACGTTGCTGACTACGCGGAAGGAGAAATCGCCTCCTTAAAGCGAACTTGGGACGCCGAAGTGGACCGCCTGTACGCGTTGGAGGCAGCGCCAGGCGGGCTGTCGGATGGCGCGACGGATGGGGTGTCGGGTGGCGTGTCGGATGGGCTGCGGAGCGGGGGGCCGAATGGGGTGCTAGGTGGAATGTCGGATGGGCAGTCGCAAGGGTTGACGCAGACAGCCGCCATTGGTGAAATCAACCGGTTCCTCGACGAAAATGCAGTGATTGTGGCTGCGGCTGGCGGTTTGCCGGGTGATTTACACCGCTTATGGCGAGCGAAAAGTGTCAACTCCTATCACATGGAGTACGGATTTTCCTGTATGGGTTACGAGATTGCCGGAGCGTTTGGTGTCAAACTTGCGGAACCTGAAAAGGAGGTGTACGCCCTTTTGGGGGACGGCAGTTACATCATGCTTCATTCGGAACTTCTTACAAGCCTGCAAGAGAGACGTAAAATCACCGTTCTTCTCTTTGACAACTCTGGGTACCAATGCATTCATAACCTGCAAAGGAGTCACGGATCCAGCGGCTTTGGCAATGAACTGCGTTACCGCTCAGCAGAGACCGGCAAACTCACAGGCGCGTACGTCCCCATCGATTTTCGGCAATTAGCGCAAGGCCTTGGAGCGAAGGGGTACCGAGCCACCACATTGGTAGAGTTGAGGGAAGCCCTTAGCAGGGCCAGATTAGACACAGTCTCTTCATTGATAGACATCAAGGTGTTGCCGGGAACGGGCACGGATGGCTATGAATCGTGGTGGCGCGTCGCTGTCGCCGAGGTTTCAGAAAGTGACAAGGTCCGGGCGGCGTTTGAGAACTCACTTGAGCATCTCAAACAGGCTCGCCAGATGTAGCAGCGAAGGGTAGAGAAGGGTAGAGAAGGGTAGAGAAGGGTAGAGAAGGGTAGAGAAGGGTAGAGAAGGGTAGGCGATGCCGCAATGACGGAACTCCTCGTGCACGCAAACAGCCAAGCCACTGGAACCAGCCCAATCGTTCGTGTGACTCCAGAAAGTGCGGGTTGGACCTATGTTGGTTTTGAGGTATATCGATCAAATCCTAGCGACACAGTCACGGTATCCAGCGAGGACAGGGAGACCACAGTCATCGTTCTCGAGGGGACATGCGACATCAGCGTCGACGGCACGGTGTTTTCAGATGTTGGTTCACGGTCGTCCGTGTTCAGCGACGAATCCCCCGAGGCTATCTACAGCCCGCCCGGAAGAGTCATTCGCATCCAGGCGAAGACACAAACAGAGTTCGCGATTGCGACATCCTCATCGGACACGTTCGATGGTCAGGCGCGCCGTATCGGCAGTGGGGACATTCCGTATGAGCGTCGTGGCAGCGGATCAACCGAGCGTTACATCCGACACATCTTGGACGAGCATCATGAAGCGGTAAAGTTGCTATTGGTCGAGGTTGTGACTCCGAGTGGAAACTGGTCGAGCTATCCGCCGCACAAGCATGATGAAGAGTCATCAGTTGAGGCCTACCTTGAGGAAACGTATTACTACAGGATAAATCCGCCGCACGGCCAGGCTCTGCAGCGGGTCTATGACAAATCAGAACTGAATGCCGTACTCACCCCATCAGACGGAGATGTGGTGATTGTCCCGCGAGGGTATCATCCCGTCTCATGCCCACCTGGATTCACGACCTACTACTTAAATGTGATGGCAGGTCATCACCGCGTCTGGAAGTATCAGCTGGATGAGGATTACGCCCATGTTGCGCCGAAGGATGGCAACATCATGGGTCAATTGGAGTTCAAGAAGTAAGGGAAGCTGTGATTTCATCGAGATGTCCGTCTGCCTTTTGTGGACGGGCATCTTAGCTTGCCGATCTCGATAGCAAAAAATTCCCCGAGTCCCAAGGTGCCCCGAACCGCCCCGAGCTGCAAGGTGCCCCGAGCCCCAAGGTGCCCCGAGCTGCAAGGTGCCCCAAGGTGCCTCAAGGTGCATAGGCCTAGGATGCCTCCTCTAAGTGTGACTTCCACTGATAACGAGCTGGCAACGCGTTATTCAATCGGCTTGGAAACAGGTTAAGTGGAAATAACGCGCTCACAGCGCGTTATCCTTTGAAGGGACTTGAAATAGCGCTTTGAGAGCGCGTTATGACAGGTGGACGGAAACGTAACGCTTTGACAGCGTGCTATTTCTTGACCCTCTCGCGACGTGGGTCATCAATAGCGCTTTGGCAACGCGTTTTCTGTTCCCACGCGTCGCGTCACGTGGCGGCCCCAAGCAGTCCCATGTTGTATGGTGGACGATTTCTATTGCTGTCGTCGGCACCCTAGACGAGGGGTGCTTTCGTGTTATAATTAAATTGTTGAACAATAGTGTTCACTACCAAGAAACGATGCGAGGACAGAATGATGAGCACACAGACCGACGTTGCATACAAGTTTCTCAAGGACAAGATCCTGGACGGCACCTACAAGCCTTCCCAAAGGCTAACAGAGACGGATTTGGCACAGGTCGTCGGTGTTAGCCGAAACACCGTCAGACAGGCTTTGTTGAAGCTTGAACAGGAAAATCTCGTGGAAATTGAATTAAACAAAGGGGCTCGCATCAAGTCTTTTACGCTGGATGAAATCTTAAACTACTTGCAAATTCGCGAGGTACTTGAAGGGCTCGTTGCGCGTACCGCTGCAGCCCATATTCAAGAATTCCAACTGAAGAAAATGGAAGATTTGCTGACCAGCATGCGCGAGCATGTAGACAAGAATGAACTCGATGAGTACTCTGCTAAAAATCGAGAGTTTCACAACGTGATTTACAGCGCATCGAGGAATAGCCAGGCTGTGGATCTGATTACTATGATCAAAACTCAATTGAATCGCTACCACCTGCGGACGATTCTTGTCCCGGGGCGCACTACGGACTCCCTTCTGGAACATCAAACCATTTTGGATGCGTTGAGAAAACGCGATGGAGAAGCTGCAGACCACGCGATTCGAATCCATATTGCGCATATTCGCGAAACCATTGAAAAAAACTACAACTATCTCCTATGAAAAGCAGAGTTGATGAGGCGGGCCAAAAGTCCGCCATTATTTCCTTGTAAATCCCCTGATTCTGACATTGACACTCCTACAAGCTATTTTTATAATCAATTTTGTTAACATGATTGTTGAACAATATTGTATGTAATTTTGTAGCTCGATTTTGTAGTTCGATTTTTGTAGTTCGATTGTGGTGAATTTACGGAAAGAGGCGAAGGATGGATGTACGAAGGACTACTCGAAGGTGCATACGATTTACACGTACACACAGGCCCTGACGTGATGAAGCGCAAACTTGATGACATGGACATGGCTGAACGCATCCAAGCCGTTGGCATGAAGGGGTACGGAATCAAGTCTCATTACTTCTGCACCGCGGAGCGAGCAAAGCTGGTTCAGAAAATCCACCCAAACGTAAACGCTCTTGGAGCCATCGCTCTAAATAACTCTGTAGGTGGTTTGAATCCGCTTGCAGTCGAGATGGCCGCGCGGGACGGTGCCAAAATTGTATGGATGCCGACGTTTGATGCATCCAATGAACAAGAACACTTTCGTTCTGGGAAACACGACAAACTCCCGTTTTGGGCGACGCTTCAGATGGAACTCATCGAGAAAGGCAAGACGCAGTCAAGCATTGGAGTTCTCGAGAACGGGACGCTGAAATCGAGCGTGCTCGATATTCTGGATATTATTGCAGAATACAATCTCATTTTGGCAACAGGTCATCTTGGCAAAGATGAGATATTTGCTGTCGTCGGTGAAGCAGTCAACCGTCACATCAACAAGATTGTCATTACGCATCCAAATTTCCCATCCATCCGATTGTCGAAAGAAGAACAAAAGCAGTTGGCGGAGATGGGGGCTTACATGGAACACTGTTTCACTACTCCGCACTCGGGGAAGACCACTTGGGAAGCTGTGTACGACGAGATTCGGTACGTTGGCGCAGCCCACTGCATCCTTTCTACTGACCTCGGGCAACCGACAGCCCCATATCCCGACGAAGGTCTCCTAACGTTCGCCCAAAACCTGCTAGAGAATGGATTCTCACGTGAAGAAGTGAAACGGATGACGGTCGAAAACACGACGTTCCTGGCCGAAGCCTAACCATCACCTGTAATCGAGCGCGCAACCGTTAGACGCAATCCGAAGCTGAGGCCTAACGGCAACTGCAACTCTTAACCGTAACCGAGAAAAACAAAGACTTTGAGAGACAGATAGATTTCGAGCATGACAGACTTCAGTGAACAGAGAAACTGCGAGGAGTGACCCGTTGTGATCGACAAAAATGTGAATCTATTGGTGGTCAGCGCACACGCTGCAGACTTCGTATGGAGAGGCGGCGGCACAATTGCGAAATATGTCATGAACGGTGCGAATGTATCGCTTGTGATTCTCAGTTATGGCGCGAGGGGTGAGTCGAACGACCTTTGGAATGTGGAGGGTCAAACACTGGAAAACGTGAAAACGGTCCGGCGTTCAGAAATTGAAAAGGCAGCCAGCTGTCTTGGCGTGACGAACTATGAGATTTGGGACTACGAAGATTACCACATGGAAATCAATCGCGAACGCATGGAACAAATGGTCAAGAAAATCCGCGAAGTAAAACCGCATCACATCCTCACGCACGGGCCTAGAGATGCGTTCAACCCGGACCATGAAACGGTGTCGAAGTTTGTGTTTGATGCAAGTGTTCTATCCACTTCAAATGGGGTCAGATTCGAGGGTTACCCAACAGCCAAGCAGGCACGTTTGTTTGGGTTTGAACCTCATCAGTCCGAGATTAGTGATTTCAAACCGGAAGTCATCATTGACATCACGGAAAGCTACGAGCGCAAAGCAGCAGCTATGGACTGCTTTAAAGCGCAGCAACATCTGATTGATTATTACGGTGCCAAGGCAAGTTTGAGAGGAAACCATGCTCGCCGCGTGTCCGGAAACAAGCAGTATAAATATGCGGAAGCGTTTAGTCGATTTTTCCCCTACGTTGGTGGTGAATTCGTATGACCCAAAAGTATGTGGTGCGCAATATTCAGCGACCGGGCGAATCTGTGATTGAGGAATATTCGAAACTAGACGTATCGACTGTTTACGAAGCGCAGGGGAAAGTTGGTCTTTTGGGTCCGGAACTGAGACCAGTGCAAAGTGACGTCCTGATTTGTGGACCTGCGGTTACGGCAGTGTGCCACGCGGGTGACAATTTAATGATTCACGCAGCGATTGAAGTTTGTCGTCCTGGTGACGTGCTGGTGGTCTCGACCATCGGTGACAGTGTTGCTGGGATGATTGGAGAACTAATTGTTCGGGCATTGATGAAACGAGGAGTAAAAGGGCTCGTTACGGAAGCGGGGATTCGGGATGTAGCCCGTATTCGTGAACTTGGGTTCCCAGTCTGGACCAAAGCCGTCTATTCCCAAGGTACGACGAAATCGCGCGGCGGTTGGGTGAATGCCCCAGCCGTGTGCGCTGGCGAGACCGTAAATCCTGGAGACCTCATCATGGCAGATGACGACGGTGTGGTTGTCGTGCGCCAGGGTGATATTTCCTTTGCTCTTGAGGCATCAAGAGCAAGGTTAGCGAAAGAAGAGGGCACGAAAAGCAAGATCGCAGCTGGTGAAATGAGTATCGACTTTTACGGCCTCCGTCAGGTTCTGGATAAGGAAAATGTTTCTTATTATGACAACTTGAGTGACGTGAAATAACTGACATTCGCGACAGGGGTGTTTGATTGCCCCTGTTTTCGCTCAACAACGATGAAAGAGCTTACAAGCAGCGTACAAATACGATTCGAAGTCTACCTGCGAAAAGGTGGTACCACAGTGCTGAGGAGGCCCGTTGATGGCTCAAAACACCGTTCAATTTTCGAATGTTTCAAATCGATTGGATAGGTTGCCCATTGCACGTTTTCACAAGTTAGTCTTGTTTGTGGTTTCATTTGCCTACTTCTTCGAGTTTGCCGACACGAACACTTTTTCCGTTGCGGCACCCAAATTGCTGAAGACTTGGCACTTGTCTATCCATGCGATTGCTAACATTACATCGATCTCGTTTCTCGGCATGTTTGTAGGTGCGGTGGTTGGTGGATGGCTCGCTGACAAACTGGGTCGAAAGCGTGCGCTGACGGCAACCGTAATTTTCTTTTCGGTCTTCTCGCTGTTAAACGCTTTCTCTTGGGATGCGGCATCACTCGGCGTTTTTCGCTTTTTGACAGGCGTTGGATTAGCCGCGATGACCATCGTGGCGAACACGTACATCAGCGAAATGTTCCCGTCTCAGTTCCGCGGAAGATATCAAGCTCTAGCGATCGTCATTGGAATCTGCGGTACACCAATCACGTCTTGGATAGCTCGCGCCTTCGTTCCAATTGGGACGTGGGGCTGGCGTCTCGTGTTTGTCTGGGGAGCACTGGGAATACTAGCCCTTATCTTGAATCGAAAAATGATTGAATCTCCGCGTTGGTACGAAAGTCGAAATAATTATGAAATGGCAAACAAGGTGATGTCCGAGATTGAACGTGTGGTAGAAGCGGAAAAGGGCCCGCTCCCGCCGGCCGAAGAAAGCCATAACACGGCGAAGGTTAAACAGATGACAGTCGGTCAATTGCTTCGTGGCAGGTACCTCGGCATAACCGCTCTTTTAACGGTGCTCTGGGTAGCTGAGACCATTGGCTTCTTTGGCTATTCAAGTTGGGCTCCGACGCTTCTCGTTAAGCACGGAATTACCGTGAGCAAATCACTGACTTACGTTGCCCTCAGTACTCTTGGTGCACCTCTCGGCTCCTATTTGGCAGCCGTCATTGCGGATAGGGTGGATCGAAAATGGACGCTTGTTGTCTCTGCTGTCATTATCGCACTCAGTGGCCTGCTCTACGGGTTGACGTTCCAACCCGTGTTGATTGTGGTGTTCGGGCTGTCCGTGAATATATTTGAACGCGTGTTTACAGCCATTGCCTACGCCTATACTCCGGAGTTGTACCCGACGGAGGCTCGCGGAGTGGGAACCGGAATTCCCTATGGCATCGGCAGACTGTCCAACATTGTTGGCCCATTGATAATCAGCGGCCTCTTTCTGCAGAGCGGGTATCGCAGCGTATTTTTCTTCATTGCGGCCTCTTGGGTGGTGGGTGCGATTGTCATCGCGATGTTTGGTCCACGTACGAAGAAACGTAGTCTCGATGAGGTCAGCACAGGCAAGTTGGAGTTGAATTCGCGAGCGATATGACGCAACCGCTGGGTCGGTGGGAACGTGCGCACCAGCACGTCACACAGTACGCAGTCAGCACGCAGTCAGTACGCAGTCAGTACGCAGTCAGTACGCAGTCAGTACGCAGTCAGTACGCAGTCAGTACGCAGTCAGTACGCAGTCAGCACGCGAACCACCGAAATCTCGAGGCCACATGACGCGTGCAGAGGACAAAAGTGGTTGAGGTGAATCAGATGAATGTTGGCTTCCTCGGGTTTGGTGAAGCAGCTTCTTCTATCACCAAAGCTCGTGTCGGTGAAGTCATATCTTCCGCGGGGGGATTGTTCGCCGGAGTGGCCGTGATCCTTGAGCACTCCTATGGTGAAATGAACATTTCTGACCTCGCCAAGTACCTGTTGGTGCGTCACGCGATGCATGCCGAGCGTCGGGCTCATGAACTGGATGAGGCGGCGGACACCATTTCGGAGGGCGGGCTTGAACCGTTTGCTACTCGAGGCGGAGCAATGAGACTTGCTTGGTCCGCTGGGCATGGCGTCTCAAGTAAAATCGCACAGTTACCAGAGTCGTACACTGAGGTGTTGGACATGTTTCTAGACGATTGAATTGGCCGAATTCAGGTGTGTTGGATCGTGCGTTGATTGCGATTGATCCATTCTGTTGGATTGGATCCATCGCATTGCATTCATTGCACGGCTGAACGTCGTGTCAGAATTGCGGCATCGAAACCCCACAATAATCGCGGTTAGAGCCGATTAAATAAGAATCCAGTCAGCAGGTGGGATAAGACATGGCAAAACGTCAAGTACTGCATGTGAAAGGGTCCAATCATCAAAATCCAATACCAACTGCAGTGAAAATTGGGAATATGGTTTACACTTCGGCTATCATCGGATCGAATCCGGAGACCGGTGAGATGCCTCTTGCTGTCGAGGAAGAGGTTGCGAACCTTTTTCATTACATGCAGGAGATTATGGAACTAGCCGGAGGCACCGTGGACGACATCGCGCACTTAAGCGTGTCCGTCACGGACAGAGCGTTTAAAAAAGTCGTCAATGTCGAATGGCTAAAGATGTTTCCGGATGAAGACAATCGTCCTGCAAGGCATACCACGGTTCAAAATCTGAGGGATGGGCTTAGGGTCCAAATTGAGATGACTGCTGTGTTGTGATTGCCGGCAGGTGCGCAAAAGCAGTTTGCCACGCAGCGCACCGTTTCAATCTCATATTTTTGTTGACGTTCCTGACGATGTCACGGAACGTCCTTATTTTGCAGGGCAGGGGGTTGGTTTGTTGCAGTTCATTCGTTGTGGTACGGAATTGGCATTCCAAAAAATTGCTTGTTCTAAAAATCCACACAAAATTAGGTTGTAACTCGGCTGACAAACACAAATAGTATGGCATAATAACGTATGTGTATAACATAAATCAGTGTATTGAGGAGTGGTTTTTTGAGCTTGGCGAACATGCAGCGTTTGAATCCATCAGAGTTAATCGAAGCATCGATTCGTCGTCAGGAAGGCGTATTGCTGGCGAATGGTGCATTCTGTGCACATACAGGCAAATTCACGGGCCGCTCTCCAAAGGATAAGTTTTTTGTGGATAGTGAGGAAAACGGGCTGCCGCGGGAGCAGCACCAGTGGCTGACGGAGGGTCAGTTTGACGGCTTATTTGAGAAAGTGACGGCTCACCTTGAAAGAACAGGTGGATTTGTGTTTGACGGCAGGGTCAATCAACACCCTAAATACCGGCTTCCTGTTCGTTTCTACACAGAATTTGCGTGGCACAATTTATTTGTTCAAGAGCTCTTCATACAGGGCGATGCGAGTCTTGAGCCAGAATACACGGTCTACTGTGCCCCCTCTTTGGAGGCCCACCCGGCGGTGGACGGAACGGCATCGGGAACGTTCATTGTCATTCACCTGGAACGCAAGGTTGTTCTGATTGGCGGTACGCAGTATGCAGGAGAACTGAAGAAGTCTATTTTCACTTTGATGCACCACCATCTCGCTCAAGAGGACGTCATGCCCATGCATTGCAGCGCGTCCGTTGGCGAAGAAGGGGACGTGGCTTTATTCTTTGGTCTGTCGGGCACAGGCAAGACAACGCTATCCGCAGACCCCGCACGGCGGTTGATTGGAGATGACGAACACGGTTGGGGTGAGGATGGCGTCTTTAACATGGAAGGTGGTTGCTATGCAAAATGCATCGACCTCTCCGAGGAGAAAGAACCGGACATCTTCCATGCCATCCGTTACGGAGCAGTTCTCGAAAACGTGATGTACGATGAACAGCGGAATCCGTTATACGGAGATCGCTCGCTCACTGAAAACACACGCGCTGCGTATTCACTGTCCCATATCCGAAATATTGAAGCGTCGGGCCGCGGAGGCCATCCGGATGTCATCATCTTCCTCTCTGCAGACGCGTCCGGTGTTTTGCCGGCAGTCGCCCGTCTTCATCCAGATGATGCAAGACGTCATTTCCTCCTTGGTTACACGAGCAAACTTGCAGGTACCGAGCGTGGTGTAGTGGCTCCGGAAGCCACATTTTCAGCTTGCTTTGGATGGCCGTTCTTGACCGATAGGCCAGCGCGGTATGCAGAGATGCTGATGGAACGAATCATTCGTTACAACGTTCCGGTGTATCTGCTTAGCACAGGCTGGGTTGGCGGAGGATACGGGGAATCCGAGCGCATGCCGCTTGCTCTGACCCGGGACTTAGTCCGGCGGATTATCGCGGGCGAACTGAACAACCTGCCGACGCGTCGTGATGAGGAGCTGTTCTTGAACGTGCCAAATGAGATTTCAGGTATCCCGACGCATTATCTGAATCCGAAATCCGGGTTCGATGACGGGGAAGTGTATGCCGAGCGACATCGTCAATTAGCTCGGTCCTTTGCGGATACACTGGGGAAGTTTTCCTTGGTCACCATTTGATTTTGCGACGCATCCCAGACGACGACATCGGCTCTACAGGGCAGCCTCATATCTAAACCGGTACGTAGGAAATCTCTTACACCAAACACCGCCGCGATAAAACGCGTTAGGGAGCACTCAGGATGAACGTTTCGTCCCGAGTGCTCCTGTTTTGCTTGTAGGAGAGATGCATAGTGTTATGCCTACTCCATAATGTCCAAAATCTGACTGTGCAGAGTGTCCAGAAGTTGATGCGAATGCTGACCAGGCGCCGAGTGAGTGAAGAAGTGCAGCAGCAACCAGCAATGAACTCAACAAGCGCATTTGGTCTGTCAAAACGGTCTTCTAGCCGCTGCATACACGCCCTGTATGTTAGATTAATGGAGGTAACGGGCAGGTTAACGCAGCAATCCGAGGCAGCCCCTAGCCGTAGAGAATCGTATAAATACACGAAACGCGGTATGTTCACAAACCACGTTTCTTTGTCTCAGAGTAGAGAAAATCAGGTTTCATGATCTAATTGTATTCGCGTATGTTTTCGTTAAAATGTCGGCGGTACCCATATAGAGTCGTTCAAGAACCGAATTATATCTCGAATTCGCCCGAAAAACCGCAGGTACCGTACCTACCGTACCTACCGTACCTACCGATGGTGCAGACTTTGCTTCAATGGTTTGGTACGTTCGGCAAAGGGCTTGATTTTGGAGTTGAATTTGTGTTGTTGTTTGGCGATGGTGCAGATGATACAGTTGCATTCTTCGTGCTTGAATCAGCTCGTGCAGGTGCAGGTTTCGTCTGAGTGGGGCGATCCCCATGGTGAACGTGTGAATTTGATTGTGGGCTATTTCGGTTCTGGTTTGAAGCGGTTGTTGGGTTTGAGCGTCCGACTTGCTTGTCATGTAAGACGAAAATTAACCCGCATGCGAGTGATAACCCAGCCACGCCAGCCAATATCGCAGGTATCCAAGAATAGAAACGCCGTGCAGGTCTGTTCACCGTGGACTGTTCGCGAAGAGCGGTCAATACACGTTCATCGGTTGACGCATTTGTGGAGCAGAGCCGCAAATCGCGAAGTTGATCAATGATCTCCTTTTCCTTCATATTATTCTCGGATTGAAACATCCCATGTTCCCTCACCTTCAAGAAATACACGTAACTTTTTCAGCGCGCGATGCCAAGTGACTCTGACTTTTGACTCGCTCCAACCGAGCGCTTCTGCAGCTTCGGATACTGAGAGATCCATGACCCCTCGCAGTATCACAACGTCAACGTAAGACCGTCTCATCGTCCCCAATCCGCGTTCGATCACGCGCTTTGCATCCATTGAATCTATGAGCTTCTCTATTGGCCGCTCCGTCGATTCCATGTCAAAAAGCGGTTCACTCGAAATTGAACGGTGTTTCTTTCGATAGAATCCGTTCGCTACATTTCGAGCGATTGAAATGAGCCAAGTCTTCGGCGATGCGTCTCCGCTAAAGTGATGAACGCCCTGAAGTGCCCGAATAAACGTTTCCTGAACGAGATCGTCCACATCCCGTGTCCCCATTCGATAAACGAGATAATTGAACACATCCAGACCATACTGTCGATACCATTCTTCGATCAACTCCAAATGAAACACTCCTGAAAACTCATCTATATATTAGATACCTATTTCAGGCATCAGGTTACACTTTGGGCAAAATTAGATGCTTTCATTGAGGGCAACATCGAATTCATCTCGCCATGTCCAGCTTTGCTTCACGACCTGTTTAAGAACTGTAACGGGAATCATGAAACGAGCATCTAATTGGGTGCAAGTCAATCATTTAAGGAGAGTGAATGATATGAAGAAAGCACTTCTAGCAGTAACTGTCGCATGTTCGCTTGGGGCTCCTGTTGTGGCTACGGCTGCCACTACGTCCACTAGTCAACACCATGGTCACTATCAGCCAGTAGCGTCAACCAAAAGTAGCACTCACACTCAGCCCATCACTATCCATAATCAATCATCAAGCAAAGCGAAGGCTCCAGGACCAGTTTCGCTCCAGTCCGTACTCAATCAGATGTCGAAAGCGAATCAAAGCAAATATCTCCAAGCCATGAAGGCTATGCCCACAGGCAGCACAAAGCATTTCACACAGGCACAGTGGAAAGATTATATTGGCCAATGGTTCACAGAAAGCATGGTTGAGGATGAGGCACAAGGTTTCATTAGCCAAGTGAATGGCGATATGGTGACGAGGCGATTCAATAAAGAACTACAGGCGTGGAATGAACGCGAACCGCTAACGGTGAAGGTCCCGTATAACTTCGGAGCACAGACATGGTCGTTATGGAATGTCAGTGAGAAGACCATGGACATCAATTTTAACGCGTAACAACTGGGTAACTCAAAGCATGCGGCAGCGCTAGACCGAAGGTATCACCAATTTGAAGAAGAATTGTAGTGTCGTCGTAGTTGTGTTCAACCTATTGTAGCAACAACATTTTGCATTTGTGTCTAACAAATGTACTGTCACATGTGGTCACCGTATTGTTCCACAATAGCTAAGATGCGGGTCTCGTGAAACTGCGAGACCTGCTATTTTAATGCTAATCTAGTTTTGCCATTCTGTAGTCCAACATCCAGTTTAGAGTCCCAAGAATCTGATCCAATTCATCCTTGTTGCGTTTGACCTCATTCATTTTTTGATGAATCCATTCAATAATTTCTAAGTCAGTACGGGAATTCGCATCATGATCCTGAAGGATTTCCTTGAGTTCAGCAAGAGAGCAACCTATCCCTTGAAACTTCTTGACGAGGTTCAAACGCTCTACTGCATCGTCCGAATATCTACGATATCTATTCTCCTCTCTCTGAACATGCCGACTGTCCAACAGGCCCTCTTTCTCATAGAAGCGTATGGTGTGGACTGATAACCCAGTCTTTTCGGCTAACTCTCGAATCCTCATGAAAATCTCTCCTCAAAATGACTTGCGTTAGAGTTAACTCTATAGTTTACACTCCAATTATTCAAGTAACGCTACAAAACCGAACGCAATTAGGAGGATATCATGATGCGTGTTTTTGTCACAGGAGCAACAGGTTATATCGGTTCATTCAGCCGTCGTTTTGGAACTGCTCAATGCCGGTCATCAGGTTGTCGGTCTCACTCGTTCGGATCATGGTGCGGCGATGTCGGGTAGCCTTGGGGCGGAGGTACATCGAGGTGATCTTGACGATCTCGACAGCCTTCGAAGTGGTGTCGCAGCCGCAGACGGAGTCATTCACCTAGCGTTTAAACACGACTTTTCAGACTTCGCAGGCTCACTTGGATGCGATTTATGCGCAGTACAAGCGATGGGAACAGCTCTCGAAGGTTCGGATAAACCGTACATTACCACAGTTCATACAAGTGGGGAGGCGTCCGATTGTTGCGCTCGATATACCAACAAGCGTAATGCCAGGGTCTTCTGCACAGACTCGGGCCCTCTTAGACTGGAAACCCAAACAACCCGGACTGATAGCAGACCTTGAAGAGGGTCATTACTTCGACGATTGAGTGACTATAGACCTGACGATGTGGTGTACAAAGTTGCCCCATGACGCAGATAAGGGAGCAGGAGGATTTTATATGGATAATGCAAGTATAAAGACACAGTCATCTCTTTCAATTGCAGTTCTGGGTGTTGGTAAAATCGGTAGCACCTTCGCGTACCAGCTTTCAAAGGCTGGTCATGAAGTGACTGTCATTGCGCGCCAAGGTTCTCTTCGTCTCGAACAGTTACAGCGAGATAATGGTATCGTACTTAATACGGGTGAACGCGCTGAGATGCGGATTGCCGACAGTCTGGATGAGCAGATTGCTTACGATTTAGTAGTAGTGACTACCCTCGCCCATCAGGTTGATCCGCTTCTGCCTGTCTTACAGCGTAGCAGGGCCAAATGTGTTCATTTCATGTTTGTTAACTTTGAGCCCGAACGATTAAGAGATGCATTAGGTAAAAAGCGATGCACATTTGGTATGCCGGCCGTGATGGCCACGCTAGATGACGCGGGAAGGCTCAAGCCAACGATAAGTTCAAGGCAGAAGACGCTTCACAGCGATCAACGTTGGGTCGATCTGTTCAGCGATGCGGGAGTACCTTCGGTTTTGGAACCGGAAATGTTGCTTTGGCTCAGTTGTCACGTTCCCTTTACGGTTGCCATGGAAAGTGTATCGGTGGCTGGGCACCGACGTGGGGGCGGGGCAACGTGGGCGGAGGCTATGGTCGGTGCACGTGGCATGCATGCAGGTTTCGCTATCGTGAAGCGACTAAAGTCACGCCTGTATCCTCGTTCGAAATCTGTAATGGCTTCCCTTCCCGTATTACTGATTGCATTTCTGCTATGGTTCGTTTCTCGCATTGCGCCCATGCGCGAACTGATGGCAACAGGATTGAATGAATGTCGAGCGCTGGCCGATAAAATGGTGGCGGCATCGGATAAGTTAAAGCCAATTTTACCATCAGCAGCACAGGCCGTCCTAAAGATGAGGCCCGTAGAAGAAAGTCGGGTAAAAAGTCATTCCTAGCCATTCGCTCTGAAGATCGTTTTGTGTGGGATGAATTAGGAAATTAAGAGGAATCCACTGGGGAAAGCCCATACGACACCCTGTTTGCCGACACCGAAGGAGCAAACAGATAGACTACCCGCCGCTACCGGTTCCAAACTCCACTGTGGCAATCGTCTCCAAGCAACCTCAATCGGTCGTATCGTTGAAAAGGAGCGACAAAAGAGGGGAGCAGAGCGAATGAACGTTTACAGATTGAGCACTTCTTACATGAGTGGCTGGGTGACATAATGCAAAACTTAGCGAAGTTTGAACAAGCTATTAGTCTCTTGAAGATCATTCATCAATGCAATTTTGTTTGCCAGCATACTTTGAAGAGTTTCGAGAATCCTCTTGAATTCGTCCTGTTTATGTTCGATCTCTTCTATCTTTTGGGTAAGAAGTTCAACCACTTTTAAGATGGTAAGCCGATTGGAATCATGCTCGTGAAAGACGTACTTCAATTCGGATAAAGAAAAGCCCACGGCCTGGAATGTTTTTATCATCCTAAAATGGGTGACAGCTTCCTCCGAATAATCACGGTAGTTATTCTCCTGACGCTGGACGTGACGTTCGTCCAACAACCCTTCCTTCTCATAAAAACGGATCGTAGGGGCTGTTAACCCAGTTTTTTCTGCTAGCTCATGAATCTTCATATAAACCTCCCTTAGGAACCGCTTGACCTTTAAGTACACTTTATAGTTTATACTGCAATTGTTCAAGTCGTAATACACTCAGAGGAGGATATAATGATGCGTGTTTTTGTAACAGGAGCAACGGGACATATCGGGTCTGCCGTCGTCCGGGAACTCATCAGTGCACGTCATGAAGTCGTCGGACTTACCCGATCAGACAATGGTGCCGCGGCACTGAAAGAAGCTGGCGCCGAGGTACAACACGGTGCCCTTGACGACCTCGACAGCCTTCAAAGCGGAGCCGCTGCTGCGGACGGAGTGATTCACCTCGCGTTCAAGCACGACTTCTCGAACTTCGCTGGCTCGCTTGCAAGCGACCTGCGCGCCGTAGAGGCAATAGGTGCTGTGCTCGAAGGCTCAAAAAAACCGTTTATCACGACTGCTCATGCAAACGGGAAGGCATCTGACGACGTGGTGATAGCGCTGGCTGATCGCGGGGTGCGGGCGTCGGTCGCATCGCTGCCGCCGACAGTACACGGCCGGGGTGACAAGGGCTTCGTACCGATGTTGATAAACATCGCCCGCGACAAAGGTTTTTCCGCCTACATCGGCGACGGTTCCAATCGCTGGCCAGCCGTACATCGCCTTGACGCCGCCCACCTCTACCGCCTCGCGTTGGAAAAGGCTCCGGCCGGTTCACGGCTATACGGCAGGGGCGAAGAAGGGGTCCCATTTCGCGACATTGCGAGCGTCATCGGTAAACACCTCAACGTACCAGTGGTTGGTATTCCGCGAGAAGAGGCAGATGCCCATTTCGGCTTTCTCGGTGCAATTGCCGCGCTTGATATACCAGACGTAATGCCAGGGTCGACTGCACAGACTCGGGAACTTTTGGGTTGGGAACCGGTCCACCCTGGACTGATCGAGGATCTCGAACAGGGCCACTACTTCAACAGCTGACTTGAGGTTGTTTAGGGTCAATATGCATGCAATCATCTCCAATGGGTTGTCAGCGCATATTCCTTTGGTTGGTCACATTCATCATGATAGAAGGGCATGCTAAGGAGCCTCTACTGCCATTCCGGCTTTTCCGTGCTTTGTCGACTGCCCGCGAGCTTTACGCAGCTGCGGCCACATGCCAACGGATCGCACAGCAATCATTACAATCGTCATGAGCATAAAGGCCGGAGCAACCACCGTGAACGACAGGTGATGATTCAGCATGAAGTGCACAAACCGCTTGGGGTACCAGGATGTCGCTGTATAGGCAATTAAAACGCGGATCCCCAGCGCGGCCAGCCACAGTAACAGGTACCACGGACCACACCAGACTTTCGCTTTGCCATCTTCCCCAATCTGCACGCGTGTAGACAGTACCATCAGCCAGCCAAAGAGTGCTCCGACAGCTGCGCTGACAAGGAACGCGACCACGTCATTGCCATTTGTCGGGAAATTGCGCAGATAAACTGCCGAAACAATGATGACTGCAATGTAGGGTCGGATTAGGCTGAACCCGGTGACCTTGCGCCACCCGAGTTGTGTAAACAACACCATGGCTAGGAAAATCCCGATAATCAGCCAGCTTGAACTTGTCATTTTAATTCCCTCCAAGACCTGTTGTGATGTCATCGTAATACGTTTTGACACCGGCATCGTCCACACGCGGATGGATTTCCACTTCGTTGCGGCTCTATCTACAGATAGATTGGAAAACCTGAAGGCAGGAGTCCGTGCCCTTCGACTGGAATTCTGTCGAAGCGTGGCAGAAGGGGGGGAGTATGAACTTGGCTTCTGGGTTATCGAAAAGTCTACGAAATAGGATGAATCTCTGGCCGATCCGCCTGATTGGATCGGGCGTGCTCGTGGCATTTTTTTACGAACAATTTTACAGTGAGGATCACTGGATACTGGAATTGGCGCTTGCGGTCGTCTTGTATTATCTACTCATGATCTGGAATTCTCGAATCTTGCGGAGCCTGCCCGCCCTGGTCGCATCCGCCGCAATCATCTGCACGATGGCGATCTATGTCCATGTCACCATGGATGTCGACACTAGTCTTCTGATATTGCCAATGGTAGCCCTGCTGGCGTCCCTTCCTCAATCTCAGACGCTGCAGTCGGTGGTGCTAGCTGCGGCGTGTTCCGTTGTCACAATCATAGCTTCTTACGGAGTGGGTTTTCCCTGGGGGACGCTTTTTGGTTTAGCTGGAATTTACGCCTTCGTTCGCGGTCGCAACGAAGGCGAGCAATTGCGCGAACAGCACTTGGAGGAACTGAACGCAGCGCACGGGGAACTCCAACGTGCGCATAGAGAGTTGGAGCGGTCATCGGTGGAATCCGTCCGATATGCGGCGCTGTCAGAGCGCTCCCGAATCGCGCGCGAGGTCCATGACGTAGTCGGTCACAACCTGACCACGCTGATCGTTCAGTTGCAAGCGCTGCAATACATGCTTCCTGGCGATCCCCATGCCGCCGCCGCTGAGGTTCCAAGGATGCTACATATCGCACGGTCAGGTCTCAACGAGGTGCGCAAAACCGTCGGGGAAATGGCAGACGATGAATTTGGGCTCGGCGCAGCGGCGTTGCGTGGGCTGGTATCACAAGTGGTTGCACAGTCTCACTTGCAGATCCATTTCCTTGCCGACGACAAGGAATCCGACTGGCCCATTTCCATTAGTGTGGTGTTGTATCGCATCCTACAAGAGTGCCTGACCAATGTATTGCGCTATGCCGAAGCGGGGAATGTCTGGGTCAATGTGACAGAGCGAGGTGAAGCCATCACACTCAGCGTGTCAGACGATGGCATTTACCGAGGAGCTCCCCCGTTGCAGCCGGGTTTTGGATTCAGAGGGATGTCCGAGCGTGCTGCCTCAGTTGGCGGAAAGTGCGAATGGGGCGTCCGAGCGCCACACGGACTAACTGTGTCCGTAATGGTTCCGTTAACTGACGAGCTTGGAAGAGAGGGAAATCCCCGCAGTGGATGGAGGTAATGGAACATGGGCGGATCACAAATTCGCATCTTGTTGGCGGACGATCAATCTCTAATTCGTGAAGGGTTACGATACATATTGAACAGCCAGGAAGATATGACGGTGGTGGCGAAAGCGGACGATGGTAACCAAGCAACGGACGGTACCGTGAAGACCCATGTCCATCACATTTTGCAGAAACTTAGCGTGGATGATAGAACCCAGGCCGTTGTCTTAGCCATCCGCAGCGGGCTAGTGGATAGGTGACTCTATATAGTTGACAAGTCAACGCAAAACATTTAAAGTGGTCATATAGTTGACATGTATACTACTTCCGAAGGAGGTGTACCGGGGCTTTGGAGAGGGAAAGCATCGGAAAATGGATTTCTGTTTTACACCGTCAATTTCAGATCTATCTCAACAGGGAACTCAGGGACTATGACATTAACTCGTCTGAGTATATCTTCCTCGTCAATCTGTATGAGAATGACGGCGTGTCCCAGGAGAAGCTTTCCACAAACCTATTTATCAACAAGGCTGCCACTGCACGTGCCATCGCCCGGTTGGAGAACTTTGGATACGTACAGAGAACTCCAGACCCACTTGATGGAAGGGCCTACTTGGTAACTCTAACCGCAAAAGGGTTGGAGATGCGTCGTTTTACCAAGTCGAAACTTGCCCATTGGACACAAACTATCACGAAGGGCCTCACCACCGAAGAGGTAGACGACATGGTTCAGAAAATTAAACTGATGTCAACGCATGCTTTGATGGAAACGGGTCGTGAGGAATGAGGAAAATTATGCGACGGAAGGGGAGATAACTGATGATCAGCGCTTCGTTTCCCTATCAAAAGAAACGCCAGCGGGTGTTAGGCTTGGAGATGGCGTACGTGGAGGTAGGAGTTGGAGACCCGATTGTCTTCTTACATGGTAATCCTACGTCGTCATATCTTTGGCGCAACATCATTCCGTACGTCCAGAAGCTTGGCCGATGCATTGTACCTGACCTGATCGGTATGGGCGACTCCGACAAACTCCCAGATAGCGGTCCTGACTCATACACGTTTGTCGAGAATCGTCGCTATCTCGATGCTCTTCTTACTTCGCTAGGTGTGCACCAGCGAGTCACCTTCGTGGTGCACGATTGGGGATCGGCTCTCGGATTTGATTGGGCGTACCGCCATCCTGATGCGGTGAAAGGGATTACTTATATGGAGGGCATCATAAAACCTCGGAGTTGGAGCGAAATCCCGGAACAGGGGCGTCAAATCTTCCAGGCGTTACACACCCCTAAAGGAGAACAGATGGTGTTAGAGCAAAACTCCTTCATTGAGACTAACCTGCCAATCGGGATTCTACGCAAGCTGACGGAGGAGGAGATGGCGGAATATCGTCGTCCGTTCTTGGAACCTGGAGAAGGGAGGCGCCCCACCTTAACCTGGCCACGTCAACTTCCGTTCGACGGGAATCCGGCCGATGTGACCGACATTGTCACTGCTTACGGCGAGTGGTTGGCACAGAGTACAATTCCAAAACTATTTGTTAACTGCGAACCAGGTGTGATGCCATCAGCCCATGTAGATTTCTGCCGTACCTGGCCAGCGCAAACGGAGATCACCGTGAATGGGCGCCATTATCCCCAGGAAGACTCACCTGATGAAATTGGTGCGGCTCTGGCTGCTTGGTTGAGAGATCTGGCGTAGTGTTATGACTTGCGATGGAAGTAGAAACGGAGAGAAGAACGCGACATGTCCAATCCCGCGATGCAGGTCTCGCAAAAATGCGAGGCCTGCTATGTTATTGTAAGTCTAGTTCGCACTTGCGGTGGTCTTGTCTCGAAGAAGAATTTGCTCCCATCCGCCCATAAATATACATTAAGGGATTTTCTGGGGCCTGTCGTTAACGGGAAGGTGACATAAGGCAACCGTAAATATGTGAGGAGGGATTGCCTTGAAGTGGAGATATTTCCTTCTATCTGTTTTGTTACTATCCTTGATTTCCAATGCTATTTTCATTCCAAGCTATTTGAACCTTCACAGTTTATCTCACAAAGTTACCCCTGCTACAGTGATTTCGGTTCACGATGCAAATTTAAGTCTGCAAAAGTACAACAACACGCATTCTTCGACCGCTTTAGACGATGCTGTGGTGAAACTCTTGAATGCGTCCGGGCAACTTCAACAGTACAGTATTGCCGCAAACGATGGCGTAGCAAATAAATTTGGGCATATGCTAGAAAACCTCGGTGGAGAACTCGTGCTGAAACGGAACATCAAGAGAGATTCGCAAATCGTCAACCAAATTAACAGTGAACTTCCTAATATATTTCTCAACCAGGTTACAATCAACCAGGCAGACTTTGATAATCGTGTTGAAATGATTTTGAAGCAGTTTCCACCTGCACAATACGGTCTGTACTAACGTTGTAGTTCACTGTTGTTCTTGCTAAGGGGCAGCATAATTCAATACGAGCGGTCTTGAAATTGGGGGTAGTTGGAATAGGAAACTTCATTGAAAATGTAAGGCGACTCATTGCCATGCACCGTAACGGACTTTTGGGCGGCGAGATCATGCCCGAAGATGCGTTACTCAAAGTAGTTCCGTCAGAACACCTTCCAGACGTGTTAACCCTCGGCATGGCATTGAATTACCAACGCAATTCGTACAAGCTTTGGGAGTCCGTTGCCGCGACGTATGAAGATGAAGACTGCCGTTGGGTATTTAGTCCCAGTCTGACAGCAACCAAAACAGTTGACGAAATTCGTCCAGCGCTCCTTCAATATGGAGTTGGTATTCAGCCAAATCGTCATCCTGAGATTTGGAAACGTGTCGCCATGGGCATTGTCGGTTCGTCTCCGAGCAAAGATGTGCTTGGACTGATTACATCTGTTGATGCCGATATCTCAGAGTTGAAAAGCGTAATACAAGGGACACGGAAATCTGAATTCCCATATCTATCAGGTCCGAAAATCTTCAATTATTGGTTGTATGTAATTGAAGGCTACACGGGCGTAACGTGGAAACATCGTGAACTGATTACGATTGCACCCGATACTCACATTTTAAAGGCAACTGTGAAACTTGGGTTATGCACCGATGAAGTCTTAAACGGTTCCGCAGAAAATCGACAATCAGTATCTGAAGCTTGGGAAAAAGCGCTTCAAGGAACAGGGATTGCACCAATTGATGTCCATACTCCGTTGTGGCTTTGGAGTCGTTCGGGGTTCATTGCATTAAATGAGTTGTCTTCTTGAACTTGGCGCATCTACTGAGTGGCGCTGCCTTCTTCTGCATGTTCATGCAACCCACCAGTCATGCTGCCTATGTCACATTTGGGCAGAAGAGCGACGTAAGAACATTGGAATACATTGCATTTCTATGAGGTGGAAAACCTATCCTCAGAAGTTAGGGGGATAGATATGAGGGCTTTGAAAGCAAGTTTGATTTTGCTCTTCTTACTTGGGTCACAACCAGAAACCGCATGGGCGTTAAATGCACCACAGCAGCAACAGGCAGAAGTGACATATCCGTGCAGTGTGGTTCTAAATCCAGTAAAATCAATTCCTAATGCACGTGGTGTGGCTTTAATAACCAAAGTCAAAAGGCAATACACCGCCTCACCGAATAGTCCGTGGTGGGAACGAGAGAGTGTGAGTATTCATGCCGATTGGCTTCCTGCACCTTCATCTTTCGGTGATTATGACAGTTACGAAGGTTTCGCTGAGGTTAAAGGAAAAATCAGTTGGCGGTTCAAACTGACACCAGTTCAAAACCCACAAAGTTTTATCAAAGGAACCACGTGGGTCGGGAACATTTACGATATTTCATACGGCATTCCCGTCAATACTCATGTCCAGGTTCGGTTATCGAACTCCAAGACTCAAAAACTAGGTCCAGCGGTCTTGGAGAACACATCGGACAACTGCCACTAATTCTTGTACGAAAGGGGGCATAAACGCAGTAATCGTTACTGACCTCATAATACGAGCGGGCAGTTATGCGCCATACGGGCATAGGGAATCCAATTGTTGGAATCATATCAATCAAACTTGATTCCAGGAGTTGATCAATATGTCCTTCAAGATGTCCGTCAAGAAATGTTCAGCATTTATCATGATGGCACTAACAGTAGGGATTATAGGTTTCGTTGTACAACCTGCACCTGCTTTGGCGAGTTCCCAAAACCAGTCGGCACGGCATAGGTATTCTGCCAGTGAGATACAGAATGCGCTCAGGCAAAACATCGAACGTCACTACTACATGTCAAAGGACGAACCAATCAAGAACCCAGAGCACAAAGTCACTCGTGTGAAGGTACTTTACTACATTCAGCATGATCAAAAGGTCATCTTGGTCGGATCTTGCCTCGTCGATGGAAAAGAGCAGCTCATTACTGGTGGTCTTGGGAGAGACAAATCCAGAGGAGAGTTGGTGTTCGGAGGCGGTTGGACGCAGACATCCACTATCAGAACCAGACCCTTGTATTGGGGGATGGGTGCAAACCGTCAAGAGTTGTATATTTCGGGAAAAGCATTTGATAAATCAATTACACAAGTGCGTTTGACTCCGATACCGAACGGGCGTCCAGTTATTGTCGCTGTTAATCCAGAAGGATACTTCGCAACCGCGGTTCCTGTCGCTTCTCAATACTCACATGGTCCAAGGCTTTCCATTGAGGGACTCAACAGCGATGGAAAAGTTGTTTATTCGGCTCTAAAACCACCCAAACATCAGCAAGGCTAGGAGTCTGCCGCTGAATGTTCATGCATTCTACGGGGTATGAGGCTTGTGTGGCATTCGGGCAGGTTAGTTTAGTGCGCCATGAGGCGCTATGTATTGAAGCCGCCGACTCCGGTGGTTGGCGAGTACCTCATCTCGCCAAGGCTAGGATGGCATGCGTTGGGTTCGAGCAGATCCAGGGTTTGAAGCCCATCTGACAATGTACCCGTGAGGGGGAACCAACCTCCCAAGATGCGGGGCTAGCCTCGAAGAACTGCTATGGTCAGCGAAAGCAAAGCCATGTCTGAAGCGTGGTCAACTGCAACACTCGAAATCGTTGGATGATACGGGTGTGTGGAATGAGCATGGTGCCCTTGGACTTGGCATCACGACCCGGCATGCCGGTGGTCAGGGTAGTATAGAGGTGTAACGCCCTGAATCTTCCCCGCGTATAGTGGCGACCTAAGGCAGCGAGACAGTGCATAGTGAACATGGGAACCGATGCATTCGTCCCAATAGGGATGGACAGCTACGTTGAAGTGAATGCGTCGAGGCGGAGGAATCGTAGTAGTCTGAGATGGATAATGACCATTACATGGCGAAGGGTTCCAGTTTGAGGTGCATACGCGTTGACAAAGTAGGGCTCCTCGAAGAGGAGTAGATTGCGCTTTACTTCCATCGCTCAAGTCTATCTTGAGATCCCGAAACGTGACGCGTATGGCGCACAGCCAACAGCTGTGTGAAATGCCTTGAATGGAGAGCCGGATGCGGTGAAAGTCGCAAGTCCGGTTCGGAGAAGAGTCCGAGCGCCAAACTGCCCCCTCGGGGGTGGGTCGGCTCGGGCTTATTCTACATTGATGGAGGTAAAATATGGACTGCACTTCACCTGAGAAAGCGGCGTTAGAGACAAAATTGTTGCGTCACGATACCATAGCGGCGGGGCGTCGTCATACCGTTGGTCTCAAAACTGACGGGACTGTGACGGCAGTGGGTGATAATAAATACGGTCAATGTAATGTGAGCGGCTGGCGTGATATTGTTTCGATCGCGGCTGGTAATGTTCATATGGCGACAAACACGGGTAATTCTCATACTATCGGTCTTAAATCTGACGGTACTGTGGTAGCTGTGGGTTGGAATAAGCATAACCAATGTAATGTCAACGACTGGCGCGATATTGTAGCCGTTGCGGCGGGTTGGCGCCGTACAATTGGGGTTAAGTCGGATGGCACGGTAGTTGCCGTGGGACGCAACACTTACGGCGAATGCGACGTAAGCGCCTGGCATAACATTGTGGCGGTCACCGCGGGTGACTGGCACACCATTGGTCTTAAATTGGACGGCACGGTGACGGCAGTGGGTATCAATATGTATCGTCAATGCAATGTAAGCGACTGGCGCGACATCTTGGCTGTTTCGGCGGGTTATCTTCATACTGTGGGGCTTAAATCGGATGGCACCGTTAAGGCTGTGGGTTCGAACCAGCATAATCAATGCGATGTAGATGACTGGTGCGATATAGTGGCGATAGCGGCAGGTAGTTATCATACCGTGGGGCTTAAATCGGATGGTACGGTGGTTGCTGTAGGGTTGAATAAATATGACCAATGCGATGTAGATGGTTGGAATGACATTATGGCTATTACGGCGGGTTGTGCCCATACCCTCGGAATTAAATCTGACGGCACGGTGGTTGCAGTGGGTGATAATGATTATGGACAAAGTGATGTAAACGAATGGAGCGCCATCCAACTGCCGTGTAATTAGTTTTTCAGTTCAGCCCCCAAAGCCTAAGCTCCCTCAAATGCGCCATTGAAAAAACGGAGGCTTATCATGAAGAGGGGTTACCTTGTGCTGGTACATAATTATACAGCAAGGGATTTTCTGGATTCTATCGCAATTGGGCAGGAGTGTGCCATAAGATCACTAATAAAATAATTCGGTAGAGCAGACAAATTACGTAGCCATTACTTCTTCGTTCTTGTGAAATATCCGACGAGTAGCATGAGCAGGTAATGTCGCCAACGGGCAGGAATCATCAAAATGTACCCTTCGTTTGTTCATGAATGCCGGGACGTAACCAAACAAGTACTAATTCCGTCTAATTCACGAACAGGAAGGGGCTGATTATCTAAAATGATGAAACTTCAGCGGTGGCTAACTGCAGGGTTGGCACTGTGTACTGTTGGAATTCTAGCAGGATGCTCCACAACACGTCATGGAACGACACCTTCAACAAGAGGGACGAACAGTACTCCGAGGACCAGTGCTATTTCGAGTTTAAGTAACGCGCCCAATCAAGAGTCAGGCACATCACCAACATCAAATGCGACGACCAACACAGTTGGAAATGATAGTTCCTCAAACGCAACGGGCACTTATAAAACTTACACCAACCAGCGTTTCGGTTTCTCTGTCGAATATCCATCTACTTGGCAGATGAGTCCGCGTCCGAATGATGGTGATGGGCGATGGTTCACGACTCCCTCTGGCGTGGAATCATTTTACAATGGTTATGGTTCCAGTGTACCCAAATCAGATGTGATGCTGCAGGGTGTAGGGACTGTCAACGTAGTAATTGGAAGTGGGAATGGGTATGACTTCAAACAAATGGTTGATGCATTCAAGAAAAACCTTCCGGATGAGCGTAAGCAACCAGGATTTGTTTCGGAGAGCTATACTGTTGTGCCAAATAAATGGATAGTTGATAACTTGGTCACAAAGGTCGGGCACGGTGGAATTCAGTACAGTAAGACCTACACCAGTCTCAACACAAACCAAACCATTTTAATGAAGTTCCCCGAAAGCAAATCGACGGTCTATCTACCAATTTGGAATTATGTCTCAAGGGGATTTCAGCCAGGGAACAAGCCCGGTTAATTCGGCAATGAATCCAAGACTCCGTCTCCGTTCGAGAACGACTGTTTTTCACTTGCCCGAAGCAAAGGTGTCCAACCAGCTTGTCCCGCAGGTTGTTCTTGGACATAAGGAGGCGTCTTGGAGGGACTCTGACTGCCCGATACATAAATATACAGTATTAGGCTGAAAGAAATGGTTACCGCAGAAACGGGCAGCAATAAAGCGCCAAGGTACAAGAGCAAGAAATAGTCGGGCGGAGGGGTAATCTGGTGAGATTTTATATCGCTTCAAGCTTGAAGAACTCAGTCAAAGTGCGAAGTGTAGCGGAGAAACTGAGATTACGGGGACTCGTTCAAACCTATGATTGGACTGTGCACCCTATGGCGATACACCAGTCAGACCTCCAAGAAGTTGCCCAAGCAGAGAGGGATGCCGTATTAACGGCAGACCTAGTCATCGTTATGATCCCAGCAGGGAAAGGTGCCCATGTTGAGTATGGAGTAGCCATCGGAGCAGGTAAGGAAGTGGTCTTGTATTCGGAAACCGACGAAATTTATGACCTTGATATCGGCAGCATCTTCTATCATCTGCCGCAGACTCAAAAATGTGTCGGAACAATCGATGATCTGGTGCAGTTGGTCTTCGAGCGTATGACTATGCATTGACGACGTCTTTCTCTTGCTGAACTCATGGGCAGTTATGACCAGTGCGCCATGAGGCGCTATGTATTGAAGCCGCCGACTCCGGTGGTTGGCGAGTACCTCATCTCGCCAAGGCTAGGATGGCATGCGTTGGGTTCGAGCAGATCCAGGGTTTGAAGCCCATCTGACAATGTACCCGTGAGGGGGAACCAACCTCCCAAGATGCGGGGCTAGCCTCGAAGAACTGCTATGGTCAGCGAAAGCAAAGCCATGTCTGAAGCGTGGTCAACTGCAACACTCGAAATCGTTGGATGATACGGGTGTGTGGAATGAGCATGGTGCCCTTGGACTTGGCATCACGACCCGGCATGCCGGTGGTCAGGGTAGTATAGAGGTGTAACGCCCTGAATCTTCCCCGCGTATAGTGGCGACCTAAGGCAGCGAGACAGTGCATAGTGAACATGGGAACCGATGCATTCGTCCCAATAGGGATGGACAGCTACGTTGAAGTGAATGCGTCGAGGCGGAGGAATCGTAGTAGTCTGAGATGGATAATGACCATTACATGGCGAAGGGTTCCAGTTTGAGGTGCATACGCGTTGACAAAGTAGGGCTCCTCGAAGAGGAGTAGATTGCGCTTTACTTCCATCGCTCAAGTCTATCTTGAGATCCCGAAACGTGACGCGTATGGCGCACAGCCAACAGCTGTGTGAAATGCCTTGAATGGAGAGCCGGATGCGGTGAAAGTCGCAAGTCCGGTTCGGAGAAGAGTCCGAGCGCCAAACTGCCCCCTCGGGGGTGGGTCGGCTCGGGCTTATTCTACAAAAGGACTCAACTTTATTTCATGAGGGGATAACGAAGTGTTGGTTGGGAAGTTCTCCAAACGGGTTGCAATTACATTATGGTGTGTTTTTATGTTTGGCGTTGTTGGTTTGGTTATATCTCTCGTCTCCATGCACTTTATAACATCTGCAATCTGGGTGATATATCTTGTTTTTATAGGAATGTATGCCAGATTCCTAAACTCGAACTTCGTTATTGAGATTGAGGATTCCCATATCTGGTTTAAGAAGAAAATCAGGTGGAACATCCACGGAAAAAGTTCCTTCAAACGAGAATCTTCAACACATATTTGTCTTGTATTTCTTGGTTTTGTTTACATGGATATTCACGGCGGTGCTGAAGAAATATCGTCGCTGGAACATGCACTTAGAGCACGAGGTGTCTCTCGAAATCTGCCTAAAAACGGTCGTGACTTTGGCCCCTGCTATGTAAAGGAGGAGTCTATCTCCGAGTCTACTTGCGCATAAGGGGGCTTTAGCGACAGAAGCCTAGGCACAGAGAGTCGTATAAATACACAAAACGCGGTATATTCAAAACCTCATTTTTTAATGTTAGCGTAGAAAAAAACGAAGATTCGAATCCATAAATTGTCTTAGCGTGGGTTTTGCGTCATTTTGTTGGCGCTACCCCTTGTATTGTGGCCACGGTAAGGACGGTGGACGGAGCCCTGAGGTTGTGGATTCTGACCGGTGTCGTTAAACAAGAAATATTGTTCCTAAAAAGGGAGTATCTGAATTGGCAAGACGGGCGTCAATGCCCAAATCGTACCTAAAAACGGATAATTTGTCCCATCAACGCCGTTTGTGGTATTAGGTCAAAATCGAACATTTTACCCTGTCCAAGCCAGCATCCGTAATTGAAGAACGAAGGGATTTGGACATAATGTTCGTCAATATCAGGACATCTTTTCCCATCAATCTCTGGACAAGATAGCTTGGTAGTAACGGCATAGCACGGCTCGTAGGATTGCCCATAATCCTCATAAACTCCTTTTTTACAAGAGAGCGCCTTCAAGGAATGCTATAATTCAATCAACATACTAATTGAGTGAATACAGGCTCTCAATCCATCTTAGATAAAGGAGTGGATAGGATGAAATACCGAAACCTCGGACAAAGCGGACTGCGGGTGAGCGAGATTGGACTTGGCAGTTGGCTGACCTATGGCACGGCCACAGAACAGGAGACCGCCGCGCTGTGTGTTCATCGCGCTTATGACCTCGGCATTAACTTCTTCGATACGGCAAACGCCTACAATCGCGGCCAGGCGGAGTTGGTTGTCGGGGAAGCACTGAGGAGCTACCCGCGTGAAAGCTACGTACTTGCGACCAAAGTCTACTTTCCGATGGGGGAAGGCCCAAATGATGCTGGTTTGTCGCGCAAACACATTATGGAACAATGCGAGGCGAGTCTGAAGCGTCTCGGTGTGGATTATCTCGATGTGTACCAGTGCCATCGCTATGATACGACGGTACCGTTAGAAGAAACCTTGCGTGCACTCGATGACCTCGTCGCACAGGGGAAGATTCTCTATGCAGGTGTTAGCGAGTGGAGTGCTGCCCAAATCACTCAGGCCAGGGCGATTGAGGACAGGCGTAATCTGCGTCACATCATTTCGAATCAACCCATCTACAATATGCTGGTTCGCTATATTGAGAAAGAAGTCATCCCAACCTCCGAACAGTTTGGCGTCGGACAGGTTGTTTTTTCACCGTTGGCTCAAGGAATTCTCACCGGAAAGTACAGGCCTGGCCAATTGATTCCAGAAGACAGTCGCGCTGCTAATGACAGCACAAATCGCTGGATTCGAAGCTACTTGAAAGACGAGGTCCTCGAGAGTGTCATGAAACTTGAAGACATTGCGATGAACCTCGGAGCAAGTCTGTCCCAACTCGCGCTTGCGTGGGTGTTGCGCCAACCAAATGTCAGTTCTGCCATCATCGGTGCGAGTCGGCCGTCCCAAATTGACGAAAACGTCAAGGCCGTTGACCTCGAATTAAACGCGGATGTATTGGCGGAGATTGAAACTGTATTGAAAGAGATCGATGGCTTTGTGCCCCTCTGGTAGAGGGATTCGGTAAAGTACGGCCGCAACGAGCCAACGAGCCAAGGTGAGCCAAGGTGAGCCAAGGTGAGCCAAGGTGAGCCAAGGTGAGCCAAGGTGAGCCAAGGTGAGCCAAGCAACACACGTTTCACCTAACGTCGAGCGCCTTATATCCCCATCGATGAATCAAGGGGTTTTACGCTGAATTTGATACCAGAATCAATGGACTGTGCGGCCCGTTTGATAACATCTCTTTTCGCTGACAACGCGGTCCTGTAGATGCTGAAATAAGGCTACAGGGCTTGCGCTGCAGCGCCTCTTACGGCTTGAAATGATGGCTGGCAAACCAACAGAACGGCAGTCAATTCTGCGGCAGGCACGGGATGGGTAACCCCGTGAAGTGCAATTTCACGTCATGTCGGAACGGAAATTGAAATGTCAGAACGATGTGTGATTTCTGTGAAAAGGTCTTTACACTCCACGGACGCCTATAGTAACATTCAAAGTATTCAAGTATATAAGTATTCTAGTATGCAAGCCATGAAAGCGGAATCAAAATCACATGATTCAGGGGGAATCATCATGGAGCGTAGTAGAAGACGGTTTTTGGCGGTGACGGCCATAGGTCTTGCCGCGACAGTCTCATTGGCCGGGTGCGGATCGGCGGCAGGGAACACTACGGGAGGGTCAGGGTCAGGGTCTGGAGCCAAGCAGGAAAACATCACACTCGCCTGGTGGACGAATCCAAGCCGAACGAAAATGACCCAGCAAGCGGTGCAATTGTTTGAGAAGAAATATCCGAATATCCACGTGACGATGGAATATGCACCTTGGAGTGGTTATTGGACGAAACTGGCCACAGAAGCGGCCGGTAACAGCTTACCGGATGTCATGCAGATGGATGCGTCACGGCTTAATGAATACGTGACCAAGGGGCGCCTGATGGATTTGGGACAGACGGCGGTCGACACGTCCGGTGAGAGTAAGAGTACTGTGTCCCTCGGAGATGTGAATGGAAAGCTGTACGCCTTGCCGGTTGCCATCAACGCCATCTGCTATATCTACAATCCGGCTTTGCTGAAACAGGCTGGAATTACTTACGACACATCAAAAAGCTACACCTGGAGTCAGTTTGCGAACATCCTCATTCAAATTCATCAGAAGCTGCCGAACGTGTACGGTGCCACAGACGACATCTGGCAAGGTGCTCCACTCGCATACTGGGCGCGGACACATGGTCAGAGCCTGTATTCGACGGACGGCAAGTCTATCGGCATGTCTCAGCAAACACTCGCTGCGTGGTTCGCTTACTGGCTGAACCTGCAACAAAAGGGTGGAGTTGTGCCAGCTCAGCAAAACTCCGCTTATACACATTCAGACTTGCAATCAAGCCCATTCTTGAAGCAGCAAGTGGCGTTCACCTACATGTTCATTGGTGAAGGTCCGCAATATCAGACGGGTCTCGGCTCCACGATTCAGCGCGTCCTCTATCCCGAATGGAGCCAATCAAGTAAACCCTATATGCTTCATCCGTCCATGTACTGGACCATCTCCTCGCAGACCAAACACCCGAAAGCCGCTGCCAACCTTGTGAACTTCCTTGAGAACGACCCGCAGGTATCAAAGATCTTCCAGAATGATCGCGGTATTACCGCCAATGTGAAGAACATGAAGGCGGATGCTGCAGCACTCGGCGGCATCGTGAAAGTTCAGGACGACTTCATGAGCCAGATTCAACAGATAGCCAGCCCTGTACCGCTGGACCCGCCGAATGCCGGTCAATTGAACAGCGTCCTGAAGACGATTGGTCAGGAAGTGACCTTCAACAAGCTGACACCAGACCAAGCCGCGGCACAGTTCATCCAACAGGCCAACCAAATTCTCGCACAGGGAAGTTGATTCCGCAGATAAACGGCTGGGGCGGCGCCTGACCACCAGGTCTGTCCGGAGTCGCCCCAGAGGAGGGTTTGAAAATGGACGCATCGATGCAGGCCGCAGCAAACACGTCCCGGGTAAAAAAATCGCCCGTCCTAAATGCCACAAGACGGCAAAACCCTGCTGCGTACGGTTTTTTAACACCTTGGCTGTTGGGGATGTTGTTCTTAACTGCCGGTTCTATGCTGTTTACATTGTATCTGTCGTTTACGAACTATGACCTGCTGAGTCGTCCCCACTTTGCCGGTGTTGTGAATTTTACGCAGTTGTTCTCGGATCCAAATTTCTGGACCTCCATTCGCGTAACGTTCATCTACGTTGTGGTATCGGTCCCAGCGAGGTTGATTGCGTCCTTGCTTGTCGCCACGCTCTTAAGCAAACAGGTGCGCGGTATTGGTATTTACCGGGCGCTCATCTACTTGCCTTCGCTGATTGGCGGCAGCGTGGGGGCATCGATTGGCTGGAAGAAGTTGTTTGACCAAAATGGTCCCATCGACTCGATTCTGCAGTTGTTTGGCATTCACGGCCCCGTCTGGCTGGGGAACCCGAGCACGGCCATCATCGTGTTGGTTTTGCTCAGTGTCTGGCAGTTCGGTTCCGAAATGGTCATTTTTCTTGCGGGACTTAAACAAATTCCAGGACATCTCTACGAAGCGGCTACGATTGACGGTGCCAGCAGCTTTCAGCGGTATATGCGAGTCACGCTGCCGATGCTGTCTCCCATCATCTTTTTTAACCTGCTGATGGGGACCATTGCTTCTTTCATGGTGTTCACACAAGTCTATGTCATCACAGACGGCGGCCCTATGAATTCAACCCTATTCTACGTGCTATACCTCTATCAACAAGGATTTCAGTACTTCCACATGGGATACGCGGCGGCGATGTCAATTATCTTGTTGATAATCATCGCACTTTGTTCAGGGTTTATCTTTTTGACCTCGAAATTCTGGGTGAACTACGATGTGTAGGATGGTGCTGTATGGGACGTTCTAAATCGACACTTAGACTGAGCCTCCGTCACCTGCTCTTGATTATCATCACGTTCATCATGGTTTATCCGATTCTCTGGATGTTCTTTGCTTCTTTCAAACCAGACACCCAGATATTCTCAACGGCAAACCTGTTGCCAACCACTTGGACGTTTCAGCACTACATTGATGGAATTACGGGCGGCGCAGGCATCAACTTCGGTCCGATGTTTCTGCATTCGTTTGAAATCTCGCTGGTCGTGGTGGTTGGTGCACTATTCAGTTCTTCACTGACGGGTTTTGCGTTTGCGAGGTTGGAGTTTTCGGGACGGCGCTTTCTGTTTGGATTCATGCTGGCGACGATGATGCTTCCGGCGCAAGTCGTGTTGATTCCGCAGTACATCATCTTCCACAAGTTCGGGTTGATTAACACCTTTGTACCCTTGATGCTGCCGAGTTTCCTCGGCACCATTCCATTTTTCATCTATCTCATGGTCCAGTTTGTGCGTGGTATTCCGAATGATCTCGATGAAGCAGCTGTCATTGATGGCTGCAGCACGTTTCGGATGTTCCGCTCGATTATACTTCCGCTTGCCCGGCCGGCGCTCATCACGATTTCTATCTTCGCGTTTTACTGGACGTGGAACGACTTCTTCGGCCAGTTGATTTACCTGAATAACCCGCGCCTCTTCACAGTGCCGATTGGTCTCAGTATGTTCATGGATAACATGGGTAACACCCAGTGGGGTGACCTCTTCGCCATGTCTATCGTCTCTGTCATCCCAGTGCTTATCATATTTGTGGTTTTCCAACGCTATCTTGTTGAAGGGATTGCAACTCACGGCCTCAAGAACTGATTTCACATGCCGCAATTACCGACGTGTATCCATGAACAGTCACGTGTATCCATGAACAGTCACCTGTATCCATGAACAGTCAATTGAAGCGTCAATTTTATACCATCGATTTTGGACCATCGATTTCGGGCCAATGGGAACTTTGGCGCTTAAATTTTGAACAGTCAATGATTTGAACAGTCAATGATTTGAACAGTCAATGATGAGGAGGAGTCATGAATTATGATTCGGGTTGCAGTGATTGGTTCCGGTTCCATTTCGTCTCGGCATATCGAGGGTTACTTGGGTTTTCCTGAGGTGTGCAGCATCAAGGCCATCTCTGATATCTACCTGGACAAAGCACAAAAACACGTTTCTGATTATCAGTTGGACGCAGTTGCGGTTTCAGATTACAGAGAGTTGCTGCAAGACCCGGAGATTGATGTGGTTTCCATCTGTACCCCGCCCTCAACGCATGCGCAAATTGCCATCGATTGTCTGCTCTCAGGAAAGCACGTCCTCGTTGAGAAACCGATGGCTGCCTCGCTTGAGGAATGCGATGCCATGATTGCTGCGGCTGAACAGAGTGGGAAGTTGTTGTCGATTGTGGCGCAAAACCGTTTCCAGTCTTCCTGGATGAAATTAAAGCAACTTCTCGATGAACAGGTGGCGGGTAAAGTTCTGCATGCACAGGTGGATTCGTTCTGGTGGCGGGGTCACAGTTACTACGACTTGTGGTGGCGTGGAACATGGGAGAGTGAAGGCGGCGGTTGTACGCTCAACCACGCGGTTCATCACATTGACGCGCTCCAGTGGATGATGGGGGCACCTGCAGAAGTTTACGCTATAATGAACAACGTGGCACATGACAACGCAGAAGTGGAAGATATTTCATTGGCACTGCTGCGGTTTGAATCGGGGAGCGTCGGACAAATCACAAGTTCCGTCGTGCATCATGGTCAAAAGCAGCAACTGGCCTTTCAATGCGAACAAGCGAGATTATCCACACCGTGGCAGTTGTACGCGTCAATGTCCAAAGAAAATGGGTTCCCGGAACGCGACGAAGAGAAGGAAGCAGAGATTCAGGCCTACTACGACAGTCTTCCGGACGTGCAGTACGAAGGGCATACCGGTCAGATTCACAACATGCTCTCTGCCATTCAAGGAAATAGACAACTGCTCGTCGATGGCAAGGAAGGTCGCAAGACGCTCGAACTTATTGTCGCCATCTACCAATCCGCCTCACAAGGTGTTGCCGTTCACCTGCCGTTAACTTCTGCCGATCCGCTCTACACAAAAGCGGGACTAATGGCAGCCGTACCTCACTTCTATGAGAAGACAGCCTCGGTAGAGAGATTTCAAAACAACGAGATCACGACCCGCGGGAACTAACTCATAAGGAGGGTTTTGTATGACTGGAAAAAGCGATGGCATGAACTACGCGCCACAGGGGAAACCGAACCGTGTGTGTCAGAAGGGTGACTTCGTGGTTGCGGCAGCAGGATTAGACCATGGACACATCTTCGGAATGAGCAATGGCTTGGTTGAGGCGGGTGCGGACATCAAGTGGGTGTACGACCCTGACCCGGTAAAAGTGGATCGGTTTTTAGAACGGTTCCCGGAAGCAAAAAGAGCGACGTCGCTCGCGCAAGTCCTGGAAGACCCCGAAGTGCAACTGGTCGCGAGTGCAAATATTCCTTCTGAGCGGGCGGAGTTAGGCATTCAGGTGATGGAGCACGGGAAGGACTATTTTGTTGACAAGGCGCCGCTCACCACTTTGCATCAACTGCAGCGTGTGAAAGAAACAACGGTCCGCACCGGTCAAAAGTACAACGTCTACTACAGCGAGCGTTTGCACGTGGAAAGCGCCGTGTTTGCCGGACAGTTGATTGCGGACGGTGCCATTGGGCGCGTCCTGCAGGTGCTCGGTACAGGACCGCACCGCATCAATGCACCGAGTCGACCCGAGTGGTTCTTCGAGCGGAGTCGATACGGGGGAATCCTCTGTGACATTGGCAGTCACCAGATTGAACAGTTCCTCTTTTTCGCAGGTGCGAAAGACGCCGAGGTCGTTCATAGTAAAATAGCCAACTACAGTCACAAGGAATATCCAAACTTCGAGGACTTCGGCGATGCGACGCTGGTCGCTGACAACGGAGCAACGAACTACTTTCGTGTCGACTGGTTCACACCGGATGGACTTGGCACGTGGGGCGACGGTCGCACGTTTATCCTTGGAACAAAGGGATTTATTGAGTTGAGGAAGTACATTGACATTGGCCGTGATGAAGTCGGCGACCATGTCTACCTGGCGAATCAAGAAGGTGAATATCACATCCCAGTGAAGGGGAAAGTCGGATACCCGTTCTTCGGTGAAATGATTCTTGACTGTTTGAACCGGACCGATAGAGCGATGACCCAGGAACATGCACTCAAGGCAGCAGAACTTAGTGTCAAGGCACAAATGCAGGCTGCCGTGGTGGAATCGTAGTTTTAGACAATGGATGCAATACACAAGGCAATTGAGAGCAGGTGCGGCTGACTGATGAATCGGCTAGATGTTAAGCCAACGAGAAAGGGTCTCGGCGAGCTTGCATATGAATCTCTCCGTGACTCAATTGTTTCCATGGAACTTGAGCCAGGGCAAATGGTCTCAGAGTTTGAGCTTGCGTCGCAACTTGGCGTCAGCAGAACTCCCGTGCGTGAGGCGTTCCGACTGTTGATGCAGGAGGAATTTATCGATGTCATGCCGCAGCGCGGTGCGCGAATCACGTTGATATCGCAACGGAAAGTTGAAGAAACGCGTTTTGTACGAGAGTGCCTCGAAGTGCGAGCTTTCGAAGAGGTGGCAGAGCAGTGGGACAATTCAGCGGACAAATACACGAGGATTGAACGTCAAATACGCCTGTTGTTTCAAGAACAAGAACAGGCCCTGCAGCAAAATGAGAGCTTCAGGTTTCTGCAACTCGACGAAGACTTTCATCGCACCGTGATTGAACTGTGCGGGAACCGTACACTGCTCAATGTCGTGACAAGCATGCGCGGACATCTGAATCGAGTTCGCTATTTGTCCCTGCAAGAAATGGGGACGATGGCCAATTTGGTCCGCGAGCATGAGGCAATTCTTGACGCCATCACGAAAAACGATGTGCACCTGGTGGAAGAGGTGCTCAGTCATCATCTGCGCAGACTGACTGTCGAGTTGCCTCGAATCGTGGAATTGCACAAAGGCTATTTTACGCTCTGATTTTCCGATGCACCAGAGGAGTCTTGAAGGGTCCTTCAAAGGCATTTTGGCAACGACTCGGAGGGACCGCAGGTGAACGGGCGGGCTGTGGGGAGAAAATCGGATCGGCGTAAAGGAGAGCGATTCTGAGTGTCGATGACGGTGACAGACGTGAATCAACTGAAACAGGTCGTACACAACGTCATAGAGGATACCGCCGTCACGGATATGCACACGCACTTGTATGCACCTGTGTTTGGCGACCTCCTGCTTTACGGCCCTGACGAGTTGATTACGTATCACTACTTGATTGCTGAAACGATGCGCCATACGGCTCTCACATATGATGAGTTCTGGGCACTTTCGAAGGAAGAAATGGCGAATCATATCTGGCAGACGCTGTTTCTTGAACATTCACCATACAGCGAGGCCTGTCGGGGAATCCTGACCACATTTCACACGCTTGGACTCGACCTAAGGACGCGAAACCTCGACGCCTATCGCGAGTGGTACGGGACGTTATCCGCAGCCGAGGCGGTTGACCTCGTCTTTCAGAAGGCAAACGTGAAAGAGGTTGTGATGACAAATGACCCTTTTGATGACGAAGAGCATCATCTTTGGCTCACCAATGGGGAGGCCTTGAAGCAAGATAAGCGGTTCCACGCAGCCCTGCGTATAGACCCTCTGTTGAACGATTGGGACAACACGTACAAGAAGCTGAGGGCGTGGGGATACGATGTTCAGCCCGACGTCACGCAGGACGAACAGACTGTCTCCGAAGTGACTCGCTTTTTGGTTGAGTGGGGTCGGCGAATGGAAGCCGTGTACATGGCGGTGTCTTTGCCAATTGAGTTTCAATTTCCGGTCGAAGACACTAGGTCCGCACTGATTGAACGGTGTGTCGTTGCGGCTTGCCGTGAACTCAACATTCCTTTCGCGATGATGATTGGCGTCAAGCGAAGAGCGAATCCGAATCTGCAGCTCGCAGGCGACATGGGTGGGCGTGCAGACATCCAGGCAGTGGAACGCATGTGTGCGCGGTTCCCGTCCAATCGTTTCTTCGTCACGATGCTGTCACGTGAAAATCAGCACGATTTGGCTGTGCTCGCACGGAAGTTTCCGAACCTCATGCCGTTTGGATGCTGGTGGTTCTTAAACAACCCTTCGCTGATTGAGGAGATTACTACGATGCGGTTTGAACTGCTCGGCACGAGCGTGATTCCGCAGCATTCGGATGCTCGGGTTCTCGACCAACTGTTGTATAAATGGAGTCACTCTCGAAAAGTGATAGAAGATGTTTTATTTGGGAAGTACCGTGATATCCTTGCGAGCGGATGGCAAATTGAACAACAAGAGATAGAACGGGATGCAGCAGACCTGTTTGGACAAAACTTCTGGAGATTTGTGCGCGGCAAAAAAGTATAAACAGAACGTGACCTTGACGGTCTAACTAGTGTTGACCCGCAGAACCAACTGGTTGGCGGGTCGAATTTTTCAACCTACTCATCGCGTCAAAGTGTGCAAGCCAGCACGAGCAAATGATTGACACAGGGGGAATTGACGAGTGCGAATGGTCTTCAGATGGTACGGCGAAGGAAATGACAGCATTCCTTTAGGCCACATTCGACAAATTCCAGGTGTGGAAGGGGTCGTTTGGGCACTGCATGATGTCCCGGCCGGGGAGGTCTGGCCTGTGGAACGGATTCAACAGGTCAAGCAGCAGGCAGATGGATACGGATTAAACATCGATGTAGTCGAGAGCGTCAACGTCCACGAAGACATTAAGCTGGGACTCCCAACGCGAGATGCCTACATTCAAAACTACAAGACAACGATTGCAAATCTCGCACAGGTGGGCGTCAAGGTCATTTGTTACAATTTTATGCCTGTGTTCGATTGGACGCGTACTGAGTTGTACAAGGAAATGGAAGACGGTTCAACCGCACTCTTTTATGAGAAAGCCAAAGTGGAGAATATGGATCCGTTCGAGTTGGTGCAAAAGATTACCGGCACGCCGGAATTTACAATGCCGGGTTGGGAACCTGAGCGTCTAAAAGACCTTCCCGCCTTGTTTCTCGCGTATCAAAACGTGACATCAGAGGATTTGTGGGCAAACCTGAAGTATTTCTTGCAGGAAATTATCCCGGTTGCACAGCACTACGATATTCGAATGGCTATTCATCCGGACGACCCCCCGTGGCCGATTTTCGGGCTGCCCAGAATCATTACGAACCGTGACGGGATTTTGAGGCTGCTAGGTTTAGTCGAGAGTTCATACAATGGACTGACACTCTGCAGCGGATCGCTCGGCGTCAATCCTGAGAATCATATTCCGGATTTGGTGCGGGAGTTTGCACAGCGCATCCACTTTGCCCATATCCGCAACGTAAAGCGGTTTGAGAACGGTGATTTCATTGAAACCTCGCATCGCACTGAGGATGGCTCCATAGATATCTATGAGATTGTCAAAGCGTATCACGAGATGGGATTCAAGGGGTACGCCAGGCCAGACCACGGCAGACACATCTTTGACGAACAGTGCAGGCCAGGATACGGACTGTATGACAGGGCGCTTGGCATCATGTACTTGTGGGGCATTTGGGACGCCCTGAAGCGAGGACAAACACACGGTCTGCATGAGAATGCCAAGGAGGACTTGTCACATGTTGCCCATTAATCCAAACCTGAAACATAAGGTAGCCGTGGTTACGGGCGGCGGCGGCGTGCTCTGCAGTGCGATGGCCACCGAGCTCGGACGACAAGGTGCAAAGGTTGTCATTCTCAACCGGACTGCAGAAAAAGGGGACAGAGTCAGAGATATCATTGAGGCGGCAGGTGGAGAAGCCATTTCGCTTGCCTGCGATGTGCTCGACCGCAGAAGCGTTACGGAGGCACATCAAATCGTGCTTGATAGGTTTGGTTCTTGTGACATCTTGATTAACGGGGCAGGCGGAAACCATCCGAGCGGTGTAACAACGAACGAAGAGTTGCACCTCGAAGACCTCGAGAACCCTGACCTGACCACATTTTTTGACCTCACCAAAGAAGGCTTCAGTTACGTGTTTGATTTAAATATCCTTGGTACGCTGATTCCAACTCAGATTTTCAGCAAATCGATGCTGGGGAAGAAGGGTGCTGTCGTCATCAACATGTCGTCGATGAGTGCCCCCTCGCCAATGACCAAAGTCCCTGCCTACAGCGCCGCAAAAGCTGGGATTGAGAACTTTACGCAGTGGCTGGCTGTTCACTTAGCAAATGTGGGGATTCGCGTAAACGCAATTGCACCGGGATTCTTCCTGACGGAGCAAAATCGCAAGTTGTTGACAAACGAGGATGGAAGTCTGACAGCGAGATCGAACAAAATCATCTCCCACACCCCGATGCGGAGGTTTGGAGTTCCGGAAGACCTACTCGGAACGCTCCTGTGGTTGGTGGACGAGAGTATGTCCGGGTTTGTGACAGGCATTACGGTACCGGTTGACGGTGGCTTTATGGCCTACTCCGGCGTCTGAGAGACATCTGACGTGCATCAGGGGCTCGGCTCGGCACATTTTAGGCGAGGTTGACGTACGTCTCTGAAACTCTGCGACAAGTTTTTGACATGGTCCGAAACAGGATGATGTCAAAGAGGAGATGTCAGTTGAAGGGAGAATGAAAAATGAGTATGGAGCGCATCATCAGTCGCCTGCGTCATGCGGGGGTCATCGCCATCTTTCGCAAATTGCCGCCAGAATCGTTGTTACCACTTACCGAAGCCGTGTTTGCTGGTGGCGTTGAAGCCGTCGAGGTAACGGTTGAGTCGGAAGGTGCTTACGATGGAATTCGGAAGATTCGGAAACAGTTCGGTGATGCTCTGCTCGTGGGTGCCGGCACGGTGATGACCGTCAAGGAAGTGGATGACGCTATCGCTGCAGGAGCGGACTTTTTGCTCAGTCCGCACCTCGATACTGAGTTGGTGACGCACGCCTTGTCTCTTGGCAGACCGATGATTCCCGGAGTCATGACGCCGACGGAAATCGTACAGGCAACTAGGGCGGGTGCTGAAATTCTGAAGTTGTTTCCAGCGTCCGCACTCGGTACCTCATTTTTGAAAGATTTGCTCGGGCCATTCAAAGACAAGCTATTTATCCCAACGGGTGGTATCACTGCCGACAATGCCGCTGATTTTATCACGCTCGGAGCTGTGGGCGTGGGGATGGGCAGCTCACTGGCCACAAACGCCGAGATTGCGGCGAAAGACTGGACTGCGGTCACGAATCGGGTACAACTCGCGGTTGAACGGGTGCGCGCTGCAAAGGCAAGAAGGGGATGACAAAAAGGTGAAGGCAGCCGTTTTACGAGGCGTGCGGGATTTGGTCATTGCAGATGTTCTGGAACCGTTAGAAGTTCCACGAGGGTACGTGAAGGTCGCCGTGAAAGCCGTTGGCATTTGCGGATCTGACGTCCATTACTACAAGGAAGGGGCCATTGGTTCGTTTGTCCTCCGGCAACCAATGATTTTGGGTCACGAGGTCGGCGGTGTCGTGGTCGAGGCGGGAGAAGATACGCACATTCCGGTTGGCAGTGTGGTAGCACTCGAACCGGGTGTGCCGTGCGGTGCGTGTCAGCAATGTCGCACGGGGCATTACAACTTGTGCCAAGACGTGCAGTTTTTTGCGACCCCGCCTGTCGATGGTGCGATGACAAAGTATGTCCTGCACCCAGCCGCATATACATTCGTGGCGGACGGTTTGACGCCTGTGGAGGCGAGCCTGGCCGAGCCTTTGTCCGTTGGCATCTATGCAGCGCGTAAGGCTGACATCCATATTGGTCAGCAGGTTGCAGTGCTTGGGGCAGGACCTGTGGGGTTACTCACTGCACTGGCAGCCACAGCGGAAGGTGCAGATGTGTCTGTTTTTGATGTCCAGCGAGGTCGAGTTGATGCTGCGGTCACGATGGGTCTGAGGGCTGAGGTGTTTTCGGGTGAGCGGGTTGCGGCGTACGACAGTGTCATCGATTGCACAGGCAACCACAAGGCACTCGAGTGGGGACAGCGGACGGTTCAACCGGGCGGAAAATTGATTCTCGTCGGAATGGGCTCCCGGGAGGCCATGATGATTGACGGCTTGGCATTGTCCATCCGGGGCGTTTCAGTACACGGTATCTTCCGCTATACCAACACCTTTCCGGCGGCAATCGCCCTCATCCGCCGCTATAAAGAACAGTTGTCGATTTTTACGAAACAGCAAATATCGCTTGAACAATTGCCGACCTATCTTGAGCATGACGAGCAGGCAAATTACCTCAAGACCATCGTCAGATTGGATTGATGGACAAACCGGTGGAGGGATAAATATGGATTCGAAAAACCTGATTCACGGCGATTGGGTGACGCCACAAGGCAACACCATTATGGTTTACAATCCGTCTGCAAAGGGGGAGGTTGTCGGCCAACTGCACCTGTCAGACGGCGCGGACATGAAGCAAGCTGGGGAAGCGGCGCGACGTGCACTCTCCTCCTGGGCTTCACTCACTGGACCCGCACGAGCCAACTTTCTCTATCGAACCGCAGAACTGATGACGCAACATCTCGAGGACCTTGCAGCACTTGCGAGTACGGAGATGGGCAAACCGGTCAGTGAGATGAAAGGTGAGGTCAATCGGGGGATTCAACTGTTGAAGTATTACGCGGCTGAAGGTGTCCGCTCTGACGGCAGCGTCATCCCGGCAAGTTCCAAGGATGTGCTGCAGTACACGAAGCGCGTGCCGCTCGGCGTTGTTGGCATCATCACGCCGTGGAATTTTCCGGTTGCCATTCCCATCTGGAAGATTGCGCCGGCACTCATCTGCGGCAATGCGGTCATCTGGAAGCCTGCTGAATTCGCGTCTTTGACTGCCGTACGTGTCGCAGAGTTGTTTGTCGAGGCCGGGCTGCCGGCAGGTGTGCTAAACCTTGTGATTGGCAAGGGCAGTGTCATTGGCAACGTGCTCCTCGAGGAAGTGGACATCGACGGTGTCAGCTTCACCGGATCAACCGGCACGGGCATGCGTGTCGCGAGTCAGGCGGCCAAACGGAACATTCGCTACCAGACGGAGATGGGCGGCAAGAACGCGGCAGTTGTCCTGCGCGATGCGGACCTCTCCATCACCATACCTGCTGTCCTCAGTGGTGCGTTTCGATCTGCAGGTCAGAAATGCACAGCAACAAGCCGCATCATCGTTGAAAGTGCGATTTACGAGGAGTTTAGCGATGCGCTGCAGCAGGAAGTCAACCGTCTCCACATCAGTCACGCGCTTGATGAAAAATCGTATATGGGCCCTGTCGCGTCGCAGAGTCAGTACGAGACTGTCATGAACTACGTTCAGATGGCCGCTCGCGACGGTGAGATTCTGACCGAGGGGAAAGCACAGGTCGATGTTGCGAGTGGTCACTACGTCATGCCGCTGCTTGTCTCTGGCGTGAGTGCTTCGCATCCGCTCGTCACAGAAGAAATCTTTGGTCCGGTCGCAACGATTCTGCGCGCTGCAGATTTTGACGAAGCGCTGACACTCTGTAACCAGACGGTCTACGGATTGTCTGCAGCCGTATTCACGAAGGACATCACAAACGGTTTTCGCTTCCTCGATAGAGCTGAGGCCGGCATGGTTCGCATCAATCAAGAGACCGCAGGCGTGGAATACCAGGCTCCGTTCGGCGGTATGAAGATGTCGAGTTCGCATACGCGTGAACAGGGGCAGGCAGCGCTTGATTTCTACAGTCAGACGAAGACCTGCGCCATTTACTACGGATCGAACTGAGGGAGTTGTCCCTCGGTTGTCTGCACGGCATTTTGGCATACGAGAAATTGTGAGAGGACGTGTAGGTGTGAAGACGATTCGGTATCTTGACCCCGCTCGCGGAACTGCTGAGCTCGGACTGTTAATCGCTGACGAAGTTTACAGTATTACGAATGTTGTTCCGCAGTGGACCGATCCGATTGGGATGTGGTACGCCCTCCAGGCACTCGGTGTGAACCCGGAGGACGTGACAGCGCGGTTCACGAATCAACCTTCGAAGTCGTATCGCGAACTCGAACAATCGCATCTGCTGCTCCCGCCTGTCCATGCAGAGGAGGTTTGGGCTGCAGGGGTGACATACGAACGCAGCCGGCAAGCGCGCAACGCCGAAACGCGCATCTCGGACAGCGTTTACGACCGCGTGTATGACGCCGTTCGACCGGAATTGTTCTTTAAAGCGACGGCCAAGCGCGTGGTTGCACCAGGTCAGCCGCTGCGGTTGCGGACAGATTCCGAGTGGATGGTACCAGAGCCCGAATTGGCTGTCGTCCTCTCAGCGGGCGGAGACATCATTGGCTATACGGTGGCAAACGACCTGAGTTCCCGCGACATCGAAGGCGAAAATCCGCTTTATCTTCCCCAGGCAAAGGTGTTTCTCCAGAGTTGCTCATTTGGACCGGTGTTACTTTGGAACACAGCCGCCGCAGGCAATCCAGCTGAATGGACGATTGAACTGGACATCCTTCGCGACGAGGCCACAGCGTTCAAGGATGCAGTGTCATTCAGCCAGTTCCGGCGCTCGTTCGGACACTTAATCGACTACCTGCGAAAAGACAATCCCATTCCGGATGGCACCGTCCTCATGACAGGCACGGGCATTGTGCCTCCCGATGAATTTACACTGCGCCCTCTGGACACCGTGTCCATCCGCATCAGCAGCATCGGTACACTGACGAATCCGATTGAGTGACGAATCCGATTGAGTGACGAATCCGACAGAGTGACGAATCCGACAGAGTGACGAATCCGACAGAGTGACGAATCCGATAGAGTGACGAATCCGATAGAGTGACAAGTCCGACAGAGTGACAAGTCCGATAGGTCGACCATAATGATGACGCATCGCGATTGGGAGTGGTCCGAAGTGGAATCTGGTGACCGAACAAGGTCCGACTCAGAGCAAGTGCTATCAGCCCTTATGGCCAGTGTAGAGCCTGACTTATACGAGATTCCAACCCATGCGCCGGGACCCAAAGGCAAGTTGCCGCTCACACCTGAGATGCTGCGAGAATGGCCAAGCGGGAATCTGTTTGGCCTGTCGCAAAACGTGGGTATGGGATGGGATGCCGCAAAGGTGCTCGGCAAACATATCTTGCTGCTTGGGACGCAAGGTGGAATTCGCGAGCCAGATGGAACCCCTGCGGCACTTGGTTATCACACGGGGCACTGGGAAATCGGCATCCTGATGGAAGAGGCTGCAAAGACACTTCGCGCGTATCACAGTGTTCCGTATGCGGCGTATGTCAGTGACCCTTGCGACGGCAGATCTCAAGGAACAGCGGCCATGTTTGACTCGCTTCCCTATCGAAATGACGCATCACTGGTCATGCGCCGACTCATCAGATCGCTTCCGACGCGAAAAGGCGTGATGGGATTTGCCACCTGCGACAAAGGCTTGCCAGCGACGATGATGGCGCTCGCCTCGCTGCGGGAAATGCCTGGGGTGCTGGTGCCGGGTGGAGCCACGCTGGCTGCAGAGTCCGGTGAAGATGCCGGTATGGTGCAGTCGATTGGTGCACGTTTTGTCCACGGGGAAATCAGCCTTGAGTACGCAGCTGAGGTAGGCTGCACGGCCTGCGCCTCGCCAGGGGGTGGATGTCAGTTTCTGGGCACTGCGGCGACTTCGCAAGTGGTTGCAGAAGCACTCGGCATGACCTTGCCGCATACCGCGCTTGCACCTTCCGGCCAGCCAATATGGCGTGCGGCGGCGGCTCAGTCAGCGCGGGCAATGCTCCGTATGATTGAAAGCGGTTTAGGGATGAAAGACATCCTGACCGAGGATGCGATTTACAACGCGATGGTTGTGCATGCGGCTTTTGGCGGATCGACCAATCTCCTCCTGCACATTCCTGCGATAGCGCACGCCGCGGGGTTACGCGTGCCGACCGTACAGGACTGGCAAGCCATCAACGCACAAGTGCCGCGGTTGGTGAGTGTGTTACCAAACGGCCCGGTTCCGCATCCGACAGTACGTGCCTTTTTGGCAGGCGGCGTGCCTGAGGTGATGCTGCATTTGCGTGAAATGGGATTGCTGAGGACGCATGTGAAGACGGTTACAGGTTTGACATTAGGTGAGGTTTTGGATTGGTGGGCGCAGTCAGAGAGGCGATTGCGCGTACGTCAGCGACTCCTCGATGTCGATGGTGTTCGTCCGGACGACGTGATTATGGACGCGGAAAGTGCCAAGGCGCGCGGGCTGACGTCGACGATTACCTTTCCGACCGGGAATGTCGCACCTGAGGGATCCGTTATCAAATCGACGGCCATTGACCCCGCCGTCATCGATGCGGACGGTGTGTATCGCCATACTGGACCCGCGAGGGTGTTCACAACCGAGCGTGATGCGATGGCAGCCATCAAAACAGGGCAGGTTAGGGCTGGCGACGTCATGGTTTTGATTGGACGCGGACCTTCCGGTACCGGGATGGAGGAGACTTACCAACTGACGTCGGCGCTGAAGTACCTCCCCTTCGGCAAACATGTTGCCCTGCTGACGGATGCTCGATTTTCCGGCGTGTCTACAGGGGCGTGCATTGGCCACGTGGGACCGGAAGCATTGGCCGGGGGACCGATTGCAAAGGTGCGGGACGATGACCTGATTGAAATTATTATCGATGGCGTTCAACTTCACGGCACGGTGAATTTCATCGGCACTGCAGCGCAACCACTCACGTACGAGGAAGGTGCGAAAGTGCTGGCGAGCCGCCCACCGCATGAAGACCTTGCACCAGACGCCGACTTGCCAGATGATACACGGTTGTGGGCCGCACTTCAGTCCGTCAGCGGCGGTGCCTGGAGAGGCGCAGTCTACGACACAGAGCGTATCATCCAAGCCCTTGAGGCCGGAAAGGCGGCTCTCGGATGGTAGGGGCGAGCCGGGCAGCGGTGGACGGCGCAGTGGCGAGTGGGGCAGTGGCGAGCGGGCAGCCGTGAGCGGCGCATCGCGTAGGGACGCGGGTGAGCGAGGCAACGGTGAACGGGGCAGTGCCGAGCGGGCAGCCGTGAGCGGCGCATCGCGTAGGGACGCGGGTGAGCGAGGTGAGGACCCGTGGGAACCGTAACGCTTCTACAACGCGCTATTTCTTGATGACGACAGGGGACAATGCGGAAATAACGCGCTCCGAGCGCGTTATCCACTGAATCGGTTGCAATAGCGCGTCGGCAGCGCGCTATTGGTCTCGAAGGGACTCGGCGCAAACCGTAACGCTTCCAGAACGCGCTATTTCTTGATGACAACAGGGGACAATGCGGAAATAACGCGCTCCCAGCGCGTTATCCACTGAATCGGATGCAATAGCGCGTCGGCAGCGCGCTATTGGTCTCGAAGGGACCCGGCGCAAACCGTAACGCTTCTACAACGCGCTATTTCTTGATGACAACAGGGGACAATGCGGAAATAACGCGCTCCCAGCGCGTTATCCACTGAATCGTTTGCAATAGCGCGTCCACAACGCGCTATTCGGAGCGCCAGGGCCCCAGGGCGATACACTTCGGGCTGGAGGCGTTAAGCTGCAGCCTAATCTAGACGTCGCACTTGTTGGTCGACATTTTGTCATAAGGCGGGGGAGGTTTGTTTGGGATGAAGGTTTACATGCACGGAGAACAGCTTGAACAGCAGATGCGAGCAACCAAGGTTCCACAGGGTTGTCTTGCAATTTGGAACCTTGGGCAGGCTTCAGCGCTGTTACAGGGACCGCTAAGGATACAGGGACCGCAAACGGCCATGTCCCATCCTCCCACAGCGGGAACAGGCGGCACGTTTCCGGGGACTACGGTATTGATTGATCCGTATCTAACGAGACAGATGGAAATCCGACAACCGGACACAGAGTTTGTTCGTGAATACGATGCCCCGATTACACCAGAACAACTTGCAGGCGTGACAGTCGTGCTGATTACGCACCACCACGATGACCACTTGGATATTGATACGCTGACTCGCCTGCACGCGGCATCGCCATCGACGACGTTTGTCGTGCCTGCACCTCACGTGCATCTCTTAACGGACGCGAACATTCGTCCCGACGTGGTGATTGCTGCAACTGCGGGTGAAAAGCTGACGGTCGGCGAGGTTTCGATTCTCCCTGTAGCTGCCGCACACACCACATATGAAACGGACGAAAAAGGAGAGCATCTTTACCTCGGTTATGTTGTGAACGTGGGAGATGTTCTCGTTTATCACAGCGGCGATACTGTGGTTACCGACAAACTACTCTCGGACCTTGACGGGATTCGTCCGCAGATTGCGATGCTGCCGATTAACGGGCAAGACTACTTTCGATCTGGTCGAAACATCGTAGGCAACATGGGCATGAGGGATGCCGTCCAGCTGGCGCTCCGAATTCGGGCCGATATGCTGTGGCCGAATCACTATGACATGTTTCCGAATAACCGTGAGAATCCCGCGTTCATGGTCGACTACATCTTCCAGCAACATCGACATCTAAAGTTCCACATGGCGGCAGTCGGGGAACGTTTCATATATCTCGCGGATTAGAAGCCTGTTCCGTTGAGGTTTGATCCGATTTCGAACAGCTTACGGCCCTGTCCGTGTCCCTCCGCCGCCCCTATATCCAGCCGCTGTGTAGGTTTGCCATGTCCAAAAGTCCAAAAACAGCGTGATGATGCCCGGGACTACAATCGCCCAGTATGCCCCGTTCGTGTAATGCCCTAGAAAGGGCTGAACTACGAAAAATATTCCGCATGCAGCGGAAATCACGATTCCCCACAGCGTCCACTCGCCAATCGCTCCCCATAGGGACACAGCCAGCAGAATAAAGCCACCGATGAAGCATGAGGCTAAGACAGAACCTTGATGGGAAACCTTGAGCATCCATGGTGAAATCATGACCCACAGGGCCATGACGCAGTTTACACAATTCCGCCATCTCATCGCTTCACTTTCCCCACTTTCCCCACTTTCTTCGCAATTCACCCTATTGTTTCCCTTCCGTTTCCACCTTATCCGACTCGTCATATCATATCTGCCAGCCAGTATGGGTAAAATTGGGCCGGGTTGAGGGCGGTAAAGGTGAATTTGACGCGGATAAATTACATCCCGCTTGCCAGGGGACAGGTGACAGCTTGTATTGACATGGGTGAAATCGTCATAAGTATTTAGTGACATCTCCATGGAATCACAAACATTTTGCGGTAGACTGGAGAACATGGATGCGCCTCATCACGGCTTAGGAGGACAATGGTTTGAAACAGGGAAGCAGGTTTCGTTGGTTAAAAGATTGGGTTATGCCCATTGTGGTTGGCGTAGCGCTGGCAACCGGATTAAAAACGTGGGTGGTCAGTGCCGCCGTAGTTCCGTCGTCGTCCATGTATCCGACCATTCCAGCGACGTCGAGTCACCATGTATACATTGTCGTGAATAAAGTGGCGACAGATTTTCATCGAAGGATTTTTCGTGGAGAAGTGGTGGTTTTTCACTTCCCAGACAATCCAACGGAACTGTTTGTGAAACGAGTGATTGGTCTTCCTGGAGATACAGTCACCGTGACCGCGCATGCAGTATATATCAACGGGAAAAAATTGAATGAATCCAATCCAGAGATTGCGACTTATAACGGGACAAAGTTGGGTACCTATCATGTTCCCCCGGGACATTATTTCATGATGGGTGACAATCGCCCCGTTTCGTTGGACAGCCGTTACTGGGTCCACAAATATGTAGCTCGCTCGGCGATTGTTGGCGAAGCCGACTTTATTTTCGCTCCGCTCCAAAACATTGGCACCATTTCGCAGAATCTCTCAGTGCCAACGAACTAACTTTCTCTATGATTATCTCGCTAGATTCGTGAAAAACAGCAACAGCCGCAGGTAGGCTGTTGCTGCTTGCGAGTCTATTACGCGTGCCTATTACGTATGTGTATTACGTGTCTATTACGTATGTGCTGCAACCAGTTGCTTGATTTGTTCGTTGACCTCATTCTCGCAGATACCGCCATGGTAGCAGTTGACGGTCTGGATATCGAAATTGCGGAACTTTGCGATGGACTGCCATGCCAGTGCCAGGTCCGGTGTGAAAGCCTCATTTGGGCCGAGTAGTTGTCCATCGTTTGAGATGGTCGCGTCGCCGGTGATTAGCGTTTTACTCGCTTGATGATAGAGGCTAATGTGTCCAGGTGTGTGTCCGGGAGTAAATATCACGGTGACCCCACCGCTATAGGGCAGGACATCTCCGTCTTGAAGAACGGTGTTGACCGTCGCCTTTGGCGGTGTTCCTCGCTGTGGGTCATGCTTGATTAAGGTTTTGTCACCCTCGATATACGGCTTGTCAAATTCGTGTGCAAGTACCTCGATGGGATGGCCAACTGTGGTGAGAATTGAAGGTAGACCGCCGATGTGGTCGTAATCTTGATGTGTCAAAATGACCTTTGTTAAGCGTTCGAACGCAAGGCCGGCTTGTTCCATTTCTGAGCGGATGGCGTCCATCATGCCTGGGAACCCTGTGTCAACGAGAATGACATCATGGTTATCCCAAAGCAATGTCGGATGGATGACCATAGACCGCTCACCGAAGTTCATGGATAGACTGAGTTGGGCAATGCCCTCGGCAATTTTCTTCATACACATGTTCCTCCCCACAACCAAAAATGGTTCATTCCCTATTGTAACACTCCCACTTGTAACACTCCCACCTGTACACTCCGGCAGAAAGAAGCCCGCTGTAACGTTCTCGCCCAGACTGTAATCATGCTCGCTCACCTAGAGTTACATTTACTTCCGCCAAATTACATTTAATGACATGTGTCGCCTACGGACATAAAGCCCGGCTTTCGTCAGTACTTTTATTAGCGGCAAGGAATAAGGTCCGAATCGAAAGAGCGGGGGACGCTTTACCGGGGGTGAATCGAAGCAGATGCTGCGTAGGGTATCCTTCACCCGAACCCGACAACTAACCTCGTAGGACTTTGAAGGAGATGTATTCATGAAAAAGTTTCTTGTTTCTCTGTGCGCTGGTACAGTTTGTACTGGTGTTGGTATGCTTGCCTCTCCTGTCAACGCCTTTGCGAGTGTAAAGCCCCCGAACATGACCGAAAAAGCGCTTGTTTTCAACCAACAAGTCGTCTCTAGACCCTACGGATTTGTGCAGAAAGGGACAGCGTATTTGCCAATTTGGTACATGATGCAAGTCCTCGACAGACTAAAGATTCGCAGCAAGTGGAGCCATAACTCATGGAACATGATAACACCGACACCGAGCCCTTCATATGGGAGTCCGGTGAACAGTGGGAGCGGATCGGGCAGGATATACCTCAATGGCCAGCTGATCGACAAGCTTGATGCAGTGACGGCGCGAGATGCAGCCTCAGGTCGACTGACTACCTATATGCCGGTTTGGTACATCATGCAAATCCTGCAACGGCTGCACGTGCACTCCAAATGGAACGGCAACGTTTGGCAAGTCTACACATCACCCGCAGCGCCTTCAGTAGGAAACCTCGATATTCAGCCGACTACACGTCCCCCTGCATCGCGTTCGCTTCCTTCTATTGCGTCCCTTGGGCAACAAATCGTCAACTACGCTGAGACCTTCATCGGACGGCCCTATCGGTACGGTGGCACGACTCCAGCGGGGTTTGACTGCTCTGGTTTTGTCCAGTATGTGTTCAAGCATTTTGGCAAGTCCTTGCCACGCACAAGTGTGGAACAGGCGCACGTAGGAAGGGTCATCCCGACTTCTGATTTACAGCCGGGAGAGTTGGTATTCTTTGATACGGGCGGACAGACGTTGTCACACGTAGGAATTTACGTAGGCAGTGGCAAGTTCGTTTCTGCAACGACATCAGATGGGGTCCGCGTAGACGATTTGCACGACCCGTATTATTGGGGATCACGTTTCGAACTTGCCACAAACCCGGGCGTATAGCAGAAAAGTACGAGGATGAGCAGCAGGAGACTGCGTGAATCAGAAAGGTTGGGGCCGGATGCTTCAGGCCCCAACCTCATGTCGTGAGTGGTCCACTCCCCCTAGTTAATGACCACTTTACCGTACATTCCATTCTCTGCATGGGTCGGAACTTGGCAAACGTAATAGAAGGTACCAGCTTTGCTTGCTGTGAATACGGTAACGTCGGTAGGATACGCAGTATCCGTTGCCCATGGTATTGGGCTGATGAGGGACCCTGTGTATATACCAGTTTGCTGGAATATGCCCACCGATTCATACGGCGGTTGGGCGGATGTTATGGCGAGACCATGCGGCAACTTGAGGTCTTCATTCACGAGCCGCATCTCAACTGTTGCACCCTTTGCAATATAGATGGTTGGATTCGTCAATCCGCCCACGACGAACTTGTTTTCCTGCCCCTGTGGTGCTGCGAGTACAACGATTTTTACGTCTGTTCCGGTGTAGGTAACACTGTTGTTGGTCTTGTTAATGGTGGCATTTGTGAGCGAGTCATTGATTGCAGTGGTGGTTTCTGCTGGCGTTAACGTTTCTACCAAGCTGTAATCCCACTCGCCGTAATTGTACCCGGGCAGGCCCAAACCGTAACCGTACCCGTTGCCCCAACCGAATCCGAGTCCCAAGCCCGCACAATATCCCGGTCGGTAGCCCCATCCTGAACCAGGGCCGTAGCTCCAGCCATAACCCATGGGTCCCCAACCATAGGCTAAGCCTGGTCCTGCTGCGGGCCCTGTTCCATAAGGTTGGTTTTGGGATTGATTTTGGTATTGGTTGCCGTTACCTGAGGTGGCTGCAAATGCTGTGGTGCTCATTGCCAATCCGCCCATCGCAATACTGGCAACAATCGTCGAAGCGAGCATCCATCTCTTATGCATCGAAAACTCTCCTTCGTATGTTGTGGCTTAGTTGCCCTGGCAATGACGTGTTACGCTTGGTCCGTTGACTTATGCTTCGACTAAAACTTAGGCCATCAGTTTCCACCAAGGATCCGATTGAATCTCCAACTGAATCTCCAACTGAATCTCCAACTGAATCTCCAACTGAATCTCCGACTGAAGCTCAACTGAAGCTCAACTGAAACTGAAGCCCAACTAAATTTCCAACTGAAGCTGCGACCATCGGACATAAGCTTCGACTGACACATCTGGCTAGTGACCTAACCCGAGCTACGGATTTCCCCAACTCGTTGGTGCTTGCGTCACGTTGTTTCGAACCTGTACTGCTTGGACGTTAAAGGTGGCTACGGCAGGCTTCCCTTGATATTTGTTACCCGCATCCAACGGCATGCTGTAATGCACTTTCAGAGTTGCCGTTTGTCCTGCTGGAATCAGCACTGGGTGGTTGGAGTTGTTCTCGAAGGTTACGACAAGTGGTGTCTGTCCGCCAAACAAACTCATCGGCCCTTGTCCGTTCTCAGGATGGTCACCGTGGTGCTGGCCGCCGCCATGGCCAGCGGTATCCACGTTCTTGATGGAAACAAAGGCATCTAAGGTGCCTGTGTTTTTGATGTGAATGACCCCGTCCTCACTGTCGCCAGGCGCCAGGTTATTGACATACAAGGCAGTTTGAAATGCACTTGTACCTGTAGTGTCTGCAATCGTCAGCGTGCCTGCTTTGAATTGACTAGCTTCGCTGGTAGACGCATTCGTGAACATTGCTAGAGTGCCTACTGCAACGACACCTGCGCTCGCGGTAAAGCCCGCAACGGCCATGGCTAATTTCCATTTGAGCCCCATTCACCGTTCCCCCTAGTCACTGTTTTGTTCATATTTCTTTGGCTTCCGTGTAATCAGAGTTCCGTGTGCGGTTTACGACAGGGGTGGCATCATGCCACCCCTCACCCCAAACCTACAATCGTATCTTTACTGCCACGACAGCGGACCCGTGGAATTTGCATTTGTGTTGTTGCGCTGTTGAACGGCCTCGAAGTCAAACGTAGCAGTGCCGCTCAGTCCTTGGTACTCATTGCCGGCTTGTAGAGGCATTTCATAATGGACCACGAACGTTTTGCTCTGGCCTGCTGGGATATAGATGGGCTTACTCTGCCCGTTGTCGTATGTGATTTGCAGCGGAGTTTTGCCGTCAAAGAGCGTGGCTGCGTGATTCGTGTCGCCGCCCCCTGGTCTGTTGTCGTGTGAGCCGCCGTCGTTATCTTCATCAGGATTTGGATTCGGACCCGTGTCTCCCCTGAACATGGCACTCATCAGCTGTTCGCCATGTGATGTGTTGACTTGCACGTCCTTGATGGCTACCCAGGCCCCTAAACTTCCTTCATTTTTAATGGTGATATATCCATTTTCTTTGTCGCCAGGTGCGAGATTTGCAACATACTGTGCTGATTTGAATGCACTTCCACCTGTGTAATCGGTAACTTTCACGGTGCCAGCAGTAAACGTATTGGGCCCATTTGTCGTACTCGCCGTAAACAATGCAAACGTACCACCTGCAATCATTGCTGCTCCTGCCGCTGAGGTTGCCATTGCCATTGCCAGTTTGGTCTTCAGACTCATTGCCCATTCCTCCCGGAGTTTTGTCCCAAATTGGGTGTATTTGAAAACCTCCCAGGACGGCTGACTTTCACTGCGATGACTCGCTCCTGAGAAGTATTCAAACCTTAAGATTTGGCCGACTTCTGCGATTTTAGGATGTCTCGCAATAGGGTCACCATGGTACTGACGATGAGCAGTACCCCTGGGAGAATCACGAGCAATCCGACGCCAAGTTTTGTCTTTGCAAAAGTGAGATAGTAGCCTAGATAGGGAATGGTGATGTTGTCGTATTGGCCGATGATGTTTGTAGACGGAACGAGATCGGGATCGGCGGCGTCATTTGCGTCGCCCTTCGTTTGAAACATGACTTGTCCATTTTGGTTCTTAATCTGGTTGATTCTGTGCGTGATAATCATCTGGTCCGCACCATACTCCGCATTGGGTGCCCGAAAAGTGATGACATCCCCAACCTTGAGGGCGCTGATGTTGACACTCGGCTTATCGAAAATGACGGACCCTGTATGAACCGCAGGCTCCATTGAGCCGGACATCACCTCGTACCACTGCAGTCCGAAGATTGTCGGGTGTCCGCCGCTCAGTCTGGTTGAGATGGCGGCGTACATGGTGACGATTAAGATGACTCCGAGGACCAGGGTTATGAGACGACTTCCCCACTTGACTACATACTTCATTGGGTTTGCTCCCCTTTCTGGAAGCCTAACTGGATTCATGAGTCGTACTGACCTTAGGCGGAGCATCAGAAGAAGTAGGGTTTGTGCTACTCGCACCGCTCGCAGCCGTATTTGACTTGGCCGAGTCTTGTGGAGAGCCAGAGCTGACCGGGTTGTTGTCTGCTTTCGCAACGGTTGCCAGTTGTTGCTCCTTGGTTTGTAATTCCTGCACAATCGTCTTTCCATCCTGAATGTGCTGCGTTGCTTCGCTCATGACGGAAGTTACGGATGCCACAGCATTTTGGGCTCGTTTGTCTGCGGCAGACGCCCAATCGAAGACGCGCCGATACGACGCCGCGACATCGGGCCCTGCACTCTGGTAATTCACCATGTCGACGTTCATGATGTCATCCAACTGATGTTGAAAAGACTGCGCAATAAGGAGTTCAGCGTTCGCTTGCACAAGGTGTCTCTCCATATCCGCGAGCAGTTTAGCTGCTTCCGACGATGCAGCATGTGACGGGGCATCATTGGATACAGCACTTTGGCGAAGCCTCTGCTGGTCAGTCGTGTTTGAAGCATTGTTCGATGACATGGACGCCACACTCTGTGGCTGTTGGATTGTAAGCGCAGTCATGGCTCCCAGATCCGTTGCAATCGCGCTGACCTCAGAAAGAACACGCTGGGCGGACTGTACTGCGCCGTCGGCGAGAGAATTATCATAGCTTGGAAAGTCATGAGCGGATGTAAGAGTCACCGTTCTCTTTTGTTGACTTACGAAGGTTGCACTTGTTTTCTCCGTCATATTGGCAATGACGCAGGAGACGACGGACAAGCCGGTTAACATACCAATCACTTGCGCCCGGTAAACTTGCCTTGCATATTTTTTGGTGCGCCGATTTATCTGCCGCTGCTGTAGCTGAGTCAGATGACTTGGGGTTATATGTCCTTTCCAGTGTTTCAACGGATTGAACCCCCTCTGCATGCGGTGCGCGATGGAATGGAATGGAATGAAATCAAACGAATTGAAACATGTGGCCGGTGGGTTAGATAGGTTGATAATTTTGTGCCTCAGATAAGTTGAACAATGTGTATCTCAGGTTCTGGAGATAACATACTGCGTAACGAACACCGAAAAATCACTCTGAAGAACACTCTTGCAGTATCGCCGGTACCATAACCGGGGTAGCCACAAGGGTGCCCTGCAGTTATTCTAAGGAGGAAGGTCTGGTACTTGAGTACCAGCGTGCTTGGTCTACCTTTGTACCAAGGTTCTTACTGGAGGATGCGCACTAGTTACGGACAGCCGAGGCGGGGTTCCGAATGAAAGATGCTGGTGATTGGCGATTAGGATGAATCAGCGAGGACGGTACCGCGGTGGTCGATGGGGGAATTCCAGCAGGAACCCGCTGCCCGTGGCGACGTTGATGGCGATGGCGGGGCAGAAGGGGTGGTGAACGCATATGTGGGCATGGCACAAAAGTAAGCGGAGCGGGGCAGTGAAGAGACGCCCCGCTCTGCTGCGGTCAACTTCCTACTAACGCAACCTACAGTCCCGCATGCGGGGAACCATCAAAGTCTATCGTATAGGTCACAAGCCCATTCGCATTCGCCCATAGGGCTGCTTGGGTTCTGTCTGCTAGATTCAACTTCGCCAGGATCTGGCTGACATGCTTCTTGACGGTGAATTCCGTGATAAATAGCTCATGTGCAATCTCCCGGTTGTTCATGCCTCTGCCGAGTGAACGCAGCACTTCCATCTCTTTTGGTGTCAGATGTTCACAGCCTGTGTCATCGAGAGCGGGGGGAGTTTGCAGGAATATCGGATCGTAATATCGACGGCCCTTTGCGACAATTCGCAGCGCGTACAATAGTTCCTCGGGTAACGCCTCTTTGAGCGCATATCCGTCGACGCCTTCCTCCATGGCGGATACAAAGTCCACCCGGCTCAGAGATGACGTGAGAACAACATAGTGACAGCCGTCGATAAGGGATTTGCATGCGCGTATCACTGACAAGCCAGAATCAGCGCCTAATTTTAGATCGACCAGTGCCACGTCCGGATGGAGACTGGAAATCGTGGCAATGGCGTCAGCCGCAGTCGCTGCTTGGCCAGTGACCTCGATGTCATGCTCCGCACTTAACACAGCAAAGAGCCCGGTACGAATTAACGGGTGGTCATCAACAATCACAACGTTCATGACAGTTGCTCCCCTCACCTGAATTCCATTTGTGGGTACTTCAATTCAACCCGCACAGCCGTTCCTTTCCCGATTGCACTGTTGATGCGGAAATCCCCAGCGTAGCGTTGGGCTATACTTGTCATGTTTTGTAGTCCAAGTCCCGAAGCTTTCCGTTGAACGAGGACCGCCGCATTAAACCCGCAGCCGTTGTCGCTCACTTCCATCTCAACCGTTGTATCACCGAACCGCAGTCGAACCGATAGTTCCGTGCACTGCCCGTGGCGAATGGCATTCCCAACCGCTTCCGCGACAATGCGGTAGATGGCAGGCTTCATGCTTGGGGGGACGCTTTGTTCGCATCCGTCAATATTGGTTTCAAGAGATATCTGATTTAGCTCCCTCACTTCATGGAGGTATTGTTCGAGTCGATGGTGCAGCCACTGGGAGGATGGGCGGTTGCTCAATTGAAGCACAATCTGGCGGAACTCCTGTGTCGCAGCGTGTGCCGTTTCTGAAATCACATTGAGCTGGTTTTGGACTTGGTCCGCAGGGAAGTGGACCCAACTCTGCTTGAGTGCATGCGAAGCGTACACGATACTGAACAATTGTTGTGAAACATTATCGTGCATTTCATTGGCGATCCGATTTTGTTCCTCCACCACAAGCAACTGTTGCGCTGTTTTCTCCAATCGGCGCCGTTCGAGAATTCTCGCACTCACATCAGCGACAATGGCGAGGGGGTCTATTGCCTCATCGTAGCGCTCCCCTTCACGTCCGCTACAGACGTCATGCCCCATCAGGGCAAAGCGGGTAGAGGAAGAACGGACGGTGACTAGCAAATATTTTGTTCCCGCCAACACCGCGGTAACTGGAGTTTGCACATCCCGTGTATCGACCCAGAGTTGCTCAAGTGCTGCCAACAGCCTGTCCCGCTCCATGACATGCTCGGGGTGTGTCTTCAAGATGGGGATGGAATCCATCTCCTCAAGCTCCTCATGCTCGTTCGGGACAATCCACACAAAAGATGTCTGATGGTTAGTTAGTGTAAACAGGTAGTCTGCGAGGACTTGGCCTACGGCACCAAGGTCGTCCTGCGATGTTACTCCTTGAACGGACTGATACAGTGCGATGACGTCCTGCGTCAGTGTCCGCTCGCGCGCATATCTTTCAGAGCGTCCCTGGTCGGTCCATCCTAATTCGCGATGGATAGGCCCCAACTCTTGTCGCCTTGCACGAAATTCAAGAAACCTTGCGCTTACCTGCTCGGCAAACCTTGAGTACAGTAGCACAGCCAGAGTCATGAACACAAAGACCAGCATCATTGTCAGGTTTTCTTCGAGCAATCCGTACGCTGATAGTTGTGGTTGCGGAAATAACCACTGCCAACTGCCGATAGCAGTCAGGACGAACCCCATCATCGTCGCCCAACCGTAAAATGGATTGACCAAGGTGGTGGCCGACAAAACAGGATTTAGTGCCAACCAGACAAATGGACTCTTAACTCCACCTGTTTGTGCGACCAGGACGCCCAAGATGATGGTTTCCATCATAAGCAAGATACGCACCAATGGTGGACTCTCGTGGACCCGAATAAGTACACCCGAGACGATGATGGACTCGAACAACAGAAACAGTAGAATCATCCACTCTGTCTTTGACGCACTCATTAGATAAGCTGAGGACTTCAGCGTCAAAGATGATGTGAGTACGAAGGACGAAGTCAGAATCAAAAAGAATGTAAGCATCAAAGAGACAAAACGATAAAGATAGATACCCCATTCATCACTGTTCAGATGCCATTTGCCGACGTGCGTAAGACGTAGCCTCATAGAATCCGACATGTCGCTGCCACTTATCATGGAGAACTCCCCCCATATCAGATGCAGGATTCAACGCAGGATTCGACGTGAAACTTAGCAGTTAGCAGGGTCTAGCAGTTGGCACGGCTTATGGAAAACAAGGAAACAGCTAGGGCGGTCAGGACCATAAAATGAAAAACCCAACCTATCTCCATTAGGTTGGGTCGGTTGCACCACTTGCTCCAAACAGCTCAGGTGCCCAGATACGAGCTGTTCTTCATAGCATCCCGAGATTAACGCCAACACCACATCACAGTGGGCCTGAGATTCCTGGCAACTGCGAACCGGCGTGCGCCGTCCAGAGTTATCGAGTCAAGGCGGCGTGTTGCCACGCTGAGTGTGGGCTAGGGCATCGAATTGACAGTCCTGGCACGCAATTTGGTTGTGCGGTGAAGTAAAGACCGGTCAGGGGTGTCGCCAGAATTTATACGATGTGTTTTGGTATGCAGCGCTCCAAAGCGCCATGACCACTTGGTAATGCTGGTTCACATACGAAACCCTACGTGCGGCTCTCTTATATGTGGAACCTTGCATACGGAATCCAACATACGCAACCTTACACACGCAGCCTTACACACGCAATGTTGCGCAACGGTGCACAAACAAATCTTAGGAGGGATAGAAGAAGACGAAGAGTGAACTTAGACTATCACCATGATATCTAAGGCTTAAATTGCGCGGAAGGGCCGTTTGAATGATTTCTTGATTTTCGTCGGCAGCCATTTGTAGTCGTCCATTTACAATGAGTCATAGCATATGACTACCTGACAATGATGCACTTCGATTACACTGCCCTAGTTATATCCCCATCCACGCCCATCGTCCCTTGTATAGACGGGAAATTCGTAGCTACACATTACCAACTGGATTCTCACCGATCAGCACTTCATACTGCGGATCGGCGGACCGGCGGACCGGCGGACGGCGGACCGCAGAGAAGCGCTGAGAAGAGCTTAGAAGCAGATTCTGCGTCAACTTCTCCGTAAAACGGACATCGGTGAAATGGACATCATTGAAATGGACATCATCGATTCATCTAATACAGTTTGGTGCGGAGGGGCTGGGCTTTGCCCAGCTCTTCGATTCATTGTGTGGCTGGAAGTGCGATGGAGTGCCTAAGATATGCAGACATTGGTCTAGTGTAGGCTCCTAGAACCCGTAACAAACAGCGCGCTCTCTAGGACCTAGCACAGGGCCAATCTGGGAGTCCGGACTCAACTGGAGTGCATCCAATAACGCGTTGTGGAAGCGCTATTGGACGCAAACCCGTTGGACCGAGATGAAATAGCGCGTTGTCAACTCGTTACATGCTCCATCCGAGTACATAACGCGTTCTCAAATCGTTATCACATGTTCCTTAAAAGAATAACGCGCTGCGAGCGCGTTATTTCAACATAGGGTCGTTCTTCCAAAACCTCATCTTTGACAGTGCCCTTGGCCCAGTAAGGGATTGTAGGTGGTATTTTGCCCTACAACGCAAAGAGCCCCAAACTGGTTGGGGCCTCCGGATGTGAATTCAGACTAAACGAGCGTGCCGGACGACGTCTGACGCAGATGGATGGCTTTCGCAGGAAGTGGAATGTTCAGTGCCTTGAGCACCTCACGCAGGTCCTGCGGCGGAGGTGGCACGCTCAGAAACTCTTTCCCAAGGAATTCAGTCTTCATTACGTGCCATCGCTTTAGTTCCTTCATGATTCGTTCGCCGGTGTACCAGCGCGCGCCCAGTTCCTCCAGCCGTTGCTCACGCCCTGCAGCGTTGTCCATCTGCTGAGCTTCGCGCTCACGCTGTTCCCACCAGCGGCGGTACATCACTTGAACCTCTTGCTCGAACAGATATGCCAGTACACAGACGAAGATGTGGCCACGAACACGCTTCTCATTCCAGTGGTAAACCGGGCCGACATCGAGGAAGTTCTTAATCTCGCGAAACGCCCGTTCCACGTTCATCAATGTTTTGTAGGAGGTGACAACCTGTTCGGCTGGTAGATTGGTGTTGGTTTTAATCACAAACTTTCCGTCTCGGAGCGCTTCCTTGGCTAGGGCCCCCTCGTTACGTTTGTAGGAGAGCTTCTCGTCATTGAACTCCACTTCAAGAAACGCTTGTACACCTTTTTTCGTGAGGATGTCGCTGACCTTGAGCATCACGGACTGTGTGCTTGTTTTCCGACCGCGGTGAGGTTTCTCCAACCACGTCCCGTATTCGACCAGGGCTTGTTCTGCTTCCTCTAACGCGGACACACGGAAGGCTTCGTCTGTCTTTGCCTTGAGTGGGTTGTGGCAGAGAATATAGCGAGCATCTTGCCCTTTTTCATCATCCTCGACGGCAGATGCAGGCACCTCAAGGTAGCTGAGGTTACCACGTAGTTCGGTATAGACTGAGATGTCATTGTACTTTGTTAACAAGGTGTCGCTGACCACACGACCACGTTTGTGGTAGCCCACAATAAAGGGATATTGGAGTTCTGCCAATAGCTCGGTGTTCTTTTTGGTGACCATGCCACGGTCCCCGACGAAGACACACTGTTCTACCGAGAAGTCTTTCTTCAAACGTTCTAGAATCTCTTTGACGGTCTTCTTGTCCGGTGTGTTTCCTGCAAAGACTTCATGAGTGATTGGCAGGCCGTCCGGTGTGACAAGTAGGCCGAGTTCAACCTGCTCTAGGTCTGGTCGGTGGGTTCGGGAGTATCCGTGTTCGCCAATCGGACAGTGGTGGCCACTGAGATGCGTACTGGTTAGGTCATAGAGTACCAGCGACAGGCGAAAGCTCAGAAGGTCCGTGAGTCGCTGGTAGATGAGCTTCTCAAGCTGTGGCTTCATGTCCATGAGGTGATCCAAGGCACGGTAAAAATGTTGGAGCTGCCACGGTTCATCACCTGACTCTGGCAGATACATGTCTTCAATGGTGTGGAACAGGTCCAGCTTGCTGGACGGGTTCATCAAACGGTTACAGACCATCGCCTTCACATAGCGGGCCACATCAAATGTGACCTGGCGATCTTTCAATTCGTTTTGTACAGCTTTGGTTAGCCCCAACTGGTCCCACAAAAATTGAACCACGTAGGGAACGCCGAAAGAGAGGGTCGACTTCGGGTCGAAGTCCTCGATCGAACCAGAGGCACGGTTTTGTAGGAGCGATTCCAGAGTGCGAATAAACTGTTGAATTTCTTCCTCAGAGTAGCCATCAACGTTACCAAGGCTAGCAATCCGGCGCTTTTTAACTGCCTTTCCCTCGCGGTAGGATTCAACAATATGCATGTACCTGTAGGTGCGACCATCGGGGCGTTTTGTGGATACAATTTGTGCGAACACAGGGCTCACCACCACAACTATTATTACCTACGAATATAGTACAAAAATATAAATATATCAACAATAAAGTTATCCACTGTCCAAACAATTTTTGACCTACATTTTCGAGCTAAAAACAGGACTTATCAACAGAAAACCGCGCAGCAGCGCGGTTCCGGGTCCTACAGGGCCGAGTTTTCCACAGTTAAACTGTCAAAGATGAGCAAAACGGAATAGCGCGTTTTCAACGTGTTATTGGTACGGGAGATTGAATCGCGCGGTACCAACTCGCTATTCAAACGAACCTGTTACGTGAATGTAGGCATAGGATGCGCCAGGGGGAGCGGGGGATTTGTCTGCTTGAGTGTATGCATGCGGAGGAGGGTACTCAAGCCACCCCATCATGGTGTACAGACGGCCTCGCCTCCTACGCTGTCTACCCGTGCGAGGGGCTAGGGGGTCCTAGAATGATCAAATAGAAAACTCTAAGAAGTCTGTTGATTTACAAAAGTATGATTGCTATCATTGATGTAACTTAGTTACACCAACTTAGTTACATCTGTTGGGTACAACGTACGACATGTACCCAACCGACACGCACCAGCGCCAACAGCATCAACTGTGTACATCGCGAACTCACCTGAAGTCCAGATTGGAGTGGCTTTCGTTAAAACCCATCAAGTTGCATTTATGGTTGGAGGTGGCTGAACTGAAGGTTCCTATCGTGACAACAAATGCGCCGCGACCGTTTGGGCCCTATTCACAGGCTGTAAAATCAGGGAATTGCATATATGTTTCGGGACAACGTCCGGCTCACCCTGAAAACGGTGTCATTGCAGAGGGCGTTGTTAATCAGGCAAAACAAGTCCTAAGGAACATCGAATCGATTCTTCGGGAAGCAGGCGCGACTCTGGACCATGTATTGAAGGTGAACATTTATTTAGCGGACCTGAGTGATTTTGCGGCCGTGAATGAAGTGTACGAAAGTGTATTCCGCGAACCGTATCCAGCTCGTACCACAATCGGCGTAGCACTACGCGATATTCTCGTTGAGATGGACGTGGTTGCAGAGTTGCCGAGCGAAGCCGATAGCACTGCGGAGAGGGTGCATGGTGTGTGACCAGACCTTAACGAGAGGTGAGAATACAGAAGTGGCGGATGATAGGAAGGACAAATCGGAAATGGACGAAACGGGAATGAAGGGCGAGGGACTGGTGGACAGGGAATTGAAGGATAACAGAATGCAGGATATGAACCCTCCCGAAAATCAACTCCCTAGCCGAGCCAGCATTGGAACGGATGTTCCGCGAGAAGTTCACCAAATTCCTCAATCCGACTTGACGCTGGCTCACGACTGGGTTCACATCTCAGGTCTCTCGTCAACAATTTCGGACATCCTCGATGACCTGGGCTATGCCTTGTCGATACCGGCATCCGAACTTCCAGCGCGACAAGGACGGCGCACGATAGTAGGTCGGGCCGCGACCATTCGATATCTCCCGTCTCGCCGGTGTCTCCATCTATCGACCGATGGACTCATTCACAAGTCCGCGATGAGGTTCACAAGCCCGAACGATGTCCTTGTCATTGAGGGTGATAGAGGGGCACGGTATTCTGTGTTTGGAGGACTTGCTGCGCACAGCGCCAAACAGCATGGAATTGCCGGATTGATTGTCGATGGTGCCGTCCGCGACATCGATCAGATCGGGGAGTTAGACATTCCTGTCTGGTCCCGCGGTGTTACACCATTGACTGGGCGTGGAAGATTGCAGGGCATGGGGATTAACGTTCCTGTACAGATACAGAACGTTCAAGTTCATCCTGGTGATGTTGTTGTGGCAGATGACAGCGGCATTTGCTTTGTACCCGCCGAGATTCTGCCCGAAGTCGACAGGCGGCTTCGCCTACTGATTGCCGAAGAGCAACAGATTGTGAGAGGAGACTGCTAAACTAGGCAGTCAGTCAACGGACGTGGCTTGCCCGGAGCAAAACTCACTCAAGGATTAACTTACACCAATCGGTGACGCACAAAGGCAGGCTGATGAGGGGTCTACACCACCGACGACAGCCGCTACGACGCGGTGCTCACCCCCGAGCATTTAACAATTCGTCAGCAAGTCTTATCAAAGCACATTGCATGCAAATCGGAGATGATAGTTTGTTGGCTGTTGTTCGTACGATGCAGATACTCGATACACTTTCCAGAGAACCGCAGGGGCTCGGTGTGATGGAGATCGCCAATTCCCTTCATATCCACAAGGCAGATGCTTCACGGATTCTTTCCACACTCGAAGAAGAGGGATACGTGGTTCGGGACGAAGTGACTTCACTCTACAGTGTCGCGTTTCAGTTTGTCGCCATGGCGCTTCGGTACATGGATGAGACTGAGATGGGCGACATTGTCCGCCCGATTTTAAACGATCTCGTTCAAACCATCGGCGAAAGTGTCCAGTTTGCTATCGAGCAGAATCGTGACCTTCTCTACATCGATCGCGTTGACGGTATCAAGCCGCTACGCGTCGCATCTATGCTTGGCTTGAAGGCACCGCTGCATGCCACTGCGGCAGGGAAGGTGTGGCTTGCTAGTTTGCCGGACGAAGAAGTCGCGCAATTGATGAGAGAACGTGGCATGAAGGCTATCACACCCCGCACCATCACAAGCCTCGAGGACCTATTGGAAAATTTGGCTCAGGTTCGACAACAAGGCTATGCGGAGGCGCGAGAAGAAATTAATCAGACGGTATATGGTCTCGCGGCCCCAGTACATGACCGCTATGGCCGTGTTCGTGCAGCACTGGTAGCTACCATTCCTGCTTATGAAGCTACAGAAGAGCGGATTGCCGTCGTAAAAACGGGAGTATTCGCTTCGGCAGAGATTCTATCGCAGCGATTAGCACTCATCTGGTAGATAGGGTGGCGTAAACGTGAGAGTAGTGCTCGCCTGGCAGTCTGCTGCGTCATCAAACAAGGTTGCGCCCGTCTGGCAGTCGGCCACGCTTTATCAAACGGAGCTGCGCTCGCTTTGTGAAAGGGGCTGGTGTCATGAAGATGATTGACTTGTCGCAGGACATTTACAGCGGATCGCCCGTCTATAGGGGCCATCAGCCGACTGTGATCCATCGTTTAAAAGACGTTCAGCAGTTGCCGGACGGGAAATGGACATTTGCAATCAATGGTCTGTTTATGTCAGATCACTGCGGTTCACATACGGATTCCTTTGTGCATATGGACCCAAACCCAGATGCAAAGGCCATTCATGAGCTTCCCGTCGACATGTTCCAAGGGGTTGCTGTTTGTCTGGACGTCAGTGCAGCCGTACCAGGCGGGTTCATCACCGTAGAGATGCTGGAAAAGGCGAGCGAGGAGGCGGGCGTCAATTACAACGGCCCCGTCACCCCGCGTGTTGCCATCCTCTATACAGGGCACTTTGGCCGGGCGTTCCCCAAGCCGTCATACGGAAACACGCATCCGGGCCTCAATCGTGACGCAACGCTTTGGCTTGCAGACAGAGGCATTATTAACATTGGCATTGACTGTGCGAGCGTTGACGTGGAACCCCACAAAGGAGGCGAATGGAAGCCGGCACACTCCGTTTGTCGCGAACGGGGCATGCTGAACACCGAGAACCTCGGAAATATAGAAGAGGTAGTCGGAAAACAATTCTGGTACGTGGGTTTACCGCTGCGCATCGTGGGCGGAACGGCCGGTCCGATTCGAGCGGTCGCAATTCTTCCGGAAGAGGAGGACATGGTTCAATGGAAGTATCTAGCGAGTTTGTCGTAGGTTGTCCTCAGAAAACGGTATTTGACTTCGTCAGCACGCCGAACCAACTGGCCGCCTGTATCCCTGGCTGCAGTCAACTGACTGAGCTTGGCGATGACAACTACGGGGCCGTGCTCGAGGTGGACGTTGCATTTCTAAAGATGAAATTTGATGTGACCGTCCGATTGGTTGAAGTAACCTCGCCGAACCTTCTGCGAGCCACCATGGACGGTAAGCCCAAGGCGCTCGCTGGAAAGCTCACGGGAAATGTAGTGCTCGAACTCTCCTCGGTTGACGAAGTGACGACTCACATTCACTACATCCTTGAGCAGTCCATTACCGGGAAACTGGGCGGGATTGGCCAGTCTGTATTTCGCGCAAAGTGCGAAGAGATGGGCAATTTGTTTGCTGATAACCTAAGAGAAGCACTCCAAAACCCAGAGGAAGAGGAGGCATCGTCGTGAATCCGTTTACACTCATCCAGCCAGAAACCCTTGAAGAAGCCATTGCAGCTCTCGATACCGATGATGCCTCTGTCCGTCCGATTGCTGGCGGCACCGCGCTGATGTTAATGATGAAGTCGAAGTTGTTTGTTCCGGAAAAGTTGGTCAGTCTACACCGACTGCCAGCAACTCTACGAGAAATTTCCATAGATGAGTCTGGGCAGCTCCACATTGGCGCACTGGTCAGTTTGCGATCTGTGGAACTATCACCGCTTGTTTCCAGGTTCGATCCCGTTATCTCAGACGCATTGCGCACGTTGTCCAATGTCCGCGTGCGCAATGTGGCAAGCGTTGGCGGTCATTTGGCGCACGGGGATCCGCACATGGATTTGCCCCCCATCCTGATGGCGCTCAATGCCAGAGTTGTAATACAGAACAAGGCCGGTAGTCGGACACTACCGTTGACTGAGTTCCTGCTCGGGTATTACACCACGGCATTGCAACCTGGGGAACTCATTACTGAACTTATCGTGCCAGCACGCGATAGCGAGATGTCCGGAGCATATCTCAAGTACACGGCGTTGTCGGCCGATGACTGGCCGATGGCGAATGTGGTGAGCTATTTGCAGATGACTGAGGAGACCATTACCGAGGCTCGCGTTGCGGTAAGCGCAGCGATAGAAAAGCCAATTCGACTTTATGATGTAGAAACATTTCTGAAGAACCAGAAACCATCGACAAAAGTATTTGCGGATGCGGCGGAACTTGCCGTTTCCAACCTTCGTCCGCTGGCGGATATTCGTGGCTCGTCCGGTTACAAACGCGAAATCGTCAGAGTCTATGTACGTAGGTCTTTGGAGCGTATCGCGACCAGTCCATTGTTTACGGGGAGGGGGGCTGGGCATGAGTAAGATGATTGAACCAGGGCCAGGTGTGAATACGGGGACCGGCCAAGTTGCGCAGTCTGGCATGGGCCAAGTGGGGCAGTCCGTGCATCGCCTTGAAAGCCGCGCCAAGGTGACTGGACGGGCTGAATATATCCATAACGTGGAGTTACCTGGCATGCTTCACGCGAAGGTGGTCCGCAGCACGGTTGCCCACGCCCGGATTCGGAGCATCGACGTGTCCGTGGCCAAACAACTGCCTGGCGTCTACGACGTGATTACTGCAGAAGACGTATTAAAACTCATTCCAGACCCGTATTACGGGCCCGCGTTTCACGACCAACCGATTCTTGCTATTGACAAAGTACGTCACGTGGGGGAACCGGTAGCTGTGGTTTTAGCAGCGGACACGCATACGGCAGACCGAGCTACCGACCTCGTTGCGGTGGAATACGAAGAGATGGAAGCGGTGTTCCATGAGATTGACGCTGCTCACACAGAAACAGGAATTGTCCACGACGTCATTCGGCCGGCCGGTACGTTTGCCGATCTCAAGACGCTTAAACCACGGAACAAGACGAATGTCGCCATGGAGTACCACCTGCGCAGCGGGGACGTGGACGAAGCGTTTGCTAAGGCCGATTACGTGTTTGAACACACCTTTCGCAGCCAACAGGTGAATCACCTTCCGCTTGAACCGACCGTGACCGTCGCAGAGCTTACGGACAGCGGTAATTTACTGATTCATACGTCTTCTCAGAGTCCTTCGTTTGTTCGGATTGAAGTTGCTCGCTTGCTCGGGTGGCCGGAAAACAGGGTCCGTGTACGCACTGCGTACCTCGGCGGCGGTTTTGGAGCCAAACTCTACATCAAGTTAGAAGCGCTCACGTCTGTCCTGGCACTGCTAACGGGTCGCCCGGTTAAATTGAGTCTAACAATGGAAGAGCAATTCTATACCATCACGCGCCATGCGGCGACAGTGCGCATTAAGACGGGCGTCACCAAAGACGGGCGCATCGTGGGGCGCCATGTAGGCACGTGGTGGAACGGGGGCGCCTACGCCGACATTGGGCCGCGCGTGACGCAAAAGTCGGGCTTTACTGCGGCGGGACCTTACGACATTGACGCAGTGTCACTCGACTCCTACGCCGTGTATACGAATCTGCCGCCAGCCGGCGCGCTGCGCGGCTTTGGCATCCCACAGCTCGTCTGGGCCTACGAGAGCCAGAGTGACATCATTGCCAGGGAACTGGGCCTCGATCCGCTCGATTTCCGTCGCCAAAACCTCCTGACCAACGGCCGACCGCACGCGACCGGCACGGTACTTGAGGACGCCGGCACCAGTGAGGTGCTCGCCGAACTCGAACGGCTGATGGATTGGCATGGACCTTTTGAGCGTGGTAGAGGGCCGATTCGTCGAGGCAGGGGCATAGCCATCGGCATCAAGGCTGCGGTTTCGCCCACCACTTCTGTCGCCTTTGTCAATATTTACAGTGACGGAAGCTGTGGACTGCACTGTGGCACGGTGGACATGGGGCAGGGTTCTGACACCGCAATGGCGCAAATTGTCGCCGATGTGCTCGGGATAACCGCGGAAGAGATCCGCGTCATTCACGCAGACACTGATGTGACGCCGTACGATATGGCCACATTGGGATCGCGCTCGACCTTCCACATGGGGAACGCGGTTCGGCTTGCAGCAGAAGATGCCAGAAAAAAGGCAGTGGAGATGTGCGCAACCCAGACGGGAGTGCCTGCAGAGTCTTTACGCGTAGAACAGGGGGCCGTTGTAACGCAGGACGGCCAATCGTGCACATACGGTGCTATCCTTGCGAAGCAGTATGGCATGCAGGCAGGAAATATCATGGGCGTCGGATCGTACATTCCTGACTATCAAAAACCAAACTCTGAAACGGGCAGGTCCGAGAACATCACACCCTTCTGGATGGTTGGTGGAACGGGTGTGGAGCTCGAAGTCGATACGGAAACAGGCAAAATAACTATCACGCGGTTGGTCACGGTCGGAGACGCTGGTAAAGCACTAAATCCGGGGATTGTGAAACGTCAGTTGTCTGGTGCTTCCATCATGCAAATGGGATTTACGCTGTTTGAAGAAATGGTGTTCGATGAAGGACAAGTGGTCAATGCGAGTCTCGCCGATTACAAGATTCCAGGCTTCTGGGATGTCCCAGAACAAAACGATGTCCAGATTGTTGAAGTCCCGCACAGAAAGGGCCCCTTTGGAGCAAAGGGGATTGGCGAAACCGGCTCATTGGCACTCTCTCCCGCAGTGGCGAACGCCGTCCAGGATGCAACTGGCGTTCGTATCTACGAAACTCCACTTACGCCGGAACGCGTACTTCGGGCACTGCGACAGCAGCAGCGAAACGAATGGGAGGACGACTGAGATGGCAGGCACACAAGTGATTCACTTTCGCTTAAACGGCCGACCGGTAGAAATTGCAGTCGAGTCGCATGAGAACCTGGTTGAGGTGCTGAGGCGTGGCTTCCAGATGTACAGCGTGCGAGAGAGTTGCGGTCAGGGCTTGTGCGGGTGCTGCACTGTCTACGTGAATGGGACAGCCGTCTCCGGATGCCTGTATCTTGCGGCCTTCGTCGATGGCTGTGATGTCATGACCGCCGAGGGTCAGGGAAGCCTGGATGCATTGTCTGTTGTGCAACAAGCGTTTGTCGAATGCGAAGGCTTTCAATGCGGTTTTTGCACCCCTGGAATGGTGATGATGGCGACCCAGTTGCTGCAAGAACACCCAGAGCCAACTGACGAGCAAATCCGTCACTACATGTCGGGGAACCTCTGTCGCTGCGCGGCTTACACAGAAATCATTGCAGCCGTTCACCGTGCTGCTGAGCTGATGAAAGCACAAGGTCTGACATGGCCCGTTGCGACGTGAAGTACTGCGTAAGGAGGATGATACCATGCCAAACAGCCTCAATTTGAGAAACTGGCTCGATGATATGCGACAAGCGGACAATCTACAGGTTCTCAAAGGTGCAGATTGGAACCTCGAACTCGGAGCCATCAGTGAGATGAACGTCAAGCAAGATGGTCATTCGGCACTGCTGTTTGATGAGATTATGGGTTTTCCCGCTGGGTACCGGGTTTTGACTTGTACGACGAGCAGCGCCTACCGGCTCAGTTCTATCTTGAGGGCACCTCAAATCAGCCAACATAAGGAATTGGTGCAGTGGCTGCGCGGAAAACCGAAAGAGTGGCAGTCAAGAGCCGCTAGTTTCCCGCCTGTAACTGTGGAGTCTGGCCCTGTCTTTGAGCACGTGGTCGACAAAATGCATGTAAATATGTGGGATTTTCCGTCCCCGCTCTGGCACGAAGGAGACGGTGGACGTTACATCGGCACAGGTTGTGCCGTCGTGACCAAGGATTACGATTCCGATTGGGTAAACGTCGGAACGTATCGCGTGATGGTTCACGACGAGAATCACGTAGGACTCGATATGGTAGCTGGAAAACACGGTCAAATCCAGCACCAAAAATATATGCAGGCAGGCGAACCGTTCCCGGTGTGTATCGTTATCGGGGCCCATCCGCTCTGCTACCTCATTTCCGGCATCGAAGTCCCATACGGGATGTGCGAGTGGAACTATATCGGCGCAATCCTCGATGAACCGGTCGCGGTGGTTCACGGCGAGTTGACAGGTCTGCCGTTTCCTGCCGGCGCGGAGATTGTCCTCGAGGGTTTCATTTACCCTGGTGATACGCGAATGGAGGGCCCCTTCGGAGAGTTTCATGGCTACTACCAGGCCGGGGCAAAGCCGACTTCTGTGATGACTGTGGAGCGTGTTTATCACCGCAATCAACCCATTATTGTGGGTAGTCCGCCAGCAAAACCACCCAATGACTACTCTTATTCAAAAGCTGTCATGCGTTCAGCGTTGTTGTTTGATGCACTTCTTGCTGCAGGTGTACCAGGCGTTGAAGGCGTGTGGGCGCACGAAATCGGTGGTGCACGGATGTTCACTGTTGCCAGCATCAAACAACGATACGCAGGTCATGCGAGGCAATGCGGCCATGTCCTCAGCCAATGCGGCGTCGGCGCGTACATGGGGCGGTATGTCGTTGTGGTCGATGATGATATCGATCCAGCCAATCTGGAGGAGGTGATGTGGGCAGTGGCAACGAGATCGGACCCGGTATACGATATTGATTTCATCCATAACGCGATGGGTTCGAAAAATGACCCCATGTCCGTCGCCTATAAATCAAACGCCATGTTCAGTTCCCGGGCCATTATTGACGCTTGCCGCCCCTATGACCATATTGACGACTTTCCTCCTGTGGCCGAGGCGAGTCAGAAACTTCAGGAGGAGGTGAAAACAAGGTGGGGGCACCTGATAAAACTGTAAGGCCACACCCCAGGACGTAGGTTTCAATCAGTACAGTTCCCGACGCTATGCTCTCCCAAGACGTTGTCTGATTCGAACGTTTTGGGAGTTCGGTATGCGAAAGGAGATGAGTCACAATACGCCAAAACCATAAATCTATTGTTCTTATTGTCAAAATTATCTTTAAATAAAGGGAGGTAGCGAAAGATGAGTCAACCATTACCACAGGTTGCATCGATATCTGGTCCATGGTATCGCAACGTGACCGTCAAGCAATGGCATGCACTGATTGCATCAAACTTAGGATGGTTGTTTGACGGCTATGAGACCTACGCTTTGATTTTGACCGTGGGTGTAGCACTGAAGCAGCTTCTGCCTACGGAGCATTTGAAACTAATTCCGCTCTACGCAGGTACCACAATTGGTTTAACACTGCTAGGCTGGGGCGTTGGTGGGATTGTAGGTGGTATCCTTGCAGACTACATTGGGCGTAAAAAAGTGATGATGATTTCCATTCTCTCTTACGCCTTGATGACCGGTTTAAGTGCAATTGCCTGGTCCTGGAGTTCGTTTATCATCCTCCGTCTACTGGTAGGTTTTTGCATTGGAACGGAGTGGGGGACAGGGACCTCCATGGTGGCGGAAGTGTTTCCAATGAATACCCGGGCGAAGGCCGCTGGCATCATGCAGTCTGGTCTTGGCATTGGATTTTTCATTGCATCGCTCATCTGGTATTTCGTCAGCGGCACGGGTCCCAACTCTTGGCGTCTCATGTATCTGTTTGGAATCCTGCCAGCTTTGCTGCTCTTGTGGCTGCGGAGGAATGTCGACGAATCTGAGCGTTGGGAGCACGCCAATGAACGTCGGTCCAATGTTCGAGCGAAGGTAGAAAAAGGCGAGCACCTATCACACGACGATGAGAAATACTCTGCGTTTACTCTGAAAGCGCTTTTCTCCGACAAACTATCCCGCAAGATGGCGATTCTTGGACTCCTCATGTCCTTGACGACGACAGTGGGCTGGTGGGCCATCTCTTCTTGGGTTCCATCCTATGTCGGAGCCACCGCGGCGAAGCACGGTTTGTCAGCTGCTCACTGGGCGAGTGCGAGCGGCATGGTCTATAACGTCGGAGCGATTATCGGGTACATCACGCTTGGATTTCTAGCGGATGCGTGGGGACGCAAGAAGACAACACTCACTTATTTTGCGATGTCTCTGATTTTGACTCCGGTCCTCTTTCTCTGGGTGCATCAGTTGGGATTGATGCTCGTTCTAACGGCGGTCAATGGGCTGTTTACGCTTGGTCAATACACATGGATGCCAGTATGGCTCCCCGAATTCTTTGCAACGCCCATCCGTGCTACTGGTGTGTCGTTTGTCTTTAATGCTGCCAGGTTTGTCGCCTTCCTCGGCCCCCTCTTTGCTGGTTACTTGATTACGATTCTTGGTGGCTACAGCATCGCGGCTACCATCATCGGCTTGATTTATATTGTCGGGTTTGTCACTGCACTGTTCTTGCGCGAAACCAAGGGCCAGCCGCTTCCCGAGTAGAAGCTTGTTTTTCCTGCCAAAGGGGTTCTGCTGACAAGCCATTTATGGCGTGGTTCGCAGAACAAATTGAGGAGGTTATTTATGAGGAAGTCAACATCGACAAAGTCCTCATGGTCGCTGTATCAATGGGGGATTGTCCTCATGCTGTTGGCGGCACTGGTCATCTCGGCGATTGACCGCGTCAACATCGCTATCGCCGGATCATACTGGGTCAAGCACCACATGATGAAGCCCAGTCATTTGGGGCTCATACAGTCTATTTTCGGTTGGTCACTGACTGCTTCCTTGTTACTCGCAGGGCCAGTGATAGACAAATTACATCCGCGGCGAATTCTTCCACTCGGGATGGTTGCATGGACGATTGCCACATGGTTAACGACCATCACGCTAAAGTTGCCGCTACTCTCTCTATTTCGAGGATTACTAGGGGTTGGTGAATCAGCTCTGTTACCCTCGGCTCCGAAAATCATTGTCGAAAACATTGAGCCGAAGGACCGTACCAAGGCTATCAGCATCTACTTCACCGGTAACAAACTTGGTCCGACCATTGGCCTGCCTTTATCAGCGGCACTGCTTGTCGCAATGGGCTGGCAACAAGTGTTTTACGTAACGGGCGCTCTCAGTTTGGTGTGGGTATTGGTCTGGCTTGCAATCTATCGCAAGAATAAAGGCACGGATAGACAGGGTGGCACCAACCAAGCAACAGTAGCGAAGTCAACTGCGGGGCGGATAGGATGGAGCGGTCTGTTTGCCTATCGAAACACATGGGCACTGATTGTCGGACAGTTTGGCTACCTATATGTACTCTACGTCTTTTTGACCTGGGTACCAGGTATGTTGGTGCTTCAGGAGCATTTGAGTATCGGCAAAAGTGGATCGCTCAGTGCGTTGCCATTCATCGTCGCCATCATCACGACCATTCTAGGCGGCTGGTGGGCCGATGCATGGGTGAATCGTGGCTCTAATAAGACCGTTGTGCGAAAAACCATCATTGGTGGAGGATTGATTCTTAGCACCGTGTTTGTCATCATCGCTGCTTACAGCAAGACACCGACGTTGACGGTGTTGTTTCTCGTTTTGACGATGGCGTCGATGGGCCTTGTCACAGGCAGTGTGAACTCGCTGCCGATGGACTTGGCTCCTGCAGAAACCGTTTCATCAATAAGCTCATTGCAGAATTTCGGTGGGAACCTTGGTGCATCCTTTGCCCCACTTGTCACAGGACTGCTATACGGCTCACTCCATAACTTCAGGATAGCGTTGATTGTCACCGGTGTGGTCGCGCTGATGGGTGCTTTTGCCTATTTGTTCTTGCTGGGGAAGGTAAGGCCATCCTATACCACTCACGATTCGCTGCCAGAAGCTTCACAGCCCGTTGTCGTGCACTAGCGATGTAACTTTGTTACAGAAACCATGTTACACCGTAGACATGTGGCAACTGGTCTTTTAAATCTCACAGCTTACGAGGAGCGAAGTAAATGCAACTGATTGTTGGCATCACAGGCGCAACCGGAGCAATCTGGGGAATACGCACGCTTGAAACGTTGAACTCGCTCGGCATTGAGTCCCATCTGATTCTGAGCAAATGGGCAGAAGCGACGATCCATATGGAGACGGATATGGACGTCGCAACCGTGCGAGAGCTTGCCAGTGTTTCCTACTCGGCGCAAGACCAGGCAGCTGCCATCTCAAGCGGATCTTACCCCGTTGACGGTATGATTATTGCGCCTTGTAGCATGAAAACACTTGCGAGCATCCGCCTTGGCCTGGCGGACAACCTGATTGCGCGAGCAGCGGACGTGACGATTAAGGAGTCGCGAAAACTTGTTCTCGTGCCTCGGGAGACGCCACTGAGTCCTATCCACCTTGAGAACATGCTGAGGTTGGCGGAACTCGGCGTGAAGATTGTTCCACCTATGCCGGCGTTTTACAATCATCCAGAGTCGGTGGACGATATCGTCAACCACACCGTGGCAAGAGTACTGGACCAGTTTGGCATCGAGTCGAATCTCACAACGCGTTGGAAGGTATAAGCACGTTATATAGAACTGATCAATTGTGAGCAAAATGTCGACTTGGATCGTACAAAGGATTGTTTTGGAATGCACGAGTTGGAAATGGGGGCTTGGCAAAGCAAAGCCCTCACCGTAGTTTGTGAGGGCAGAGCACCAAAAGATTTAATTGCGCCACCTTACATGTGACCGGAAGTCGCTGAGGACGTGGTGGTGGAGATCGCTGAAGGCGTGTAACGACTAGTCCCCCGTGTGTGGTGTCCGGGCTGTGACGAAGTACACTGCCGGTTCGACGTCGGAGTGCGTAATGTCGTCAACAACGAAATGGTTGGTTTCCAGCGTTTCACGCAATTCACTGGGGCGAATCCGAATGTGCATCGGGGGTCCAAACTCGGTACCATTTCTATCCCACTCGACCATGTAGAGAATTCCACCGGGGACTAGGACTCTGGCCGTTTCGGATAACAGTTCAGTCTGCTCGGGGATGTCATGAAACACCATGGACATCAGGGCGGCGTCTACGGAGTTTGTTGGCAAGGGTATTGCCGTGGCAGACGAGGTGATACCCTGAACGTTTTTCAAATTCGCCTCGGCAGCGCGACGCAGCGTGACGTCAATCATATCCTGCTGCCTATCGAGCGCATAGACTTTCCCATCTATGAGCCATTTAGCCGCAGGAACGGTAAAGAAGCCTGCGCCACAGCCGACATCGAGCAGGGTCATATTCGCTCGCGTGAGGAATTTTGGGAGTACATGCTCCGGATTCATGAAAGCTCTGCGACGAGCTTCCATACTCTGCAAATGATTAGGGTCAAACGTTCGGTGATGGTGGTCATGTGTATGTTGATGTTCGGAGTCTTGTGAGTTCGTCATAAATTCACCCCTTAATTGACTGTTGCGTTTCCAATATATCACTAAGGGCGACTCTATGCCTGATGCACGCAACGAGTGTGAGGACGATACATGCATAGATGTGAACGTGGAAAATTCATTTATGGCACAGCGCGAACAGAATTCCATGGCGCACTAGTCAACGTGGACCGTCCGGAATGGTCTTTTTCGGTCAGCATTGAGACGACGCGGGCTGCTTACACTAACGGTGAACGGTCCCCCAAATTGGGCACACACACCTTACATCACACATTTGGGGGATTCGCTCACAGTAACGCTATGCTCAACACCTGGCTGGTGGGATCCTATCATGCGAAACTGTCTCTATCCTAAAGCGAGGATGTTACCCTTAAAATGATTAACTATTATGAATATGGTCTCAAATGACTAGCAAATATGGTCTTATTGTAATTTTTATACAGAATACAAAGCGTGTTACAACTATCCATGTGCACTGGCAGGCATGCACTATCCCTAGTACAGAAAGGCGGAAGTTTGATGTTTCAGACGGCCACAAAGGAATTGCAGCATACAGTGCAGGTTTTGACTGATACGCAAACCGCCTTAAATGAAGCTTGCATGGTGGCCGTCATGGATGAACACGGAGTTATGACCTACGTGAATAGCATGTTCTGCGACTTACTCCATCTCTCACACGACCTCCTTATCGGAAAAAATATTTTCGAAGTACTAAGGCCTTCCGGTGTGCTAATGCCGAATGACAAAATAGATCCGATGGCGACAGAAGTCGTATTCGGAACCGTGGAGATATGGAGAGGTGAATTGTTACCGCGAAAGAGCCAGAATGCCCTCCGTTGCTTTCAATCCACAGTTGTTCCCTTCCGTAACCGTGTGGGAGTGCCATATGAGTATGTTTTAATTGGTACCGATATTACTGAACAAAAGGTTGCAGAAGCTAATGCAAAAGAGCGCCAGGAGCAACTCAAAACTTTGCTGGACACCCTTTCGGAGTCAATTGTCTTCACTGACGCAGAAGGGCACTGGTTAGAAGCGAATCGGCAAGCTCTAGATATGTTAGGCATCAACAGCAGTGAATGGAGAGGCCAAACTTTTTCGAGCCTCACGTCTCGCTTTTTGACGCCAGACTGGATCGAGGACATTAATCGGTTGAATGCCCTTGCCTGGAAGCAAAATACCCCTCTCCACTACGAGGCGACCCGTCAAACATCAAACGGAAAACTATACGTTGAAGGCGATATCAGCCAGGTTTTTCATACAGATGGAACGCCACATGGTCTGGTAAGTGTGCTTCGTGACGTGACGGGAATCAAGCTGAGTGAAGAGGAATATATGCGAGTCAAACACGAATTCGAATCAATTATTGACAATATGGCAGATGCCATTAGTATTCTGGAGTTGTCAGGAGATATTACCTGGACAAACCGAGCCTTTGAAAGAATGTTTACGTGGGAGGAGGAATGTCAGCGGGAGACATTCTTAACGATTGCGAGAGACCAACTTCATGAATGGGTTGAGGTCGTGAAACGCAACGAAAAAATTGTCGGGAGTGAAATGTCAATCCCGAGGAAAGACGGTCAATTAATTTATCTCAGTGTAACAGTATCCCCGATATACTGCCGAGAGGGGCAGGTATGTGCGATGTCGCTCATTCTGAGAGACATCACTGAGCGGATTGTGAATCACAACCTCCTGCGGCGTGCTGAGCAGTTATCTATGGCAGGACAAATGGCTGCGGGAATTGCCCATGAAATACGAAACCCCCTCGCTTCTTTACGAGGGTTTACACAACTGATTCGTAGTGGGACGGACCGGGCTGCTGAGTATTGCGATATCATGCTTCGCGAATTTGACCGGATTAATAGTATAATTGAACAACTCCTGCTCTTATCAAAGCCAAAAAAACTCCAACATAAGCCAGTAAACATTCGTCGTTTGTTAGATGACGTTCTGTTGCTGTTGGAATCTCAGTCCAATCTCAGAAACATCAGGGTGGTCCGCGAGTACGGTGCAGAGGATACGATGGTGGAATGCGCCGAAAATGACCTAAAACAAGTGTTCATCAATATCCTGAAGAATGCAATTGAGGCGACACCTCCAGGCAAACAAATTACTGTGGGTGTAGTTAGTCGCGGAGATAATCAAATACAGGTGCGGTTTAAAGACCAGGGTCCAGGTATACCGCCGAGCAGTGTCTCCAGATTAGGTGAACCATTTCACACGACAAAGTCGAACGGTACAGGCCTTGGCCTCATGATTACAAGCCGAATTGTCGAAGAACATGGGGGGCTGTTAGAGATTGTGAATGGGTCCCATGTTGGAGCAATCGTTGACGTAATACTACCAGTTCAAGTGCTTAACCTTCATACCTGATCTGTCAGGAGGGGGGAGCGTAACGGTCCGCATAATTGGAGGAGAAGATCTCTTTTCCCTGTGGCATTATATCACAACGGGTGCGTCCCCTAGCTAGGTCATCGGCAGACATTATCCATCTGTGCATGGACTGCCTCGGTAGGTAGGGGGGGATGGCTCTGGTCATGACGGATTCCATCAGATGGTAAAACTACGCGTTGTTCCTCAATTGTGCCCGAACCTCTTTTAGTTGAGCCGCTAGTTTGACTTCTTTTAATCGAAGTGCATCCGTTGGACTTAGTGACACCTGTTTACTCCGCTGTGTTTGTTTCCGCTTTGGCTCGTACTTACCCCGAACCAGGTGCACCGCTGCTTTTTGCGTAGATTTTTGAGCCCTCTTAGGTAAGAACAGTGCCCAGGTGATGCCCGCAAATAGAACAAAGCCGAAAACTGCCATGTAAGTTCCCCTCCGCTCAATGATTATGTTAGTGATATGTATGAACGGCTTGTCCCAAATATGCCGTTCAGCCAAATTCGTGCGTATAGGACTGAGATTGAATACGCGGATGTCAAGTATAATGAGTAGGGGGCTAGGCGGATGCGGCGTCGTTTCGTTGCGGTGTTCACGGGTGTAGCAAAGGTGAACGTGCAGGCGTACCGTCGAAACATGTTGAACGGGCCTAAGTAGAGTCGAAGAAGGTGTGTGGAGTGCGTTTCCATGGTCTTTACCATTCATTAGCACACTTTGGTCTGATTGGAGTCTTTATCGGTGTGTTCGGAGAAGCGTTGATGCTGCCGTTTCCCTCCGAAACACTCGTAACGCTTGGAAGTGTAGCTGCATCGAAGGGTGTATATCCGTACTGGTTGTTGGTGATGGTGTCGTTTGTGGGCTCCTATGTCGGATCACTCGCTGGTTACGGAATTGGCCGCCTAATCGGCAAAGCCGCGCTTCATCAACTTTATGCGAGACTGAAAATCCCAAAGAGCTACATTTTGAATGCAGAAACGAGAATGGTCCGGTACTCTGCACCACTTTTTATCGTCTATCGCTTCCTACCCATCGTAAGGGGGATTATCCCCTACATCGCCGGAGCAAATCTGTTTCCGTTTCGTTCTTTCGCATTGTTGAGCGGTCTTGGTTCCGTCCTCTGGGTTGTCACATTCACCGTTTTCGGCAGAGTCTTGGTGAAGTACATCCGCATTTTAATGCACTTAAATGTGCAAGTGATTATCATCGTAATTTTCGTGGCACTGATATCTGGCTATACTGGATACCGTCTGGGCTTAGCGAAGAAGAACACGCAAGATGAATAAAGGATTCGCGTGCACGGACGACCTGAAGAACTGTCCGGTGGACAACCTCCTGAACCACCTGGCGACCACCTGCTGAACGATCAGGTGCCTGCAGAGCAAAGCCTTTCAGCCCCGTCTCGTGTGCAGCATAATTTTGATACACGCTTTCCACGTATCCTCCACATCTGGAGCGGATAATCGTGTACTGTGGAAAATGGAGTACCTGCATGAGCTGTGCGGCGTGTCTGGAAGTTAATTTATTGATATGGTGATGTCGCGTGAAGTTTGTGCATCGTTACACGAGATTCCTTGTAATTGGCTTCCTTAATGCCGTAATAGACCTTTTCATTTTGAATGTGCTTCTTCTGCTGTCTCCAAAAGATGCTCTCCACATCTTCTTGGCGAATACGGTTGCAGTCACCTGTGCCATTACAAATAGTTACTTTCTAAACCGCCGATTTACGTTTCGGGATGTAGCCGTGAGAGATGCAAAAGAAACGTCTCGCTTTTTCGCTCAAGCCTTTATCAACCTTGTCCTCAATGACGCGATTGCCGTGTTCTTCTCCACCTACCTCATCTTCTCCAAGTCCATCCCCGTATTTGTGAGCAGCAATATATCGAAAGGATTGGCCATGTTTATTTCCTCATCGATGAGTTACTTCATGATGAGATACGTTGTCTTTCGACCATCCCCAACTCAGAAAAAGATACAAGCCATTGGCAGAGACGGGCGGGGCGTGACCGTTGAAAATTCCGTCGAAAATTCCGTTGAGAATTCCGTTGACCCCCCCGTTAAGACCGCGGCTGAGACCAATGATTCGTCAAGGAATGGAGTTTCAACCCATCATCAAGAATAATATCTTGACAGTAGACTGTTAACAGACTAATAATTCAAATTATCAGAACAATACATATTTAATCTTACTCCCAGGTATATTATCTGATTTGTACAACTGTTGACAGTCGGCTAATTGCAGCAGAATTGGAGCAGTGATCAGCGGGGTGTAGGCTCGGGTGCTTGGCGGTCAGAGTGACCAGAGTGACCAGAGTGACCAGAGTGACCAGAGTGACCAGAGTGACCAGAGTGACCAGAGTGACCAGAGTGACCAGAGTGACCAGAGTGACCAGAGTGACCAGAGTGACCAGAGTGACCGTTAGTGTGCTGGAGCATGCCTGTGCCTGCGAAGTGAAGAAACGAAATCTGGTCGTGAGAGGGGATGGCAGTCCGTGCAAGAGGAGGATGTTTTAACGGCTGTTCACCGAGATCTTCTGATGGAACATGTACGCGAGATTGCACAACATGTCAGGCTGTCCGGTTCAGAAGAGGAAGCGTTGGCGTTCGACTACATCGAATCTAAGCTGAAGTCATGGGGGATTCAGTATCAACGCGCCACACACCCCGCTTATATCAGCTTACCTGGGGAAGCATCGTTAGTTGTCCGCAGGGATGGTCGCAGTCAAGGTGTTGCTTGTATCACGCATTCGATGGCACAGAGCACAGGTGAAGGGGGAGTCAGTGGGTACGTCACCGATGTTGGACCCGGCAGAGAGTCGGATTACGAACACTTTCCTGCGGGCGCAATCGCGCTTGTGGATGGGCTGGCCTCTCCTGACTCGATGCGTCGCGCCGTCAGGGCAGGTGCGGTGGGAGCGATATTTAATAACGGGCGAGAACTTCATGAGATGATTGTTTCTCCAGTCTGGGGTTCCCCATCGAGTGAAGACATCGGGTTGCTCCCACAGATTCCTGCCGTGTCCATTCTTGGGTCGGACGCTGCAAATTTGCGAATCGAGTTAAGCGGAGGACCTGTGTCTGTAACGATAACTGCCAAGGTTCTTACAGAGTGGCGAGAAATTCCGTTATTGGTCGCCGATATCCCCGGTGTGCTGTTTCCGGACGAAGTGGTGATGCTGGCGGGTCATGTGGATTCCTGGCACTACGGCGCCATGGACAACGGCAGTGCGAACGCCGTTTCGCTTGAGATGCTGCGTCTCTTTCAGGAGCGGCGAGGAGAGCTAAAGCGGACGCTGCGCGTTGCCTTTTGGTCGGGTCATTCGCACGGCCGATACGCTGGGTCCACTTGGTATGTGGATGAGCACTGGCAGGAGCTTAACGAGCAACTTGTGGCCCAGTTGTACGTCGACTCCGTGGGTGGGAAAGGTGCAACAGTTCTGGCCGAAGCCTGGGCGATGGCTGAAACCCGTCAGATTGCATCCGCCACAGTGCAGGCAGAAACGGGTGAAACGTTTCATGGAGGGAGGTTTGGGCGCGCAGGAGACCAATCCTTTTACGGCATCGGCGTTTCGGGTCTGTTTATGTGTCTATCCGAACAGCCTCCTGTCGTCGACCACAGCGCCTCTCTTTCGAGTCAGTTTTTAGGCGGCGGCAAGACAGGGGGGCTTGGATGGTGGTGGCACACTGTGGATGACACCACTGACAAACTGGACCCGGAGTATTTAGAACGCGACGCGAGAGTCTACGCAGCGGCGCTGCGCATGTTGCTGACGGAATCAAGACTGCCGCTTGACTTTCGGGAGACAGCACGGGAAATATACGGTCATTTAACCGCGTGGCAAGCCGTCGCTGAGGACAGATTCTCACTTCAGTCGGCGCTCGAGCTTTGTCGTGAGTTGGAGTCAAAGGTTGACACCTTCTATGCTTCGCACGTAGAGGATGGCATGTTTAACCGGAAATTGATGGCGCTGCAGCGGCTTCTTATCCCCATGAACTACTCAACGGGCAATCGGTTTGAGCAAGATTTGGCGCTCAACTATCCTCCCATACCTGCACTCGCCCCGATTCAACAACTTGTTCTTACTGACACAGGCAGTACCGAATCGAAACACCTTGAGGTGCTGTTACAGCGCAGATTGAACTATATTACACACACCCTCAAAGAAGCTTTATTGGTTCTCAACTAAATCTCTTTTAAGAACCAGGGGGGTACACTCATGTGGAAAAAGACAATGACGAGTGTTGCACTTTGCGCGGGCATCGCAGCCGTGTTAACGGCCTGCGGCAACACTCAGCCTGCGACAAATACTGCTGCCAGCACGAAACCGGTAGACGGTGGAACATTAAACGTTGCAGTCCAGTCAGATATTCCCTCACTTGACCCGGCTGTTGGTGTGGATACGGAGTCCATTCAGTACGTCGATTCGATTTACGACCAGTTAGTGACTTTCTCACCAACAAGCTTGCAAATCGTCCCTGACTTAGCAAAATCGTGGGCGTGGAATCCGAATCACACACAAATTACGTTCCATTTACGGAATGCAAAGTTCTCAAATGGCGATCCGGTCACGGCCGCAGACGTCAAGTTTTCTGTCGAATTTATCCTGAATCCGAAGAGCACGGCGTCGCTGAACATATACAGGGGACTCGTCGGTGCGGCAGCATACATGAAAAGCCCAACTGGCAATCTTCAGGGCGTCAAAGTCATCGATTCACACACCGTACAGTTCACCTTGTCGCAGCCTGAGCCGTATTTTCTGTCTGCACTTGCATCCGGTACCGGATCGGTCATGGACGAGAACGTTGTCAAGCCGCTGAGTTTTAACGCCGCAGCCATCTCCCAGCATGCAGTGGGTTCGGGCGCGTACATGGTCAAGTCATGGGCGCCCGGCAAAAGTATCGTCCTCGTCAAAAACCCAAACTATTGGAGACCTGGACTACCGCACTTAAATGAGATAGACACACAAATCGGCGTCTCTCCGTCGAACCAGTATCTACTATTCAAGCAAGGAAAGCTTGACGTGATTGGTGGCGCGTTAACGAGCAACATGCAGATTGACTCCAACAGCTTTCTCTCCGCCATGGGAGACCCGCGGCTCAAATCGGACTATCTCAAGAACACGGGCCTCATCACGTATTTCCTCTCGTTGAACACGCAAATGAAGCCATTTACGAACGTAAAAGTGAGGCAGGCGGTCGCTGACTCCATGGACATTCCGGCGTTGATAAAGATTCTGAACGGCCGCGCTGTAGCGGCAAATCAACTGCTTCCGCCAGGACTCGTCGGACATGACAACAACCTGCCGCCGTTGAAGCAAAACATCTCACAGGCGAAACAGTTACTGCAGCAGGCCGGGTATGGACCATCCAACCCTGTCAAATTCACACTTGTGACGATGAACGATCCCGTTTCCATTAACGTCGGCGCAGCCCTGCAGAATCAAATGGCGCAAGCCGGGATTAAGGTGAGCTTAAAGCCGGAGGCGCAAGCGCCGTACATCCAGGGACTTCTAACCCCGAATACGGACCAGGCGAGCTATGGACTGTGGATTGACGATTATCCAGACCCGCAAGACTTCATGTTCAACATCCTTGACGGTAACAACCCGGGCGGATTCGACACCTCGTTTTATAACAATCCACAGGTGAACCAAGACATCACAAAAGGTGATACGAGTTTCGACAACAACACGCGGACCACGGCCTACGAAAATGCGCAAAACATTGCGATTCAGGAAGGCGCTATTGTTCCCTTGTTCTACGGTGTCATGGACGTTCTCAAACAGCCCACATTGCAACCGCAGAATCCGTTGTACTACGTCCACCAGGTGTTGCCGATTCAGTTCCAATATCTCTGGAAACCGAGCAAGTAAAGCACAGTAGACAGATGGTATTGAAGCGTAATTCATGAGGATGCGGCGTATTTCGTGAGGAGTGCGCCGCGCAGGGAGGGCGGTTATCTTGGCGGTCACAGAGCGTGACATTGCGCCAACGAGTGCAGTCAAGAGTTACACAGGACGCAGGCCTCGGGCAGACTTTGTGAAGCGCTTGTTTCGTCAACCGCGCACCTGGATAGCCGGATGCGTGATTTTGGTGTTTGTTGTTACGGCCATCACAGCCCCATGGATTTCACCGCTTGACCCGAACAAGGTGTATTCGCAGGGACTGTCCGCAATTGGTGCGCCGCTGCCGCCCGGGTCTGGACATTTCCTACTTGGGACTGACGAAGTTGGTCGCGACGTGTTGTCGCGCATCATTTGGGGCTCGCGAATCTCCATTGGCGTCGGCATCGGAGCTACCGTCGTAACGCTTATTCTGGGAGTCATTATTGGCGTCACAGCCGGGTTCTACCAAAACTTTGTCGATACCATCTTCATGCGCCTCGCAGACATGTTTCTGGCATTTCCCTTCGTGCTGTTTGTCGTATTCGTGGCAACGATTTTTCGCCCCTCTCTGCTCGTCATCGTCCTCGCGATTGGCATCCTCAGTTGGGCACCGATGGCGAGGATTGCACGCAGCCGCACAATGGAACTTCGCAACTCCCTGTTCGTTGAGGCTGCCCGCATAGAGGGCGCATCGAACCTGCGAATCATGTGGCGACACCTGCTGCCAAACGTCATCGGTACAGTGTTTGCCTATGGGCTTCTTCAGGTGGGCACCAACATCACGCTCGAATCTGCCCTGTCGTACCTAGGGGCAGGGCCACCGCCACCGACGCCGGATTGGGGAGCGATGGTAGCCGAAGGCCAGGGAGCGATGTCTACGGCGCCGTGGCTGTTCTTCATCCCAGGTATCTGCATCATGTTGACGGTTGTGGCCTTTAATTTACTCGGCGACAGTTGGTTGAGAGCTGCGAATCGCTCGCGTCGCTAAGCCGACTGGAGGTATCCCTGTGACAAGTTACGTTATCAAGCGGTTAGGTTTAATGCTGTTTACCATCTGGGGTGTCGTGACCATCACATTTATCGTCGGCTTCTTGATGCCAGCGAATCCTGCGCGAACCATTGCCGGTGTTCATGCGACGGCGCAAACTGTGGCCGAAATCTCAAAGCTGTACGGATTTAATCAGCCGTTTTATGTACAGTACGGCCGCTTTCTCTGGAATCTTCTCCATTTCAATGTGGGGATGTCATATCACTATCATCAGTCTGCCATCCATATGGTCTTTACAAGGCTGCCTGCGACTTTGTTTCTAGGTGTCGCCGCGGTCCTTGTTGAGCTCATCATTGGCATCCCGCTTGGCATTTACATGGCTTACAAAAGGGATTCCTGGCTCGATACACTGTTTTCGAGCGTATTGATTGGCGGTTCCTCGCTGCCTACTTACTGGTTTGGCATCATCCTCATCTATGTGATTGCCTTTCGTGCGAATCTCCTGCCTATCGGGGGATTCAATGGTTACGGCCCGGCCGGTTGGCCTTCCCTGGTCCTGCCGGCCCTCACCTATGGGATAACGGGCGCCGCATATTATGCTCGCATTCTGCGCAGCACGTTGTCTGACGTCCTCGAGCACGACTACGTTCGGACCGCACACGCGAAAGGGCTGCAAAAGGCGAAGGTTGGCATGCGGCACGTCATTCGAACCGGTCTGCTGCCGTTTGTTACGCAACTTGGGATGGACCTGGCGAACACCCTCAGTGGACTGATTATTCTCGAGCAGGTATTCGACTGGCCTGGAGTAGGGTCGCTGGTGGTGGGCGGTATCGATTATGTCGATGTCCCGATTATTATCGCTACGACGGTGATTACGGCCACACTCGTGGTTGTACTGAATTTCCTGGTTGATTTGAGTTACTTCTGGCTAGACCCGAGACTCCGTGAGAGAACGTAGACGCTGTGGGGGTGTGTAGACGCTGTGGGGGGTGTGTAGACGCTGTGGGGGGTGTGTAGACGCTGTAGGGGCGGGTTCAGAGACCCGAGTCTGGGGCGTTCGAAAGCGAGACGCATTCAACAGTGAAAGGTGAAAAGTGAAAAGTGAAAAGTGAAAAGTGAAAAGTGAAAAGTGAAAAGTGAAAAGTGAAAAGTGAAAAGTGAAAGGAGTGTCTAAAGGATGGAGTTTACGGTTATTGGCGCTGGTGCCATCGGAGGGGTGATTGGCGCCCATCTCGCCCGTGCGTCACACGATGTAGTCTTTTGCGACAAAGTTGAAGCACATGTACGCAAGATTCGAGATGAACATTTGCATATCGAGGGGCCGCACACAACGTTTGATGTGCGCGTACCTGCCTATACGCCGACGGAACTTGTGGCCCGGGGAAAGCAGTTGCGAACCGTGCTCTTGTGTGTGAAATCGCAGGACACAGAGGAAGCGCTGCGACAGGTGATGCCACTTGTCGGTCCAGAGACGCAGGTCGTTTCTTGCCAGAACGGTCTCTGTGAAAACACTATCGCTGCGATGATTGGCAGAGAGCGTACCATTGGCTGCTTCGTGAATTTTTCGGCTGACTACCTTGAGCCAGGGCGAATTCTTTATGCGGGTCCGTCGGCCTTTTACGTTGGAGAACTCGACGGCACCGAGAGCGGGCGAGTGCTTTCACTTCAGGAAGCCCTGTCGTGCTTCGGTCCGGTCAATGTAACAGACAACATCTGGGGTTATTTGTGGGGAAAGTTGTCCTACGCAGCGCTACTCTTTGCAACAGCACTTGTTGACGAAACAATGGCCACCGTGGTTCGAAGTCGCAAGCATCGACCAGCTTTGATGGAGCTGTGTTCGGAAGTCCTCGAAGTCGCCGCTTATGAGGGAGTCACACCGCTTGGTTTCGACGATTGGATACCAGGCTTGGTATACCCACGGGATGGAAGAGACGACGCAGCGCTTGCAGGGCAACTCGAGCGACTTGCGGCACGGATGGCTGCAAACGCGAAGACAAAAAGCGGCATTTGGCGCGATATCGCCGTGCGCAAGCGCAAGACAGAGGTGAACCATCAGTTGGGGCCGATTATCGAAATTGGCCAGCGACACAATCTGTCACTGCCCTTAACACAGTTTGTGATTGACAAAATTCACCTGCTTGAAACCGGGGCGGAAGTGATGGATTGGCATCACCTCGACGAATTACAGACCCTCTTTGAAAGCAAGGTCCATGTGTAATCCCTCAGGCAGATGATAAAGCACAAACGGGAGGGATTGTGCGAGCGATGAAAGACACATTTTCGATGCGACTCAATCGGTCCACGTTAGCAGGCGATGCGGCGGACTTAATCCGGAAATTGATTCTCAATCAGACGCTCAAACCCGGTGAACGCATCAATGAAGTGCAACTGGCGAGGCAGATGGAGGTCTCAAGAGGTCCGGTGCGAGAGGCACTTCTCATGCTGCAATCGGAGGGTCTTGTCACCTATGAAGTGAATCGCGGGACGTCAGTCTCGACTCTATCTTCAGAAGACGCCTTTGAAATCTACACCATGCGCGCCTTCCTGGAAGGCGAGGCTGCACAACTTGCCCTTCCACATCTACGAGACGTTGATTTTAAAAAGCTAGAAGAAATCTTGGTTACGCTCCAGCATGCCTTGCAAGCAAATGATACGTTGCAGCTGATTTTGTGCGACACCTTGTTTCATCGGACTGTCGTCGATGCTTCTAAACACAAGCGAATGGCACACGCACACCAGCAACTCGATCCGCTGGTGAACGCGATGTACATGACGATTTCAAGCAAGGTGCCCCTCCGTTTGCCTCGTGTGGTAGAAATTCACGCAGTCCTGGTGGATGCCCTGAAAACGGGGGACGCGCAGCAGGTACGACACGCCTTTCGCGCCCACTATCTCGATGCGATGCAGGAGTTACAGCGGAGGCTCGAAGAGGTCAAGCAGAATGGAGGAGACCCGACATGGGACAGGTTTGGACGATTGGAAACCTGAGTGTAAACGTTGGGGAAAAAGTGAAGGGATATCTGGCTTTGGACGGGGTGGAGGAGAAACTCCCGGCATTTTTGGTGTATGGGAGCGAGCCCGGCCCGACGGTGCTCGTCATGGCTGGAATTCACGGCTGCGAATACACATCCATCGATGCAGCCCTTGCTGTGGCAAAGGAGCTTGACACAGCCACTGTCCGAGGAAGGGTTGTTGTCCTTCCGATTGCGAATAAAGCATCCTTCTATGCACGCAGCATCTATGTACATCCGCGTGATAACAAGAACGTTAACCGGATGTTCCCGGGGAAAATAGATGGCACTGACGCACAGCGGCTTGCTTACGGACTCTTTGAGACGGTGATTCGGGAAGTCGATGCTGTCATTGACCTGCATGGCGGCGACATGATTGAAGCCCTTGTACCGTTTACCATCTTCCATGTCACAGATGACGTGGCACTGAATGACTCCGCACGTACTGTGGCGAGTATCTTCGGTATTAATTACGCGATTGCCTCTACAGGGCAAGTTCCGGGATCTACCTATGGTGCAGCCGCGGAGATTGGCAAGATTGCTGTCATTGCGGAAGCCGGGCAACAGGGAATTCTCGACTCTACGCGGTCAGGGCAATTGACAGAGGGCACTTTTAACGCCCTTCGCTATCTCGGTGCTCTAGCTGGGGATGTCATTGAACCTCCATGCCAGGTGCTCGAAAGATTCGATTGGTATCGTGCGGATTGTAGTGGTCTCTGGTACCCCCTCGTACAAATTGGTGACGAGGTGGAGGATGGTCAACACTTGGGGTATGTGGCGGATGAGTTCGGCGAACCAGTCCGCCACTATTATGCGACGACGAGTGGTGTGGTGTTATTCCTTGTTACCTCCCTCGCGATGAACCGGAGCGATCCACTCCTCGCCATCGGGGGATGAGCAGTCATCTGAGCAGAAGTCCGGCGGCTCAGCCGCCGGACACCGAGCTTAGACACTGAGGTAGTTGTGACCAGGCAATCTTCCCCGATAATACGCGTTCTCGAGGCGACGGTCAGACCGCTGTTGCTCCGCACCAAGCGTTACGATGGTATTCGGGTGTCTGATTCCAAGATAAATGGAGCCCTCGCGCCGCTTTACAGCCACACTGCATTCTGCTGCAGCCGCTGACCCGAGTTCCTGTACATAAACGGCTCGCTCAGCCACCAAAACAGACCCCCGAGCGGATTTCTTGACGAGGATTGACCTGTGCGATTCCACGTGGGTCCCATACAGTCCGTGGCCAGCCACACATACGTTTCCTGTCGCATGGATGGTCGATGAGGTTGCACTGGACACCGATACATGTGCGAAGTTGCGCTTGATGGTATGTTCGACGTAGCGCAGATAATCTTGCAGTTTGATTTGCAGATATTTTGCGTCTTCGAGCTGAATGGCTGTTACTTGGATGCCCATCCATTTGGTGCGCACAAGTTCGAGAATTTCACGGTAGGCACTGTCTATCGCGGTGAGACTCGTGTAATTTACTGCAAATGTTTGCAGACTTTCAAGAATGGGCTTGTATCGACTTTGTAACAGGGCTGAGGCAATCAAATGGATTTTGCTGCGCGTTTGTGCCTGTTTATGTGCCTCACTGACGAGGATGTCGCAATCTCTCGTAAACGATTGGAATTCAAAAAGGACTTGCGTGAGCAGCGGGTGCAATTCTCCGTATAAGAGACTCACTTGACCCGTCAGCAGAGTACTGCCTGTCACATTGCCGTATACCCAGATTCCTTGTTCCGAGACAACATGCGCATTCATCACGTTTCCTTCAATCACAACCCTGCCCGAGGCCTTTATAAATGAGCCGTCAAGCACAGAACCGCCAATCCACACGTCCCCATCAAAAATGACCTGTCCGTCTTTGGGAGAGATATCCTGTTCAAGCATCAACTCCGGAACTACATCAATGAGCGTAGACGTGAATATCAGGCGCCCGTTTCTTTTTGTCACGAGTTCTCCATTTACATCTGATACCCCGTCACCAAGAATGGGAATGGGCGGGAACTCCGGGACGGGGATAGTGACGCCAAGGATGTCCTTTCCAGGTTTGCCAGGTCTGCCAGAGGAATAGAGGCCAACGATGGTTTCGGTCGTCACGGTTGCGATGTGCATGTGGAGATGAAGCGGATCGTAGAGGTGTTTGAGCGGGACCTTGCTATAGCCTTCGGGCACACCAGGATGCATCGGGGTACCCTGTAACAGCACGACTTCCGTACTCGTCGCGGACTGTTCGAGTTCAGCGAGTGCTTGTTCATCCACAGTGCCGACGAACCCAGCTTGAGAGAGGTCTTTTATAATCTCCTCGGCAGTGAAGGGTTGTGGCGGGACAGGGGATTCTTCAACTTGAAGCCAAAGCCTTCGTACCGGCACTAGGGCATCCTTGTACTGGTAAAGGGCACCAGGATACATGGATAACATGGCACGAAGACTGAGTTTATCGTCTGAGGGCAGCCACTGTAATGAACGAACGGGCGCGGTCGGTGACACTTTCACTTCAAGGTGTAGTTTTGAATCTACTTGGAGTGACCCGCTTACAGGCTTTGCGTCAGCAATGATTTGAATGCCTGTGCTGTCAGGAATTTCGATAACGGCACAGGACCCGTCAACATCAGGGTCAATGACTTCGATGCGGTTGTCCTTGACAGCGACCATCCCGTCTCTCGGAGCGGGGGTCAGAGCATCGGATGGCGGATTGGCAAATGGTGACGATTTCGCAGGTGGAGGGGTTTGCGGCTTTCCAAATAGATGACCAAATCGCACGATGGTAGACCTCCTTCAATCAACGCGCGGTAGGTTAGCGTTGTCGGTCACATCGACAAGCTTCTGACCAATCTGATGCAGCGGCAAAACGTAGTCGACACATCCACGCGCAATGGCAGCCTTCGGCATTCCAAACACAACACACGTCTCTTGTGATTCCGCGATGGTGATGGCACCGGACTCTTTCGCCTTTTGCATCCCAGCAGTCCCGTCGCTGCCCATGCCGGTCATCAAGACCAAGTGGCGGGGGATGTCCGGTATGACAGCCAGTGATTCAAACAAGACATCGACGGACGGACGATGTTCATGGCGTTTCGCAGCTTGATTCAATTCGATGTGGTATTCGCGGCCATCCCGTCGGACCTGCATGTGAAAATCCCCTGGTGCGATGTATGCCGTCCCGTTTTCGAGCACCTGATTGTTCTCTGCCTCCACAACGTGAATGTCACAAGTCGCATCCAATCGACTGGCTAATGCCTGTGTGAACCTTGGCGGCATGTGTTGCACAATGAGGATAGGGCACGGTATGAACTTTGGCAGCTGCGGTAATACCACGCTCAGCGCCTGCGGACCACCAGTAGAGGTGCCGATGGCCACCATCTGAGCAACGCCTCTTGGTGCAGACGATGGCTTCCTGGGATGCGACAGTCGCGTGTTATGCGGACTCACGTCAATCGTCTTCGGCACGGCAGTCACGGCGGCTTTCACTTTCGCAATTAAGCTCTCCGTGGTTTCCTCGATGTGTTGTGCAACCGGCTTGGTCAGAAAGTCTACAGCGCCGCATTGCAGTGCTTCCATGGTCAATTCTGCGCCTTCTGATGTATGGGAGCTGAGCATAATCACGGGGCGCGCAGCGGTTGCCATTAGTCGCTTTAACGTCGCAATACCGTCCAACTCAGGCATTTCAATGTCCATGGTCACTACGTCGGGTTGCAGTTTTTCGATTTGTTTCAAGGCGTCGAGTCCGTTGCGTGCGGTTCCGATGACTTTTATATCTGGGTCATTCGACAGCATTTTGGCAAGTGTTACTCTCATGAACGCGGAATCGTCAACAATCAGGACTGTAATTTCCATCCTCTGTCACCCAATCAACCTACGACCTTCTGTAATGCCTCAATCACGCGGTGCTGCTCAAAGGGTTTCACAACAAAGTCGCTTGCACCGGATCGGACGGCTTCCACCACCATCGACTGTTGTCCCATCGCGGATGCCATGATGACCTTTGCGTGTGGGTCCAGTTCGCGAATCTCCTTCAGTGCCTGCAGACCGTCTTTCTCTGGCATCGTGATATCCAGGGTGACGACATCCGGTCGCAGTGTTCTGTACCGTTCTACGGCTTCGTTGCCGTTTGTTGCTTCGCCGATTACGGTAAACCCATTTTGTTCAAGGATATTTTTCATCATCATGCGCATGAATGCAGCGTCATCAACAACGAGTACGTTTGCCATAGGTTTTTCTCTCCCAATTGATGGAATCTCCATCCCACCCCAATTTCTGAGATGGGACGTTGTCTACAGTTGTGGTGGGATGTTACAGCTGAAATTTGGTCACCATGTTTTGAAGCTGTTCCGCCATCTGCGATAAAGATGCGGCGGAAGCGCTGATTTCCTCCGTCGACGCGAGTTGCTCCTCTGTGGACGCTGAGACTTCGTGCATTCCTGCGGCGATGCCTTGCGAGATTTCCGACAATGACTTGACCGCCTCGGTTAGACGAGCGGCTCCGTCCGACAGAATTTCCGACTGATTGGAGACCTCCTTCATTTGCAGGTTTACTTGCCCAACGGACGACTTGATGTCGGCAAAGGAGTTTCCTGCCTCATGCACAGCGCTGACTCCGCTGACAACCAATTGCGAGGTATTGATGGCCGAGTCAACCGCCTTTTGTGTTCCGTCTTGAATGGTTTCAATAATGGTCGAAATACGGCTGGCGGAGTCCGCCGACTGTTCGGCCAGTTTGCGCACTTCGTCTGCGACGACGGCGAAACCACGTCCTGTCTCTCCGGCACGAGCGGCTTCAATGGCGGCGTTAAGAGCCAGTAAATTGGTCTGATCTGCGATGCCGGTAATGACATCAACAATCTTGCCGATTTCAGCAGACTGTTGACCCAAGTTTTGAACTACGCTGCTCAGATTCTCCGTGGCTGAATGTATCTCATTCATCTGTTCCAAGACAGTGTCAATGACTTCTTTACCCGCTTCGGCTTTTTTATCCGCCTGCTCCGTTGCAAGAGCTACAGACTTGGCATTTGTAGCCACGACACTAATGCGATCGCCAATTTCGTGAATGCTTTGTTTCCCGTGTTCAAATTCGCGGTTTTGTTTCTCCGTCTCCTCTGCCACATTCTGTGTGATTTCGGCTACGTGTTCTGTCGCTTTGCCGTTTTCCTCCGAACTGGCTGACAATTGCTCGGCTGATGCAGCCACTTGTTGTGAGGTTTCTACAATCTTCGAGATGATAGATGTGAGATGACTGGTCATGCGATTAAAGCCCTGTGCAAGTCTGTCGATTTCAGTCATGGACGTGATGTTCAACGGTTCCACGGTCAGGTCGCCGCTCGCCACTCTTGTGACTTGTTCTTCAACTTTTTCGAGTGACTTCCGCACAAACCGGGTAAATAGAATCGTGCCAATCAGTCCGAGCAAGACGGCAATGAGTACGGTAATCATAAGTTCTCGTAGAATCAGGTTTGCGCCGGCATTGTAATCTGTCATATAAGATCCAGCAGCCACATTCCAGCCCCATCCGGCGGGGTCTTGCGCGACATAAATGATTTTCTCGCCAATTTGCCGGGAATTCGGGAAGGGCCACGAGTAGGTGAGGAACCCGCCTCCCGATTTTCCGAGTGCAACGATTTTCTGACCAACAAGCGTACCGTCCGGGGCTTTTGTGTTCCATATGCTCTTGCCTTCAAGAGACGGGTGGGCCACTTCGACGCCCTGGTTGTTGACGACGAAAAAGTACCCGTTTTTGCCAAGGTCAAAATTTGGATTGATTGGCCGATGCCCATTCGGTTCCTTCGGCCCGAGAATCATGTTCTTGATTTCTTCCTGGGCTGCCGTCGTTGACAAATAACCCGCCTGAACCTGTTTATTTACAGCAGCGATGGTGCCGTTCACCAAATTGACTTCCGACTTCAAGACTTGTTGGCTTTGTAGATTCAACTGTTGTTTTGCGATTTGCCACCCTATGAGTCCGGTGATGAGGCTTGGGATAATGAGAAGGACGAGAGACGCCGTGATTAACTTTGCTTGCAAGGACCTGAGTTTAAGTGCGTTCATTATGGCTCTCATATGACGGTTCCCTTTCTCTCTGCAATCTCAAGTGCTGTCGTGTTGCCGTGTGCTGTTGTATCGCGGCGTTTTGGGTTCGTGCCGTGATGGTTCCGTATCGTGATGGTTCTATCGGCTCAATGTCCATTCATTCTCTGTGGAGGGACCCTGTACTGACCCCATTCATTTGCCTTTGCGTTTGATGCGTTCGCCCCTGCTGCCGCTCACGCCCCCCTGCCTTCCATGATGAGAAACACATTCATGGGGCCGAGGCCTTCGATTTCGAGAGGGATTTGAATGCCTTGTTCGAATCCCGTGATTTTTGTTGATCCGACAAGGACTGTCGGCGGTGAGATATTAATCTGGAGTCCTTTGCTGGATAAATCAGACGCCGCATTACCAGCAACCATGTTTCCAATTTCACCGACAAAACTTTCAAGCATTTCTCCTTCAAGAGCCATTCCGTACATAAGTTGTGCGACATTCGAGAATGTTGTCGTATGTGCGTCCAGTATGAGACGCCCAGGGAGCTCGCCCGTAATGCCTATCAGTACGCCCATATCGGACTGAATAAAAGAGCCCTCGACAAGCGTAGGAGCACTCTGTCGCTTCACTTCTGAGGGTATGACCAGGGAAACTGCGTTTAGGGCGCTGTTTAGAAAATGCGTCACTGCGGGTACAATGCTCACCTTAACTTCCTCCTGTACAGATATTTCTTGGCTAGTGCTCTGTCTCTTTCGTTCACACGTTTAGGCAAGTATCTTCGTTATCCCCCCATTCGTTCCATTTCGAATAAAAATACGTCCCGCAGGACATGCACGGGACGCTCTTAACTCAGCGACAATAGCAGCTCGGCGATCATAGGCAGTGAACCCTTAGACCCGTAGCTTTGCGACGCAGAATTTCTTCTGGTGTGCCCGTCGAATATGTACTTGTGGCAGATCTCAAATACTTAGAGCAAATCATAAACCATTCTATCGTAATTTCAAAGAACTTTCGACAGTATTTGCCTTGTTTCGAGCACGATTGACAAATTTATTGCCTGCAGGGTAAGCGATTCTCGAATTAACTAAGCGTTGCGTTGGCGGGTGCAGAAACAGCCTGTGTCGTTTGAAGAAATGAAAAGGAATGTAGTGCAAAATTTTATTATATATATTGCGTAACTCAATATATTCTGAAATAATAATCCTATTAATCATAGTATTTTCTGAAATAACGTTAAACAATTCAACGTTACTTTGAAATTTCCAACGGCTTAAGTCTACGTGATTGCTTGTCTTGCAAACCACACTGTAATTCATAAGTTTGAGTTCAGTATTTCTGTATGCGCTTTCTTAATGCACCTCCTATCGGCATGATATTTCACCTCTATTAAACATCAACTAAAACGTGTTGCGGCGGCAATCCTAGAATGTGGAAACCATGTGAATCCTATCGTACGTGAGATGTGAATGGGAACGTGATGCGTACGCGAGTTGTGAACGGGATATCTACTTGAGCTGTGGATGTGGATGCCATCGGCTAGAGCACTCCATTGCCAGTCTAGCGTTACAGCGTAACAAACTGGCCCTTGGAACGTGTGCTGGCCCTGACATAGCATGTGAAAATTCGAAGGGGGACTTGTTTGTGGTGCTAAATCTACAGAAAGTGGCCACGACGATAGTCATTGGGACAACAGCGGTTGCACTGCTTGCCGGGTGCGGAGGGAACACGCCAGGGAAGTCTGGGAATGGAAACCAAGCTGCAGGTTCAGGGAACACCTCTCAAAGCAGCAGTTCTGCGAACTCCTTAACCATCCTGGCGGAGGAGTCTTCATCGTGGACCGACAACTTCAACCCCTTTGCGGTGGCAAACCTGCAGACACCGAACGGAACCATCTACGAACCCTTGTTCTACTTTAGTACGACGAGTTCCAAGGTTTATAACATGCTCGGCACAAACATGCAGTGGAGCAACGGGAATAAGACACTCACGGTCACAGTACGCAGCGGTGTGAAGTGGAACGATGGGACATCTTTTTCAAACAAGGATGTCGTGTTTACGTACAACATGTTGAAGCAATATCCCGCTTTGGATACGCAGGCAATTTGGAAATCATTATCAGCCGTTAAGGCCGTAGGAAGCAATCAGGTTGAGTTTGACTTTACATCGGTTCAGGTCCCGTTTGCCCAGATTGTCGTAGGCGACATCCCTATCGTGCCGCAACATATCTGGAGCAAGATTCAGGGCGATCCGTCGAAATGGACCGACCCGAGTCCTGTCGGAACAGGCCCATACATGCTCGACAAGTTTAATGCTCAGACATACACGCTGAAGGCAAATTCGAATTATTGGGGTGGGGCACTTGCTGCCAAGGAATTAATCTACCCCGCTATTTCCAGTGCTCAGGCTGCAAACCTGCAGCTCACGAGCGGCAAGCTTGATTGGGCCGACGAGTTCCTGCAGAACATTGACAAATTGTATGTTTCAAAGGATCCGACAAACCGGCACTACTTCTTTCCACCGGTCGCGGACCTTAACCTGGTGCCAAACCTCAAAAACCCGCTCCTTGCCAACGTTGCCGTTCGACAAGCAATGAGTGATGCCATCGATAGGCAGCAAATCGACACGGTTGGTGAGTTTGGTTACGAAAAGCCAGCCAACCCGAGTGGGCTCGTGCTCCCGAATGAGAGTGCGTGGCTGAAACCGGGACTCAGTACAACCTTCACGAACAGCATCTCCACGGCCAACGCGCTGCTCGACAAGGCAGGATTTAAGATGGGGCCGGGCGGTATTCGCGTCAGCCCTACCGGAAAAAAACTTTCGTTTAACCTGATGGCTCCAAATGGGTGGACGGATTGGAACGAAGATGAGTCACTGATTGCTCAGGACCTGAAGAAAATCGGAATCCAAATCAATGTTCAAGAGCCGCAGCAGACAGACTGGAGCAGTGCTCTGCTCAATCACCAGTTTGACCTTGCGCTCGAGTCCGGTCTGTTTGCTGGCAATACACCGTATCAGGGCTTTCGCAACACCCTCTATCCGGGCTTGCAGCAGAACTACGAACAGTACGACAACCCGGTCGTAAAGCAGGCGTTGGACCAGTTTGAATCGACAGTGGATGCGTCTACACAGAAATCGGCGATGTACACGATTGAAACCCAATTTGAACAAGACCTGCCGGTTATTCCGCTCGTGTACGCCGCCGAGTGGAGTCAGAATTCCACCAAAAACTTTACCGGTTGGCCTACTGCTTCCAATCCTTATGTAGATCCCTCTCCCGCAACCGCCTTCGCAGATGGAATCGTGTTGGAGAATCTGAAACCCGCTCACTAAGGTACGTGAAGTCCGGGAGGCAGTTTTGCCTCCCGGAACCGTGCGGAAGAGAGGACTGAGAGGATGTATTACATCAAGAAGTTGGCCAACTTTATCGTCTTGGTGTGGGTGGCCATCACGCTCAACTTTTTACTCCCCCATCTCATGCCGGGAAACCCGATGGAGGCGCTTGTTGCCAAATCACAGGGGAAGATAGACCCCGTTGTCATGAAAGCATTAGCCTTGCAGTTCGGTATCAACAACAAGCCGCTTTGGCAGAAATATATCGACTATATGGCACAATTGCTGCATGGCAATCTCGGAGTTTCGATTACCTACTACCCTGTGAGCGTCGGCACCATCATCGGACAAGCGCTGCCGTGGACGCTGATTTTGGTCGGTGTCACAACGATTCTCGCTTTCGCAATCGGTACCCTCATTGGCATCGTCGCTGCGTGGCGGCGCAATAAACTGTTCGACAGCCTGATGGGACCGATATGGATGTTCATCGGTTCCATTCCTCAGTTCTGGCTCGCCCTCCTATTACTTTACTTCTTTGGCTTTCAGCTCGGTTGGTTTCCGCAGATGCATTCTTACAGCGCAGGCGACACGCCTTCCTTCACGCTACGTTTTATTGGCGATGCAGTTTGGCACTCCATCCTGCCTGGATTCGCCCTGTTGATTACAACCATTGGGGGCTGGATGCTGGCCATGCGCAACAACATGATTCAGGTCGTGAGTGATGATTTTGTTTCGTTTGCAAAAGCACGGGGACTGCGGCCCTGGAATGTCATGATGTCCTATGCAGCACGTAACGCAATTCTTCCAAGCGTCACGCAGTTTGCAATTGCCCTTGGCTACGCGGTTGGCGGTCAGATACTCATTGAAGAGATTTTTTCATATCCCGGTATTGGTTATCAGTTGTCGCAGGCTGTACTCAGTCAGGACTACCCACTGATGCAGGGTATCTTTCTGATTATCGCCGTCGTGATGCTGTTCGTAAATTTCATCGTAGACATCCTGTACCACAGATTGGATCCGCGTGTTGAGGCAGAGGGGGTGAGTCTGTGAGTGACCAGGAAACGGCGGTTGTAGACGGTCAAGAACCGACGGCCAACCTGATTCCGTCCCCGCGAGCATTCCGGCCAATGCCGCAGTGGCTGCAAACCATCCTGCGCGTATTTCGAGAACCGAAGGCCATCGTCGGCTTCAGTATTCTCGGACTTTTCGTTCTCGTTGCGATATTTGCACCGCTGTTGGCAACCCACAACCCGATGCAAGAGGGTGCCCTGCCACCCCTTCAACCACCGAGCACACAGTATCTGTTCGGAACAACCGGGTACGGTGACGACGTGTTCAGTCAATGGGTGTACGCCACGCGGACCAGTCTCTCCATCGGCTTTCAGGTGGCGGTGATTGCCACAGCGCTGTCGGTGATTTTTGGCGTCTACAGCGGCTTTAAAGGCGGAACAGTGGACAGGGTCATCAGTTGGATTACGCAGGTGATGCTCGTACTGCCAGGTTATCCGCTCATCATCATGATTTCGTCCTATCTTCCCAACGCAGGTTCACAAGCGATTGTATGGGTGCTTGGGCTGACAAGTTGGCCCGCAGCTGCGCGAATGAAACGGGCTCAAGCAATGACCTACCGGTCGCGTGACTTCTTGCTCGCTGCCAAGCTCGGTGGATTTTCGGACTTTCGCAATATGTTCGCCGAGGTGTTTCCGAACATGGTGTCTCTCGTGTTCAACACTTTCATCTCGATGATTTCCTGGGGCATTTTCGGTGAAGCATTCCTACGCTTTCTTGGCATCGGCAGTACGCGCGTACCAAGTTGGGGCAACATGTTGAACCAGTCGCAAAATGGGAACGCGTTAATGCAGGGTGCGTGGTGGTGGTTCATCCCTCCTGGTCTTTCCATTACGCTGGTGATGCTAGCGCTGACCTTAATCAACTATGGTATCGATGAAGTCAGCAATCCACGTCTGCAAAAACCTATCAAGTTGCCAAAGGAACTTCGCAGCAGGCTACAGGCAGAAGCAAATAAGGAGGGCGTCTGATGACAGGGAGCCCAATACTAGAAGTCGAGCATCTGTCCGTAGGCTATATGACCGCAAGGGGTCTGGCGACCGCCGTAGATGATGTGAGTTTTACCATCCTCGAGAATGAAATTGTCGGGATTGTCGGTGAATCCGGATGCGGTAAGTCTACCCTGGCAAATGCAGTCATGAGACTCTTAGGACCCGGAGCATATGTTACGGGCGGTAAAATTAAGGTTTTGGGTCAAGACATCTATCGAATGCGTGAACGAGCGTTGCAACAGTTTCGGTGGACAAAAATGTCCATGGTTTTTCAGAGCGCCATGAACGTGCTGAATCCTGTAAAAACGGTCGGCAGTCACTTCGTCGACACGCTTTCTACGCATATCCCTGGCATCAGTAAGGAAGAAGCGAATCACAGAGCGGAAGAACTATTGCGACTTGTCCAGATTGACCCCGCACGGCTCTCCAGCTATCCGCACCAGCTATCAGGGGGGATGAGACAGCGGGTGGTGATTGCCCTCGCCATTTCGCTCGAGCCGAGGTTTGTCATTATGGATGAACCAACCACAGCACTGGATGTTGTCGTCCAACGGTCGATTCTCGAGAAAATCCTCGAATTACAGGACCGTCTTGGATTCTCTGTACTGTTCATCAGTCATGACCTGAATCTTGTGGGCAGTCTTTCAAACCGGGTTGGGGTGATGTATGCCGGACGCTTAATCGAGATGGGCACGTCAAGCGCAGCAAGCGCAGCAAACGCAGCAAACGCAGTGCATCACCCCTATACACAAGGGCTTATCAATGCGGTTCCGAAGCTGGTAGTGGGAGAACACCATATTGTCGGAATTCCTGGGGCGCCGCCAAGCCCTTTCAAGATACCGACGGGATGTCCGTTTCATCCGAGGTGTATGTACACGAGGCCCGAATGCCGGACGGATAAGCCTGCTGCTGTAGTTCTCGGTGGAACACAAGTGGAGTGTCACTTGACCGAAGCGGAACTAAGGAGTCAATCCCATGTCTACTAAACAACCGTTTGTGAGCGCACATCAATTGGTGGTTCGGTTTCCCGTTAAGACCAGCAGCGGCACCCGCTATATTACGCCTGTGGATGCTGTCAGTTTCGAAGTATTCACTGGCGAAGTGCTAGCTCTCGTGGGGGAATCAGGAAGTGGAAAATCCACGCTCGGGCGCACGTTGGTCCGATTAAACGAACCTAGCCATGGAAAGCTCCAGATAGGTGGTCGCGACGTTACACACATGCGTCGCAACAGTGAATTAAAAGACCTCAGACGTCAGGTGCAGATGGTTTTTCAGGATCCGTTTGGGTCGCTCAATCCCGTCCGCACAATTGGCCAACATCTTCTTCCACTGGTTCGAAAGCATCAGGGTTTGAAGGGGAGCGACCTGGAATTGAGGACCATAGAGTTACTTGAGACTGTTGGGCTGACCCCGCCAGGGGAAGTCCTCGGCAAATACCCCCACGAAATGTCCGGCGGACAGCGACAACGCGTCGCGATTGCGCGAGCGTTAGCCGTCAACCCAGCATTTATCGTTGCCGATGAACCCATTTCGATGTTGGACGTGTCCATCAGGGCCGATATTTTGAAACTCATGAATCGATTAAAGGATGAGTTCGGGCTGGGTTATTTGTACATCACGCATGACCTTGCATCCGCAAAGTATTTTGGCGATAAAATCATGGTCCTCTATGGTGGGCAGGTCATGGAAGCTGGAACGTCCGACCAAATTGTGGGCAACCCTAGGCACCCCTACACAAGGCTCCTGCTGAGTGCCACGGAACATGTCTTTACGCGCAAGAGTGATGACATCAATATTGAAGCTCCGAATTTGCTTGAAGGGCGGGAGGGATGTCCATTTGCTCACCGGTGTCCACTCGTGATGGATATCTGTCGAACACAACGTCCACAGTTACTTGCGACGGAGTCAGGGCAGCAAGTGGCTTGTCACGCCGCCACGTAGTCCTACATCCGTCCGATTGTCCGTTGTACAGGGAACCTGGAACAAGAACATGCGGGATGACCGAGTCTGATTTGGTAGGCGCGGGATTGACAGAGGTTTACTCATGGGTTGAAATTTCATATCACAAATGAGGGGGCGTTACTCGTCAAGAATAATACAAAGCCCCCTTGATTATTAAGTTCTCAACATTGGACCAGCGGTAGTAAAATTGACTAATGTTGTAAAAATAAATCAATATTATCAAAACTAGATGATATAATATGTTGTAACAATACAATGTAAAAGTGACAAGTGATTCAGAACAGGGGCTCAGAACAGGGAGTTCATCGCAAGAAGTTCAACAAGAACTTCAACAAGAACTTCAACAAGAAGTTCAACAAGAAGTTCAACAAGAAGTTCAACAAGAACTTCAACAGGAGCTCATCACAGACGAGACCGCAGCTGTAAGCGATATCATCCCGCGCATACTTAAATTTGCGAGTGCTTCAATATTAGGAGGATTGCGTGTGATTCGACATTACCGAAGTGGCGACGAGGATGTCATTGTAAAACTATGGAATCGCTCATGCCCGGAAGAACCTATTGCAATGGACTTATTTGTAAAGCGTGTACTGGTCGACCCAAACTTTGATGCCGAGGGCCTCATTCTGTACGAAGAGAATGGGACCGTTGCGGGATTTACGCTCTGCATCGTTCGGAAACTCCCACTCTCAGGAGCGGATCTGGAACCGGAGAACGGGTGGATTACCGCATTCTTCGTACATCCGGAGTATCAGCGTAAAGGAATTGCTTCCAAGATGTTTGCGGCCGCCGAAGACTTTTTTAAGAAGAAAGGACGTCGCTACATCTTTTTCTCCTCCTACGCCCCCAATTACTTTGTCCCAGGTATGGATACAGACCGCTATCCCGCTGGCAAGGCATTCCTCGACAAACAGGGTTTCCACCTACTCTATCCTTGCGTTGCCATGGATAAAAACCTCGTCGAATTTCGTGTTCCAGAGGACGTAACGAAGCTCGAGGAAATGCGGCAGGCGGAAGGCTATGTGTTCGAAACCCTGACGCCAAAATACATTAGCCAGGTTGTTCAGTTTAACGATGCAAAATTCAACCCGGATTGGGCCAGAGCTGTTCGGGAAGCTGTTGCACAAGGTGTACCGCTGCATCAGGTCCTCATTGCTCACAAGGATGAACGCATCGTCGGTTTCTGTATGTACGGAGCGTATGACGGGGTCGGTGAACGTTTTGGGCCGTTTGGAGTCGACGAGGACCTGCGAGGTACTGGACTTGGCAAGATTCTTTTGTACCGATGCCTGAGAGACATGAAAGCAAGGGGGTTGCATAGCGCTTGGTTCCTTTGGACGGGAGAAACCAGTCCGGCAGGACATCTGTATTATCGAGTGGGGTTTGAAGTGACTCGGCGCTTTGAAGTCATGCGTAAACAACTTTAGGAGGCTTGTAATATGTCTGATACGAAACACCACATTTTGGCGATTGGTGGACACGCGGGAGATATGGACTTGACGGCCGGTGCCGTGATAGCTAAGTACACGCAGGCTGGACACAAGGCAACGTTTCTTCACCTAACGCCGGGAGAAAAAGGCCATCCACGTTTGACGCCTGATGAGTACGCCAAGCAGAAAATCGAAGAAGCACATCAGTTTGCAGCCATTGTTGGCGCAGATGTACGTTTCCTGGCATACAAAGATGCCGAGCTTCCAGTCAACGATGAAGTCAAGTACGAAGTCGCCGACGTCATTCGCGAGGTCAAGCCAGACATCATTATTACGCACTGGAAAGGCAGCATTCACAAAGATCATGAGAATACACATTGGATTGTTCAGGACGCCCAGTTTTACGGCGGCCTGCCAACCATCGAACGTGTCTTACCGGCGCATTACGCCCGCCAACTGTTTTACGCGGATAACTGGGAAGACCCTCATGACTTCAACCCGGAAGTCTTCGTGGATATTCCAGAAGACGCATATGAGACTTGGGTCAAGGCGATGAACGTATACGCGTATGCGCGCGGAGAGACTTACGGCTTTCCTTTCATTGAATACTACAAGGCGTTGACGATTGTTCGTGGCGCGCCTGCCGGGTTCAAACGCGCTCAGGCTTTTGCCGTCCCACGCGGAGCGCTGTCGAAACGCGTTCAGTTTTTTAGTTAAGGTGTGGGCGGCACTAATTGAGGTGGGTGAGAGTCATTGCAATCCATATGGACGAAACTTCGCACAGAAGATGCCAGCGAACTGTACCAAGACCTGGACACAAGAACTGTTTCTGAGATTGTGGAGCTGATGAACGCTGCGGAGAAGACCGTGGCCTACGCGGTTGAACGTGCCTCTTTGGAGATTGTACGCGCCGTAGACCTCGTGGTCTCAAAAATGGAAAACGGGGGGCGCCTCATATACGTCGGAGCAGGGACGAGCGGACGCCTTGGGGTCTTGGATGCTGCGGAGTGTCCTCCTACCTTTAACACACCACCCGACCTCGTCCAGGCGATTCTCGCAGGCGGAGATGGGGCGATGTTTGAAGCGGTTGAACACGCAGAAGACCAATTCGCTGATGCGGAGTATGAACTGACATCGCGAAGGTTGTCCGGTTCAGATGTTGTGGTGGGGATTACTGCGAGCGGTCGAACCCCATTTGTCATTGGCGCGTTGGATTACGCCAAGTCGGTTGGGGCTTCGACAATCGCACTGGCTTGTAATCCGAACTCCGAAGTGAGTGCACACGCAGACGTCGCCATTGAAGTGGATACTGGCCCAGAAGTCCTTATGGGGTCGACGCGATTAAAAGCAGGTACTGCCGAAAAGATGGTACTGAACATCATCAGCACAGCGACGATGGTCCGATTAGGAAAAGTTTATCGGAACCTGCTTGTCGACCTGAGAGCCACGAATCACAAACTTGTGGAGCGGTCTAAGAGGATCCACATGTTAGTCACCGGACGGACCTACGAAGAAGCCGAAGCAGCCCTTGAAACTGCGGGGGGTAATCTGAAAGCTGCAATTTTAGTGACGCAATCGGGTGTCACGAAAGAAACAGCTGAGCGCCTGCTAAGGACTGCAAATGGCTTTTTGAGGGCGGCGCTTGAGAAGGCTCAGGAATTCGAAAAAGCAGAATAGCAGGCGCGTCGACAACGACAATGGTCAAGAGGCGGCATGCACGGTGTCGCCTCTTGAATGACACTTTTTGAGGAATAGGCCCAGTGGATGTTGGAAACCTTAGATTCGCACCCCTTACTCAGAGCTGAAAAGCGACTCTGACACAAAGCGAGTCTGATACCATGAGAGTATTTTTCATCCGAGTTCTTCTCTGTGTGACGATGCTGACGCTCCCTCGCATCACTGACCCCCCACGCGTGGCGGCAGCGCCAAAGGTTCTCTATCTGACATTCGATGATGGACCGAGTGAGCGGTACACTCCTGAGATTCTTGATATCCTTCACCACGCGCATGTGCGGGCCACATTTTTCGTGCTGGGATCTCGTGCGGAACAATATCCGCAACTGGTCCGGCGTATGAAACGAGAAGGCCATGAGATTGGCAATCACGGCTACTACCACGACTACATCCTTGGTAAACCGGATGATTGGGTCCGTCACGACGTGGAGCGGGCCAGCCAAGTGATACAGAAGGCAAGCGGCGTGAATCCAGTCCTATATCGCCCGCCTGGCGGACTGATTGACAAGCATGAAATGTCCATGATCCGGCAATCAGGGCATCCTGTGGTTTTCTGGACAGTTGATTCGAAGGACTGGATGATGGACACGTCGACTGCTGCCATCGTTGCGAACGTGATGAGCACTGTCAAACCGGGAGCGATTGTCTTATTTCATGATGGGGTATCAAACAGTCGACACACTGCGCAGGCACTTCCGAGCATTCTTGCTCGCTGCCAAGAGCAGGGATTTGTGTTCAAAGTGTTGCCGGTAAACGGCCCGCATTAAGAGACTACATGAAACAGGCCCGTGCAGCAGGTGGCACGGGCCAAGCTTTGAGACGGCCTTTCGATACATTGCCAGGGTGTCAAGAGACCTTGGTCATCCGGCCCCGTACTTCAACAGGAACAATCAGGTCGATGATTCCGATGACCAACGAGGCCAAGATGGCACCCCAGGCCGTTACGCTCATTCCAGGGACAATGAACTGCGCCAGCCAGATGACGACGGCACTCGCAATAAACCCAATGATGCCGCGCCACCAACGCGTAATTCTATCTCCTACCATCGCCTCAACGACCCAACCCAAAAGCGCGATAACAATGGCCGCGAGGATTGCCGTCCCGAAATTCGCGATTCTAAACCCGGGTACGATGTACGCAATGAACATCAGTACCAACGCGGACACGATGAAACGAACGATAACACCTATCCAGTTCAAATTGGATTCCTCCTTGTGGACACCTGTGACATTAGCCTAACCACTTTACGGAAAAAAAACCGAATCATCGGCTTGCCATTCATACCCTTTGAATCCAACTCGGAGATGCAAAAGGCTCCCGACGGCGTTTTTGGCGGGAGCCTTTGAGTCGCGGGAGCCTTTGAGTCATTGAATTGTTCGTTCGACGCTATCTGGTAGTGCGCGCGGACATGGACTGTTCAGCCAGGGAAACTAAACGTTTTGTAATTTCCCCTCCGACCGATCCGTTTTCTCTCGAGGTGGTGTTCGGACCAAGATTTACACCGAACTCAGCAGCAATTTCGTACTTCATTTGTTCTAGAGCATTTTGTGCTTGCGGAGCTACGTACTGGTTACGACTCGCCACTTTCATTACCTCCTACAAATTATGGAATGGCCCTGAGTGATACTACTTTTTCACACTGGCGGGAAATTATGCACGATTCGCAAAAGGCCTCCAAAGGCCTCACCATAATCTCACCAAAGGGTCACTCAGAGCCGTCACCAAAGTCCTTACAAAAACTCAGGACCTGTTCCGTCTAGGGAGATGGCGGAGCGTGGGCGACAATAGGTCTTTGCCCATCCATCAGTGCTTACACAGCAATTGGGCTGGGACTCTGCACCGGCTCTTTCGAGCGCTCATAAGCTACACCATGTGTTTACGAAGGGACTGGTTTCATGCGAACTTGTGTGCAGAAGTATGGAGGCACTTCGCTGGCTGCACCCGAATCCCGCTTAAGTGCTTTGCGCCACGTTGAAGCTGCACTTAATGAGGGATTTGGCGTTGTTGTCGTGGTCTCTGCAATGGGCCGCAAGGGTTCGCCCTATGCAACTGACACACTGCTCGACATTCTCGATGACAAGGACACAGCGACCAAACGGGATTTGGATATGCTGTTGTCCTGTGGTGAGACAATCTCTTCTGTGGTGTTTGCCAGCCTATTGCGCAGCCATGGACATGATGTGACGGTTTTCACGGGGAAACAAGCCGGAATCATTACCAATGATACGTTTGGTGAAGCGCGCATTGTTGAAGTCAATCCAGGCCCCGTCGTTGAGGCCTTAGAACAAGGGAAAATTGTCATCGTGATGGGGTTTCAAGGAGCCACTCCAGATGGCGAGTTAACGACCCTGGGACGGGGTGGCAGCGACATCACGGCCTCAGCGTTAGGCGTGGCTTTAAAGGCCGCGTATGTCGACATCTTTACGGATGTGCCTGGCATCATGACAGCGGATCCGAGAATTGTACCGGACGCACGACCTTTACGTCATGTGACCTATTACGAAATCTGTAACCTAGCCTATCAAGGTGCAAAAGTAATCCACCCTCGCGCAGTCGAGATGGCGATGCAAAACAACATCCCCATTCAAGTCCGAAGTACCTTTTCAGACGACAAGGGGACGCAGATTACAACGAATGTCGCAATCCTCGAATGTTCGGTGTTAACCGACCGGATGGTCACCAGCCTGACCCAGACTACGGGTGTGTCCCAAGTGCAAATTCCAGGTCCCGTTGATGTAACACGTGTCTTTTCGGTGATGGCAGACCACAAGATTAGTGTGGAAATGATGTCTGTGCTGTCAAGCTACATCACTTTTACAGTGGCGAATGCGGATACCAGGCGGGCGGTGGATATTTTAAGCACTATCGGGTATGAACCAAAGGTGACCGAAAACTGCGCAAAAATATCCATCATTGGCGAGAGTATGGCGGGAATCCCTGGCATTATGGCTGTTGTTGTATCTGCACTGGCCCACGAGGGTATTGAGATTCTGCAGACCGCAGATTCTCACACCACCATCTGGTGTTTGGTGAAGCAAGAGCACATGGGAGCAGCGATTCGTGCCATTCACCGCGCATTTCATTTGGAAACCTGCCAATGAGGGAGTACCTACCAATGAAGCAATACCTATGAAGCAATACCTATGAAGCAATACCCAATTTTCGATGACTCTTGTGCATCGGTTCCTCATCCCTTGAAACAGGGGGATGAGGATTTTTATACGCCTGTTTTGCTGAACCGCTTGATCCATAAGGGTTTTTCTGGTGTCGGGACGCAAACCTCAATTCGCCATCGAATGCTGTTGAAGCGACGGACCGGGTCAAATCTCCATGCCGCACACGGCTAATAACGCCTTGACGCCTACGAGCGTGGTTTCGAGGCCGCCCTTCAAAATCAGGGTTGTCAAAAGTTCTCGAAGCGGTCCATCATCTTTTTGTTCCAGGGCCTCAGCAACGTGGTACAATGATTCCTTCATTTCTGCCACCAGTTCCATGGGGAATTCCGTTCCTTCGACAAGCTTTTGAATGTTCACAGTATCTCGCGTGTGCACGGCGTATTCAAAGTGAGAGCGAATGCTCTCCTCTGGCTTGGCGATGGGCGGCTGTGAAGAGATTCCTGGCTGTAGCTGAGTCGGCGGCTGCACCTCGAATGCTTGCTCGAGCAAAGAGGCGTGTATCACTAATTGCTGACCTTTGCTCGTGAGCTTGATCCATGAATAGGGCTTCCCGAATGGCCTTCCGCATTTGATATAGCCGGACGTCTCGAGAAAATCAACCACCGTATTCGTATCTTCGACACGGGCACCGAGAATTGTGGCCACCTGTTCAGGAAAAAGGACGTGTTCATCCAATCGGCTTTTTTGAGATAGATAATACAGCTGCTCAATTAACAACTTACAACCATCGGCTATGTGAACCACGGTACTCTCACCTTTTTTGTCTGATATTGACTACCGAACTGTCCATGCAGAGACAAGCTACACATTTACAGATAATTCGACGCCAAAACAGTGTTCACGGCGGTCGACTGTAGAAATAGAGAAAACCGCTTGAACCACATGGGTGTCGTACCATTGGCCCTGCCATGTGCCGCACCACCTACGGCACCATGCGCCGTACGATGCGCCGTACGATGTACCGTACGATGTACCGTACGACGTGCCGCATCATGTGCCGTAACAAGTAACCCATATTTCCTGATAACATACGACAGCTGACATCTTTGAGGAGGACAACCATGCTTGGACGCACACATATCGCTGTTGGTGCACTTGGCGCAATCGCCCTTTATCCAGCCATTTTGCACATGCCTTGGGATACCGTAAGTCGCATACTGCACAGTCATTCAACAGGAGTTACACAAACGATTGTGAACGAGGCAACGGTGGTATTTAGTGCGGTTGTCGGAAGCATGCTGCCGGACTTGGACCAACCGGATTCCCTGATGGCTCACCGAGTGGAACGCGTAGGGCAGTTGACCGTCATTGCAGTTCTGCTTGCCTCTGTATTCCTGCTGCGGTTACAGGGCTCACTGACGGCGTGGATATTTGTCATTGCCTTGGGATGGCTGAGCAGTACCAGACGGAATGCTTCGCGCCTTATCGGTCTGGGTGTTTTGGGCCTTGTCATCGTCGCGTTGGGTCTCCACCACGACATGCCCGTGAATGCGGCACTCCTTCTTGCGATGTGGGTTATTGGTGCGATGTTCACACATCACAGAACGTTTACGCACAGCCTGCCCGGTCTCGCCATCTTTGCGATGGGCATTAATCTCGGACTGAAGGGATTACCTTTCGCACATTTGACGCTGGCTGCAGACGGGCTCATTCTCGGTTACATACTTCACCTCGCAGCTGATGCGGTGGCAGGCGGAGTTCCAGTCCTGTGGCCATGGAGGAGGCGGTTGGGGATTCGGCTTGTGCGTACCGGCAGTATGGCCGACCACTTCATTGGCGGTATCGCCACGCTAGCGTTTCTTGCTTTTGCGGTGTTCTAAAAAAGTGGCAGCCATCGACGGTGTGCGGTGCTGAATGATAGTGAGGTCGGCACTACAAGGGCTGATACCGACAATCCGGTATCAGCCCTTAATTCAATCATCACGCTGCTTCAGGTTTCAAGCAACATACGTCTTCAGGTCTCACGCGTCACACATCAAGCGTCACACATCACATATCACGCATCTTCCATCAACCGCCGAAGCCCTCACCAAATCCATAGCCAGAGCCGTAGTCCGTGTAGCCATCTTGTCCACGGAAGTGATGATGGCGCCCCGAGTACCCATACCCTGGGATGAGCGTTTGACCACCATTACCGACTTGTTGTTGTCCTCCACCTCCGCCAAGACCGGTGCTGAGTGTGTCAGTCGAGAACGACCCTCCGTTTGCGCTGACCGCTGACGGGGCTATTAAAAGTTCACCGTATTTGTCGACGAGTGCTACCGGTGTCACCTGGTTACCTTGTGTGCCAAAAGCTTGACCATTGACCATCGCATTCGTGAAATTGACGGTACCCATATTCGCCAGAGGATAAAGGTTGTTATTTGTGTCGGATGGGTCCTCGCTAATCCATTCTGCAGAAGTGCCGATTCCCGCCGCGTATGTGCTGCTGAGAGAAACAGGAACAGTCTTTGTGATGTTGTTCCCCGCCGGTGTGTGCACAGAGAACGTGATATCCCAAGTGGAACCAGATGCCTGAGAGATCTTTGCATTGATGGTCGATCCGATAGGCACCGTCATCACAGGCTGCGCTGCATTGGGCAGTTTCTCCCAGAACACTTGTGCGACCGGCTGACCGTGGTTATCAAACTGCTCCAACGTGCCCATCTGCAGGAGGTCTTGGTTCGTCACCCCACCGAGGCCTATCCACTGTGCGGCGACACCATTTTGGTTGCCGGTAATCTTCGGGACAGTCCAAGCTCCTGACACGCTCGTGTAGCTGCCAGATGCCGGTGTATCAATATAACCTGCCCAGTTCCCTGAAGCTTGAGTGTTTGGCGGCAAGGACACGCTCTGTCCGCTTGCCTGACCTTGGGGCGGATTTTGTAACAGTGATTGCTGGCCCTGTGACCACCCATTTGGGGACTGCGGTTGTGATTGCAGTTGCTGTTGTAATTGGTTTTGTAATTGCGCTTGGGCCTGTTGCCAGAGACTTTGCAGTTGTGACTGTTCTTGCTGCCACTGACTTTGAAGCTGGCTTGGCAATTGGCTCGTCGACTGTGTGTTCTGGCCGAAAAGCTGCTCGGCGCCAGCACCCTGTAATAATTGCTGAATTTCGTTTTGGAGCTGTTGGCCGATTTGTTGCTTCAGTTGCTGAAGTTGCTGGATGTATGCGTTGCTGTTCGGATTCCATGTTGTCGATTCTGTCGGTGTTGACAGTGCGCTCGTACTTGCCGTGTTTGCATTCGTTGAATCTGTCGACAGCTTATACGTGCCATGACCGGATACTTGCAAAGACGAAGTGTAGTTCCACAGCGCGTATACCCCGAGACCTGCGATGACTGCCAACGATGCAGTTTGAAACACTGGAAATTTCTTCTTCATCGTCGATTCTCCTCATATACGGATGATTCATTCGGGCATTGCAGTGTGCAACTGGCTCGGTTCGTCATATTTCCCTGACAAGATGGTTACGAACAGCATGGCCGTTGCAGGCAAGTGTCTATAGTTAGAGATGTGATAGCCTTCTAAGATATAAGTGTAATCTGCAAATGTGGATAATACATGGAGTCACGATGAAATTCCCATGAAGGTATGTAACCGTGCAAGGCATGGTCCCTGGGTTTGCTCCGTCATTTGTAATAACGCGCCCTGAGAGACTGTCGATTAACTTGTAGGTGCTTACGCACTGTGGGTGCGTAAGGGTTTGTCGGAGTGGCCGGCAGTGTACTGCTTACGCACCGTGGGTGCGTAAGGGAGCGCCGGATCGGTTGGCCGAGCACTGCTTAGGCATGGTCCCTGGGTTTGCTCAGTCATTTGTAATAACGCGCCCTGAGCGCGTTATTTCCGATAGGGTCTGTAGTGCCGGCAAGAAATAGCGTGCTGTGGAAGCGCTATGTTTGCACCTTGGGGCAATAGTGACGTCTGAACGCGTTATTTTCATCCGTTTCAGCGAATAACGCGCCACGAGCGCGTTATTTCCACTTGAACGTGTTGGGGTAGGTTGAATAGCGCGTTCTGAGCTCGCTATGGGCGACCCAACCTAACGTCACAGGGCCTGATGAAATCTTGCAAAATGTGGACGCGTAAGGGAGTGAGCCAATCACCTCGCCTTGTGGCGTTGCTGACACAGCTTGGATGATGAAAAAGTGTAGTGCAAGAGACTGTCGAGTTCATCGACAGTCTCCGACGGTGGCTTAGTGGTGATGGTGATGGCCCTTCGTGGGATTGGTAATGAAGAAGCTGTTTTGATGGCCGTCGTAATCAACAACAATGTTGTTCAAAAACTCGTTGTTTCTCTCAAGTAATATTTCGAGTCCGGGGGTTGCCGCGTTCACGATGTCGTTTGGCTTCTGGTAATCAAGGCCGATGCCGTAATGAGCGTGATCGCCATGCGCTTCCGTAACATATACCCGCAGTTTTAGATTCTTGTCTGTTTGCTGTTTCATCATCTCTAAAATCTGTTTCTTTGCCGCAGGCGTGACTTTACATTTCACGTGACTCTCCACCTTATTGTCATTTGTTCTATTATCATAACAGTGTGAGCGAGCGTTTGCGTAGTTTTGAAGGAAGTGCGTGATGAACAAGCCTATCCACTAAGGGAGTCCATTAGGTAGCGGTAAAAGATTGAGAAGGGAGTGTCAGAATGGCAGTTCTTAAACGTCTTCCATTGCTTCTGCTTTTCTTAGTACTTCTGTTTTTTGCGTGGGTGATTAGTCCACTATGGGTTCCGTTTGTCCCGGTGTCCGTTCAGAGGTCTCTTAGTAGGTCGACGCTGGAGGCATCAAAAGTGTATTTATCCATGACGCATAGTCCATTGCCCTTTCACCCAGGTCATTATGACACCCTTCCCAAAGGGGCCCAATATGTAGCTAACTTCAGTGTGAAGCTAAATCTGGACACAAACTACGTGGCGCACCCAACGGCACAACCCAATGGCAACGTGTTGTCTGCGCCGCCAAACGATACGAAGGACTTATTCTTCATTGAGTATCCGGGTCAGCTACATGCCACGCAAGTCACTGCACAGACATGGAATGCTTACCTCAAGGCACACCCGTCCATGTATGCCAGGATTGACAAGGACGGGAACAGGTTGCAGTATCTAATCGCCGATAAACAGTGGTGGATTCAGTCCAGCGGCGGATCGTTCGCCAATGCACCGATACGTCAGCAAAACGCTACGGATATCTTTACGGCGGAAATCAACGGCAACTGGTGAATAAACGCGCAGTGGCCGGCTTGCTATGGGGAAGGTGCGCATGAACGCGAGCTACGTATGACACAGGAAATTGCTGCTCAATGGGGAATAGTAATTCATCAGATATGCAGCGTGAATGTTGTCAAAGTTCCACGTTGTATAGTTGTACGTACAAGTGATATACTTCAGCCATTGCCTCAGTTGCAATGCGTCCAACTGTGAAAAGGGAGAGCTTTCCTTGATTCAAAAAACGCATCTTGAGGGTGACGGATCCAAATACCAACAGGTGAAGACGAACATCAAGAACTGGATACTAGCCGGGGAGGTCGATGCCGAAGGCAAAATCCCGTCGGAGAATACCTTGTCAGAGTTGTTTGATGTTAGTCGGCACACCATTCGCCAGGCGATTGGTGAACTGGTCAACGAGGGCTGGCTGCATCGCGAACGAGGGAAAGGAACCTTTGTAGCGGTTGCACAAACTCCGCAAAAAGGGCCACAGACACATTACAATATTGGTGTTGTGACGACTTATCTCGTAGATTACATCTTCCCGCACATCGTTCAGGGGATTGAGTCCATCGTTGTGTCCCAAGGGCACGCGCTGTCTTTGTATAGCACTGGAAACAACGTAGCGACAGAACGCAGAGCGCTCGAGATGGCACTTCAACAGGGCGTCGACGGGCTTATCATCGAACCCACCAAAAGCACGCACCCAAACCCAAATATCGACTTGTACCTGCTCATGGAGCAGAAAAACATCCCGTTTGTCATGTTGCATAGTTCATACGTGGAGTTAAATGCAAGCGTCGTCCAGTTGGACGATGCGAGAGGCTCTTACCTGGCGACGAGCCACCTGTTCGATATCGGCCATCGCAAGCTCGGTGCGATATTCAAGTCGGATGATGCACAAGGGCGGGCCCGCTTCCGTGGGTTTGTCAAAGCGCATCAGGATTATCGAGTTCCGATTGAAGGACAATTGATTCGAACATACACGACAGAGGACAAACAACATGTTGTCACGCAGTATGTTGCTGACTTTGTGAAGTCCCTAGATACCCGGCCGACTGGTGTGGTTTGCTACAACGATGAAATTGCCATTGAGTTGATTGGCCAACTTCGAGCGATGGGCATCGATGTCCCGAAGGACCTGTCAGTAACCGGATTCGACGACTCATCGTTGGCGAATAACGGGTTCGTCCAACTGACGACAGTTCGTCACCCAAAGCGGGAAATGGGTGAAGTTGCGGCAGAGATGCTGCTCGATCTGCTTGCAAACAAGGAAAATATGTGGGTTCCCCGTGAGCATGTTTTCGAACCCGCGTTGATTGTACGGGGTTCGACAAAACAAATCTAAGAGACAAATCTAAAAATTTTATGGTCATTTATAAACTTGTACGTACATCCGTACTTATTTTGTGATATAACTTGTACGTACATCCGTATCAATTTTGCGAGGTGAACCAGATGGCCGATACGCCCTTGCTTGAAGCACGTGGAATAAGAAAACGTTTTCCAGGTACGCTTGCGCTCGACGGTGTCACTTTGTCCATCATGCCTGGAGAGATTCACGCAGTCATGGGGGAGAATGGGGCCGGAAAGTCCACGCTGTTGAACATCCTGACGGGCTCCTTGTCACATGACGAAGGGGAAATTTTCATCAAGGGTATGCCCGTCCAGTTCAAAACGCCAATTGAAGCTCGTCAGCAAGGACTTGCAATTGTGCATCAGGAACTAAGCCTGTTCCCGGACGTCTCGGTCATGGAAAACGTCTTGGCGGGTATGACGCCGTCGCGCTTTGGTCTCATGAACCGAAAGCAAATGGCCTTCACCGTACGCGAATATCTGGCACGTTTTGAGGTTGGCTTTAAACCGGAGACGATTGTAAAGGATTTGAGCGTGTCTCAGCAGCAAGTCGTCGAGATTGTGAAAGCGCTTGTGACGAAGGCCGATATTTTCATTTTTGACGAACCGACGTCCGCTCTCAGCGTGGAGGATGCCGAGCGATTGTTTGTGGTTCTCAGGGAACTCCGCAGCGAGGGCAAAGCTGTCGTCTATGTGAGTCACAAATTTGACGAAATTTTCCGTCTGTCTGACCGGGTGTCCGTACTGCGGGACGGGCAGATGATAGGCACCAAACCAATCGGAGACCTGACCTCGGACGAAGTGATTCGGATGATGGTGGGTCGTTCACTGGAGCGCATTTACCCGGAGAAAGGGTCTGACTTTGGCGAGAAGATCCTCGAAGTGTCTGGGCTTGAAGCGGGATGGAAATGTCAAAATGTCTCCTTTGAACTGTTCAAGGGTGAGATTCTCGGCGTGTTTGGACTCGTGGGTTCGGGGCGTACCGAAATCATGCGGGCCCTTACCGGGATTGACCCGAAACTCTCCGGAAACGTCAGCTTGTTTGGAAAATCGCTTCGGATCCGCTCGATTCAAGACGCCATCTCACACGGTATCTACTACCTTACGGAAGACCGAAAACTTCAAGGACTGTTTCTACAAAAGAGCATCCGGGACGACGTTGCTTCCGTACACCTGGAGGGTCTCAACAGACATGGTTTGTTTGAACGGATAAAGGCAGCAACACGCGCAACGGAGGTCATGCAAGAACTCCGCGTGAAGGCAGCTTCCGAAAACCAACTTGTCGGAAGCTTAAGCGGTGGTAACCAACAGAAGGTCATGATTGGCAAGTGGTTGAAAAATGGGCCGCAAATCCTCATCCTCGACGAGCCAACACGCGGCATCGACGTCGGGGCCAAGGCGGAAATACACCAGTTATTGCGTCGATTGACACAGGGCGGCATGGGAGTCATCGTCATTTCGTCGGAATTGCCGGAAATTGTGGGACTGAGCGACCGGGTGCTTGTTGTACACAAAGGGACCATTAGCGGCGTGCTTGAAGGCAGCGATATCAACGATGAGATTATCATGCAGTACGCATCTGGGCTGCACAAAGAAGAACTTGTGAGGTGAAACGCGTGGAAAACCAGGTCATCACTCAGGAAAATCTTGCAACCAAAACATCATTTTTTCGTAGGCTAACCAGCATTCGCGAGTTCACCATCGCCATGGTGATTGTCGTGCTGGTCATCATCCTTGCCTTCTTAAGCGGCGCGTTCCTGAGCGCAAACAACATCATCAGCACACTGCTCAGCACGGTCATGACAGCCATTGTCTCTGTTGGCATGACAGTTGCTCTTGTGTCTGGCGGGTTTGACTTGTCCGTTGGTTCCGTGATGTCGATGTCAGGTGTCGTTGCCGGCAGTTTGGCGCTGGACGGGGTGAACATCTGGTTGGCAGCGTTGATTGGGCTGGCAGCAAGTGTCCTATCCGGTCTCATCACGGGCCTCTTCATCGGTAAGGTGAAAATCAACCCATTCATCATGACGCTCGGAATGCAAGGCGTGGTTCAGGGCGTTGCATATGTCGTCACGCAAGGTGCCCCGCTCTCTGTGGCCAACGCTTCCAACTCGTTTCTCTACCTAGGTCAGGGAAACTTGCTGGGTATCCCAGTCCTCATCTGGATTCTCGCCATCATCGTTCTCGTCTCCGATTATCTGATGCGCCGCGCGGTTGTCGCTCGCAAGGTGTACTACATCGGGAGCAATGAAAGCGCTGCATACCTCTCAGGTATTCGCGTCGCCAAGACAAAGGTTTGGATTTACATTTTTACCGCCATTCTCGCCGGGATAGCAGGCGTTCTCACGTTATCCCGCTTTAGCGTAGCAGCACCGACAGCAGGTATGGGAATGGAACTTCAGGCCATCGCCGCCTGTATCATCGGCGGTGCCAGTCTGAGTGGAGGGGAGGGAACAGTTCTCGGAGCACTGCTTGGCAGCGTCCTCGTTGGCATCGTCAACGACGCTCTCGTGCTGCTCAACGTATCCGTCTACTGGCAAAGCCTTGTCACAGGTTTCGTACTGATTGCGGCTGTGACACTCGATGTGATGACACATCGCAAAAAAATTTCCTAATTCACAGGGGGAACTCGAATGAACAAGAAAACGAAAAAATTAGGACTCATCTCTGCTGCTGCAGTTGGTTTGGCACTGACTGTTGCAGGCTGCGGTACCACTTCAGGCGGTTCCGCGGGTACCACTAGCGGATCGGCCGGTGCATCTGCAGGCTCATTTCATGGCAGTTCGAACGAGACGTATTACATGGTCACATTCCTCTCCGGTATCGAATACTGGAAGGGGGTTTTGGCGGGGGCACAGGCGGCGGCTAAGGATCTCGGTGTGAAGGTCGTGTACACAGGCGCACCACAGTACGACATTAATCAGGAAGTCACCACGATGCAGCAGGTCATCGCGAAAAAACCAGCGGGCATCCTTGTGACATCGATTAACGCACAGGCCATGACTCCCGTTATCAATCAAGCCATTGCGGCAGGCATTCCGGTCATCTCTTTCGACTCCGATGCTCCGGACAGCAACCGCTATGCATACCTTGGCACGAGTAACTTTGAAGCCGGGCAAAAAGCCGCGGATTACCTTGGGAAAACACTCAACGGACAGGGTCAGGTGGCGGTCGTGAGCACGCCGGGTGAGCTCAACCTCGACCAGCGTACGCAAGGTTTCGAGTCCGAGATGAAGGCCAAGTATCCAAACGTCCAGGTTGTGGCAGTTGAAAATGGCAACTCCGATCAGATTAAAACAGCACAGGTTGTCTCCACACTCTTGCAAAAATATCCGAACCTGAGCGGGATTTTCGCGACCGAGGCCGACGAGGGAACTGGCGCGGCAACGGCTGTAAAGGAAGCCAATAAGACTTCTTCCATCAAAATTGTTTCGTTTGATACGGACAAGGCGACTCTCGACGCCATCAAGAGCGGGCAAATCAGTGCGACCATCGCACAAGGTACCTGGAACATGGGCTTTTGGGGCCTGATGGACGCATTCACTGTCCATCACGATTTGTTGCACCCAGTTGCAAATTGGCAGACGGCTCATGTCGATCCGGTGCCGCCGAGCGTAGACACTGGCGTCACAGTCATCACGAGCCAGAACGTAAACGCGTACCTGAAATAATCCAGTTGAAGAACAATATGCTGGTGAGAGAGGGCTCGGTTGACTGGACGTAAACCCATCAATGAGCCGACGAGTGGAGAGCGAGAGGGTCAGTCGGGAACAAAGCGGGGCCATTTCGGCTCCGCCCGACTGGTGCATCTACAAGGAGTGGTGAAGGATGTACTCAATCGGAGTGGACTACGGTACTGAATCCGGTCGCGTTGTCCTCCTGGATATCGACAACAACAAAGAGATTGCTTCATTTATGGTGCCATATCGACATGGTGTGATTGAAGACGTGCTCCCGGGGACGAGCGAGGTGCTCGGTCCGGATTGGGCCTTGCAACACCCGGAGGATTACGTCGAAGTTCTCGAAAAAGGGATTCCCGAGGTCCTTCGTGTCGCTGAGGTTTCCAGTCAGGACGTCATCGGAATTGGCGTCGATTTTACATCCTGCACCGTACTGCCCGTGACAAAGGACGGAGAGCCGCTGTGCTTATTGCCGGAGTGGAAGGCACGGGCTCACGCTTGGCCAAAACTATGGAAACACCACGCTGCTCAGGGGATTGCAAATCGCATTAACGAGACAGCAGAGGCACGCCGTGAATCCTTTATTTCCCGCTACGGTGGAAAGGTATCTTCAGAATGGTATTTTCCCAAACTCCTCGAGATTTTTGAGAATGACCGCGATGTCTATCATGCAGCCTATGCATTCATGGAAGCGACAGACTGGATTGTCTGGTATTTGACCGGCCGACAGTGCCGTAACTCCTGCACAGCAGGTTACAAGGCAATGTGGTCTGAAGAAGATGGCATTCCAAACGTCGAATTCTTCACGGCTTTGAACCCTGAATTCGTGAATCCAGTTGAAAAACTCGGAGATAAATTTTACCCCCTTGGCACGAAGGCCGGAACACTTCGTCCCGAAGTCGCGCAGCGTCTCGGATTATCTCCTGCCACCGCCATTGCAGTAGGGAATGTCGACGCGATGGTGTCCGCACCCGCCGTCGGCGTGGAGTCCCCAGGGACGCTCGTTATGGTCATGGGCACTTCGATTTGTCATCTTGCGTTAAGTAGAGAAGAAATCCGTTTGCCTGGCATTACAGGTGTGGTCAAGGACGGCATCATTCCAGGACTTTACGGTTATGAAGCCGGCCAGGCCGCGGTCGGCGATATGTTTGCATGGTTTATCAAGCACTGTGTGCCCGAATCATATGCTCGTGAAGCTGCAAGGCAGAGTCTTAGTATTTATGAACACTTGGAGAGGCTGGCCACAGAACTCACACCAGGGGAAAGCGGTCTATTGGCCCTCGATTGGTGGAACGGCAACCGGAGCATCTTAGCAGATGCTGACCTCACGGGCGTTATCGTGGGTCTGACTCTGGCAACACGACCCGAGGAAATTTACCGCGCACTCCTCGAAGCGACTGCGTTCGGCACAAAGCGCATTGTCGATAACTTCGTCGAACACGGTGTCCCCATTCACGACCTTGTGGCTTGCGGTGGGCTGTCCTTCAAGAGTCCACTTTTGATGCAACTGTATTCAGACATCACGGGTCTGCCTGTGACCGTCTACGAGTCGGAACAAATCCCGGCGCGCGGTGCGGCCATCTTTGGTGCGGTTGCTGCTGGCAGCACGGGCGGGGGCTTCGACTCGATTGAAGCGGCAAGTGACCACTTGCATCCACCGGTTTGGAAAGTTTATGAGCCGAATGGGGCACTTCGCAGCACGTACGACGAAATCTATCAGTCCTACCGAGAAATCCACGACTTTTTTGGGCGCGACAGTGCGATGACACTGCACCGTTTGAAGAGTGTTCGCGTACGCGGGATTCAGGCAAAAAACAGCTGACAAGTGGAGGGAAATCAGATGATACAGATACATCCTTTCAAGTTTTGGTTTGTAACCGGGAGCCAGCACCTCTACGGCGATGACACGCTGGCAGAGGTGGCACAGCACGCCCGGCAAATCACACAAGCTCTCACTGAATCCGGAATGCTGCCGTATGCAATTGAGTTTAAGCCGGTAGTCACCACTCCGGAGGCCATACGGAACGTTTTGGCCGAAGCAAATAACCATCCCGATTGCGCCGGCGTTATTGCCTGGATGCACACATTCTCCCCTGCCAAAATGTGGATTACCGGGCTCGCGGAGCTGAGAAAACCCATTCTCCATTTACACACTCAGTTCAACCAGGACGTTCCGTGGAGCTCCATTGATATGGACTTTATGAATCTCAACCAGTCTGCCCATGGAGATAGAGAATTCGGTTTTATTGGTGCCCGTTTGCGCATGGCGCGTAAGGTTGTCGCAGGCCATTGGCAGTCTGCGCGCGTACAGCATCGGATGGCGCAGTGGATGCGTGTCGCGGCTGCGATAGCGGACGGACTCGACACTAAGATAGCGCGGTTTGGCGACAACATGAGGAACGTAGCCGTTACCGAGGGCGACAAGGTCGAAGCACAAATGAAGTTTGGCTGGTCAGTGAACGGCTACGGGGTCGGTGACTTAGTTGAACATATCAACGCGGTCAAGGAAGGTTCTTTGAACGCCCTGCTTGATGAATACCGCACGCTCTACCGAATTACGCCTGGCGCTGACACCGAGTACGGTTGGAACTCGATTCGTGAACAAGCCCGCATTGAACTCGGACTCCGCTCTTTTCTTACCGACGGTGGATTTAAAGGTTTTACCACCACGTTCGAAGACCTGCACGGGATGTCCCAGTTGCCTGGACTCGCGGTTCAGCGCTTGATGGCTGACGGGTACGGATTTGGCGGTGAAGGTGACTGGAAGACCGCCGCACTGCTGCGAACGCTGAAGGTGATGGCTGGCATGGAGGGCACGTCCTTCATGGAGGACTACACCTATCACCTGCACGAGGGTGACGAACTTGTCCTCGGTGCTCATATGCTCGAGGTATGCCCAACGATTGCAGCAGACAGGCCTGTGATTGACGTGCAGCCGCTTGGCATCGGTGGCAAGGCTGACCCGGCGAGGTTGATATTTGACGGTCGCAAAGGCCGGGGTCTTGTAGCTTCCATCATCGACATGGGCGACAAGTTCCGTCTCGTGGTGAACGAAATTAACGCGGTGAAAGCAGAACAGAACATGCCGAAACTGCCTGTAGCACGAGTCCTATGGCAACCGGAACCAAATCTTGAAGTGGCGGCTGAGGCATGGATTTACGCGGGAGGGGCTCACCATACCGTGTTCTCGTACAACATTACGGCGGAACAGTTGTTTGACTATACGGACATTCTCGGCATCGATTACGTGTTGATTAATAAGGATACTTCCCTCCTGGAACTGCGTCAGAAGCTAAGGGAGCAGAGCAGGCGCCACAGTTAAGTTGCTGTCGATGCCCTGGCCCACTAGCTAAGGGGTGCCAGTAAAACGGAAGGACCATCAGATTGACGGCGATAAATGGAGGGGAACACCGATGTTGGAGGCACTCAAGGAGCAAGTATGCAACGCAAATCTCGCACTTCCACAACACGGATTGGTCAAATTCACCTGGGGTAACGTCAGCGGGTTTGACAGAAGCCAAGGTCTGTTTGTGATTAAACCGAGCGGCGTCACGTATGAAAACCTGAAGCCTGAAGATATGGTTGTGGTTGACATCAAAGGCCGCATTATCGAAGGCAAGCTCAACCCGTCGTCAGACACCTCAACCCATTTGGCGCTGTACCAAGCGTTTCCGGAACTTGGCGGTATCGTCCACACCCACTCGACTTGGGCTACCATCTGGGCGCAGGCGGGTCGGAGCATACCAGCGCTCGGGACAACGCACGCAGACTATTATTACGGGGAAATCCCCTGCACCAGACCGATGACTGCAGACGAAATCAACGGTGCGTACGAGTATGAAACAGGAAATGTGATTGTTGATACATTGAGACGGATTCAGCCCTCCTCCATGCCGGGTGTGCTGGTGCACAGTCACGCTCCGTTTTGTTGGGGCAAGGATGCGGATGAAGCTGTGCATAACGCCGTGGTACTGGAGGAAGTGGCAAAATTAGCGTATCATTCACTGGCTCTGAACCCGACCTTACGGCCTATGGACCAGACCCTGCTGGACAAACATTATCTGCGCAAACATGGGCCGGGGGCCTACTACGGGCAGGATGAAGCACATGCATAGGAAGTAAACAACTGGTGGCGAAGCGCTCGCAGTGGGGAAATGGTAGCGAGGAACTGGTAGTGGGGCAATGGTAGTGAGGAAATGGAAGTGAAGAACTGGTCGTGAAGAACTGGTCGTGAAGAACTGGTAGTCGGGAAATGGAAGTGACGAACTGGTAGCGTGGAAATGGAAGTGAAGAACTGGTAGTGGGGAAATGGAAGTGACCAAATGGAAGTGAACACAGGGCTGCTCAATACGCAGGTTACGTGCACCTGTGGCAAGACACATCATGTACCCATAGAGCGGGTGGTCGTTGGTGAGAACATCACAAACGACCTTGTTCTGTTTTTAAACCAGAAAGGGTTTCGGAACTTACTTGTTGTTGCAGATGCAAACACGGATGAAGCATTTGGCGGACAGGTCCGCAGTCAACTTCGTGAGGCAGGTTTCCAGGTTGAGGCATACGTCTTTACAAATCGGCACGGTCTGCTGCCTGATGAAGCGGCTATTCTCGCTGTTCGAAAGGCCTTGCATCCATCGGCAGGAGCAGAAGGAGCAGAAGGAGCAGAAGGAGCAGAAGGAGCAGAAGGAGCAGAAGGAGCAGAAGGAGCAGAAGGAGCAGAAGGAGCAGAAGGAGCAGAAGGAGCAGAAGGAGCAGAAGGAGCAGAAGGAGCAGAAGGAGCAACTAATTGTTCACAATTTCGCGCTCGACGTACCGACGGAAAACCTTGTCCTGACGGGGTGTCTGTTGACGTCGTCGTCGCGGTAGGCAGCGGTGTCATCCATGACATTGTGCGATACGTTACGTTTAATGAGGGTCTTCCATTTATATCGATTGCTACGGCGCCGTCCATGGATGGCTACGCGTCGGGTATGGCGGCCATGCAATTTCATGGAATTAAAGTCACAACCCGTGCTTGGCCTCCGATTGCCATCTTTGCAGAATTAAGCGTGCTGATGAAGGCTCCGTTTGCACTCGTTCAGTCTGGATTTGGAGATTTGGCGGGTAAAGTGACCTCTTTGTCCGACTGGATTTTGGCGGCGGGTCTGCACGGTGAATATTTTTGCTCGATGGCTTACGAAATGGTGTACGAGCCTCTTGAGTACGTTTTGAGTCATGCTGATGAACTGCTACGGCGTGACTCCGAAGCAGTAAAAAACCTGTTTCTTGGTCTCGTTAACGCAGGCATCGCAATGGCCGTTGTGGGCAACAGCCGCCCGTGCAGCGGCAGTGAACATCACTGCTCGCACTTTTGGGACCTGCTCGCCTTCAAAGGTATCCGTGAGCACACATCGCACGGTTTGCAGGTGGGTTATGCGGTACATTGGACGGCTTTGCTGTACAGATATTTGCTGGAGGAACGTCGACACGAACTTTTGCGGCCAGTGTTAGCGCCCGTGGTCACCGATTCATTCATTCGTTACGCCAGCGATTTCTACGGAGATGGTGACAGAGAGGTTATTGCCTTCCAACGCGAAAAAGCGCAGTGGCTTGCCAGTCATCCATACGTCATGTCGCAGCCCGACGTCGGTGTCGTTCATCGTGCATTAGTGTCCATGATGCCGGGGATGCCGATGACGACACTGTTTGATAAACTCGATGATGCGCTTTCGCGGATGGACATCCCGTTGTCTCCTGGCTTTCTTGAGATTGATGCAGAGTGGCTTCGTCAAACCTTCTACCACGCAAGAGAGCTGCGCGCACGGTTGACCATCTTTGATGTAATCGCGTCGCAGGATTGGCTCGAGGACGCCATGACAAAGATATTCCGGCCTGGGGAAAGTGTCGGGGGAAAGTGAAGAAGGGGAGCAGCGGTTTGCTGCTCCCCCTTTAACTGAAAGATTAAGATTGAACCGTGGCTTTCGCAGTTTGCATCCGATCATTTCGCTTGGAGAACCACGCCGTGATAATTGGTACCAGGATAGAGGTTACAATCACTGCAGCAGCAACCTGAACCGTTGCGGTAGCTGCAATCCCTTTATAACCTGTATAAACAGCTGCCACCGCCACGGGAACGGCTGCTGCGTTGCCAGCCGTTGAAGCAGCTGCGATACCGCCAAGACCACTACCTCCGGTCACCTTGTCGAGGACAACGAGCACGATACCTGTAATGATGACAACTGCCAGTCCGAGCAGAAGTCCGGAGGCTCCAGCTGACAACACGTTCTTTAGGTTGATGCCAAATCCGAGGGCAAGTGCGAACAAGGGAATGAGTACGCCTTGCGCCTGACTCAGAAATTTCCGCATATCCACATCAAGGTTACCGAGCACCATTCCGATGACGAGCGGCAAAATCGCATACACGAACGCCATTGCGGGAAAAGCCGCGAGCCCCGCGACACCGAGAATCAACATTGTGAAAAATGGGCCGGATTCAAGTGACATAATGGAATACGCAGCAACGTCTTCGGCTCGTTTGCCGAATTGGCCCATCAGGGCCATGTAGAGGCCGCCGTTGGTATCAGAGAACGCTGCAACGATAGCCAGCGCTGAGAGTCCGAGTAACATGTGATTCTGGTCTGGCACTGTGAACTTAATGAGCAGACCGATAATGGCTGCTACAGCAATTTTCCCGAGCCAAAGTGCAACACCCTTCTTAAGGATGTAGCCAGCGGCCTTAAACTCAATGGTCGAACCGAGTGAGATATAAAAGGCCGCTAACAGCGCTGATGCGCCCATAAACAAACCGCCTGTAAATGAGCTTTTGAATACGGTGTTGTCCGCCAAGTGTGGGAAGATGGTCCGAATGATGGCCCCAATCAAGAGCGGGATAATCATCATTCCGCCTGGAACTTTGTCAATTACTTTTTTAATTGGCATATAAACAAGTCCTCCTTCGATGTCCGGCTGAGTACTCTCAGTAGTCCTTTCTGGCTTGAACGCTTGTGACTCGAATACGTGCGGCGCAAATTGCGTAGCTTGGTGAAGCTTTGTGTAGCTTCGTGTGACTCCACTGCATTCTGGGAGATGTAAGCACTTTCCAGAAACGCTTACATGCGCAGGCAGAAGACCTTGGGAAGGGACTCGTCACCCTTCCCAAGCAAGCAACCCGCCCCCGAGGAGCGAGCAAAGGCGCTAACTTACTGAGCACTTCCAGAGAGGAAGTTCGCCGCGACCAGCACAGATTCAATCATGCTCTGTTCTCTCGCGATGCCTTTGCCTGCGATGTCAAAGGCTGTGCCATGGTCAACAGAGGTGCGCAAAATCGGCAACCCCAAGGTGACGTTGATGCCCGTGTCAAAACCGAGCATCTTAATGGCGATATGACCTTGGTCGTGATACATGGCAATGACGGCGTCAAATTCGCCGTTGGCTGCCCGGGAATACACAGAATCGGGCGGCCATGGTCCGCTGACATCGAGGCCGAGTGCTCTTGCTTCTTCGATGGCTGGTACAATTTCCTGTTGTTCCTCGGCTCCAAACAGCCCACCTTCACCTGCGTGCGGATTGAGACCCGCGACAGCGATTCGGGGGTTTTTTACTCCGAATTTCTCCAGTGATTCAGCCGTTAGGCGTATGCGTCCCAGTACACGCTCTTTTGTCGCCATCTCAATCGCCTGTTTCAGGCTCACATGGGTTGTCACGTGGACCACCCGGAGGGCTTTGTTGACGAGCATCATAGCTGAACTTGGCGATCCCGATAGGGCCGCCAAAGCCTCCGTATGACCGGGGAACTTGATGCCTGCCATTTTCCAGGCTTCCTTGTTGAGCGGCGCTGTGCAGATGGCATCAATCGTACCGCCGACAGCAAATCGAACCGCTTGTTCCAGGTAGTCGTACGCACACTGACCTGCTGCCGCACTGAGCTGTCCCCATGGCAATTCTTCCGGGACATTGTGAAGATCGAGCACGTCAATCACGCCTGATTCGTACTTGACATCCTGTACGCTGCTGATTGTGCGAAGAACCGGCAGCGCTGAAAGTTTCCCTGTCCCTTTGAGAACGGAAGCCGCCTCAGTAAGCCGTTTCGCATCACCAATGATGAATGTATGCACGCGGTTGGTGACCTCAGGGCTAAGCGCTGTGAGGACGCAGATTTCGGGGCCAACGCCAGCGGGATCGCCCATGGTCATTGCGATAATTGGTTTTGTCATGTTATTCCATCTCCATACTTATGGCATCGCCGTTACTTATCGATTCAACGTTACTTATGGATTCAAGGTCACTTACGAATTCATCGTCACTTGCTGATTTAACGTCACTTGCGGGTTCACCGTTCGGCAGCGGGAGATGGGCTGATTAAGAAACTGCGCTGCTTTCTGTAAGGCATCCGCATCCCCGAATCCACCGGCTTTCGAAATCAGCGGGATATACCCGTGCGGTGTTTCCATGAGACTCCACGGCATCCCGGACATGACCTCACCCTCCGGCCAGATTGCCGACGCGGACAATGCCTCGCAGAGCGCAAGCGCTGTGTCACCGCCAGTCGCCACAAAGCCGATGCGGCTTGACTCGTCGGAACCTTGCACGGTTTGCACCCAGTGGAAAATTACGTCGGCCAAATCGCTTTCGAAGCTGCCAGGAACATCCGGCTCGCGCAAAGCGCGCTCTTCTGACAAGCTGAGTCCGACGATGTGGTCAGCAGCGTGCGTCAGATGTTCCTTCGCTTGCTTCATCTCGTCGTGATGATGAGCAGCTGACGCTAAGCGCACAGGCTGCATTTCAACAACTTCGACGCCAAGGGCAGATGCGGCGTGGGCGAGTTGCATGTGCGCCGTGGGATTGGCGCTGCCGACAGCAATCAGCACGCGGCTGCACGCGGTGGGACTCGGCTTCTCGGCATCTGTGAGGCTAGACCCCGTGTCGGCGGTGAGGCTAGACCTCTTGACGTCGGTGAGGCTAGACAGCACGGCATCCTGCGGACCAACTTCAGTTAAGTGGTCTGGGTCGGGCTCTGACTTTATCCAGAGGGCTGCCAGTGGCTTTGCGAGGCCTGCCGAGCCACAAGGAAGTACCTCCGGGTGTTCAGCGATGGTGGCAGCAATGATGGCCAGGTCGGTATCCGTCTCAGCGTCAGCCACAACGATAACCTTCTCCTCAGTCAGACCATCGAGAAATTTTGTCACGGCTGTGTTTCCCTGTTTGATGATTGCACCGATCAGGTGGACCACAGGTAGACGCGTGGTCGTTTGAATTAGGTCCGCCGCTTTATCTTCAGTCACCGGGTGGCGCGGGTCTTTGGCAAATGCCGTCTGGCTGATGGGAACGCCGTTCACCTGTAACACGCCATCGCGAACGGATCGGCCATTTGCTGGAAAGGCGGGTGCGACCACCGCGATGCGGCGTCCTAAGCCCCGGAGTAATGCCTCAATTTCACTTCCAATATGCCCTCTGAGGGTAGAATCGATTTTCTTATAGACCAAAAACGGTCCTTGCAATGTGGCTGCTAACTGATGGCCTGCCGTAAAGACTCGCTGCACCGCAGTCGCCTCGTCGATGCCTCTACTTTCTGCGTCGAACACTTGCACCACGTCTTGCCCGAGGGAAAACATAAAAGGCACGCGTGGGTTGAACGTAACACGGACACGGTGCGATGGCGTACGAAAGTAGTTGGCTGCATCAGCGGCCCCGGTCAGGTCATCGGCGATCACGAAGATCGGTTGTTTACTCATGACGGATCACCGTTCCCTTTCTCGGCTCAGCCGACATTTTGGGGCGAGGTTTCAATCACCTTCATCCCGCTTTGCATCACAGCGTCGCGAAACACGTCAGGGACATAGTCCGTGACAATCGCATCGACCGATGAAAGGGGAGAAAATGCTTCTAAGCCAGAGTCACAAAACTTGTCGTGGCGTGCGAGTAGAATCGTCCGTCGTGCGTGTGCCAAGGCCGTCAGCTTGACACCATAGGTCGAGGGGTTCAAATTGAACAACCCTGTCTTGACGTCAACACGCGCTGACGAGAGAAAATATGTGCTTGAGCCGTGACGACTGAAGTATTCCTCTGTTTCCTGGCCAAATACAGCGGCCATGGCAGGCACGTACAGACCAGGTGCGAGGTGGACATGGATACCACGCTTCGCCAAGGGTTGGAGGACCGCAAGCGAATTGGTGTATACAAGCACTTCAGACGGCAGATAATACGCCATGTGTGCGACAGTCGATCCGGAGTCGAGCACCACAACATCCGAAGACTCAACCATTTTCGCCGCCTCTGCTGCGATGGCTCGCTTTTCCTGCCATCCTTGCTGAGATCGAACGTCGAAGATGGGGCCGAATTCCTCATCCACGCCTGTGCGAAGCATTCGACCAGCTTCGTTTGGCTGGTAGTTCATTTCATTTGCGATGTCGCGGATGCGCTGCGCCAACTCCTTGTCTCGAGTGGGCAAACCGTTTAAGACCCGAGACACTGTCGACAATGAGGTGCCGACTTGCTGGGCAATATCCTTAATCGTCACCATACATGTCACCCCGTCTAAAACTGCACACGTTTTCTGCAAACGTATTCAGTTGCAAATGCATCATACTACCGCGATGCAAATTTGTAAAGAGATGCGAGATGGGATGCGCGGAAGAGCGGAAGAGCGGAAGAGCGGAAGAGCGGAAGAGCGGAAGAGCGGAAGAGCGGCAGCCCTTATGTGTACCCCTGGGGGTATGCGAGTGGGTTCAGGTAGCACCAGGGTTTAGCTCGTAAGGTACCCCGTGGGGTATGCGGATAGATTCAAGTATCAACTTTATACTTAGAGGCAAACCCCAGGGGGTATGTGTCCGAAATAGCGCTGCCTTCAGTATCCTTATTCGTCAACCCCAGGGGGTATCTTAAGTATCAACATGTATCCTACGTCCGATCTCGATACCCCCACGTCTTCTCACGCAGCGATACTTTTGATGCTTCTGGATTGCGGGATACCCCATCGTTTGAGCAGACAGCGATAATTTTGTACGCTACAGAATTCCGGATACCCTACGAATTCTCAGGGGATCCAAGTTTGGCGCAGGAAGCTTCTTCGTACGTCAGGCATCTGGGTCATTCGTGGGCACGCCACGCACGAATATGGACTATGACCTCACGGGTTACCTCGTATTATGCTACCCCGTGGGGTATGCGGATAGATTCAAGTATCAACTTTATACTTAGAGGCAAACCCCACGGGGTATGTGTCCGAAATAGCGCTACCTTCAGTATCCTTATTCGTCAACCCCAGGGGGTATCTTAAGTATCAACATGTATCCTACGTCCGATCTCGATACCCCCACGTCTTCTCACGCAGCGATACTTTTGATGCTTCTGGATTGCGGGATACCCCATCGTTTGAGCAGACAGAGATAATTCTGTACGCTACAGAATTCCGGCTACCCGACGAATTCTCAGGAGATCCCAGTTTGGCGCAGGAAGCTTCGGACAGCGAAGGTAAGCGGCGTACATCGAAGGTAAAGTGTCGTGCGCGAAGGCTTGGCAAGGTACAGTGCCGTACAGAGAAGGCACTGGCCTGTTAGGACGTGCGGGTGTAGCGGTCTCCTTGTTTCGTCGGGGGCGGGGAGGCGCTAGAAGTTCCCTTAACTAAGGTTTTGTACTTTGTGCGTAGTGATACGTGAGGTGTCCGTTAGCGTGAACCTTGTACGGCATGTGCATCTTATCAAGTATGGAAATGACAATCGCTTGTTCGGTCTCAAGGTTCTTGTTGTATTGACTGACTATGTCCTCTGCAGACTGCCACTCTGAAGGAGCACGGGTATTGTGGTAAATTCGAATGTACTGGAGTGCAGATTGGGTCAAAGATATCTGCTTTAAATTATAGAGGCAAAGCGGCGTGAGCACGTCTACATTGATGGACGCTGTTTGTTGAAGTTGAGTAAGCTTCAACTCGGCGCCAGCGAATGCTTGACTTGAAAGCGGTGCATTCGGATTCAGAAATGGTTTCATCAGTCCACTTAGTTCCTGTCCAATCGCTGACGTGGTCTGGATGTACTCGTCGACTTCTGCTTGCGTAATCAAGGTTCCGGAGAAGACCGAATTCCCCGAAGCGGATAAACCCGAGGGCAATTTAGCAGACGTCATCGGATGAGGATGGATCCATGTGGAGATTGCGTACACATTCCACAATAAGATAACGACAGCAACGCTGGCCCCTCCGACGAAAACAGACCAGCGATACCCGCGATATGTACGGGATATTCGAGATGATTGGCGGGCGAACCTTGGCTCTAAGTAGCCATACACATCGGTTTGTCCCATTCGCTTGTTGCGGCGCTGGATTTGCCTCATGCTCTTACGAAACTCGCGCTGTCTTTGATTCAGCACAACCTATCCTCCCACTGCTTTACGCCATTACGGGACCAACTGTAAGCTCATGCGAGAACATGAGGAGTAGGATGTCAGTCAGTACAAGCGACAACATGTCGGTACCTGTAGGTACATGTCCAAAACATGTCGGTACCTGTAGGCACATATTCGAAACATGCCGGTGCATGCCAGAACATGCTGGAACATGCTGGAACATGCCAGATCTCTCAATTACTTCTATTTGACCATAGTCGTCATTTTGAGACATGAGGCTTTTGTCCCGATTTTGCAGGTAAATGTTGCTGTACTCTAAAAAATAAAACCACCAGTTTCCCCGTCGGACACCTGGTGGTTCTGTTTCATCATTGTAGCGATGCATGGGCTGGGACTTAAGGCAAAAACGAGTACCCGTGTTTCGTTTTCCAGAGAAAGTATTTTTCGAACAGTCGCTTTCCCTCGTCATACATCGGGTTTGGGATAATGGCCGCAAACTCTCGTGGCTTCATCACATGATTCGTGACAATTAAAACCTCTTTGTGTCCGGCGTCCATGACACACAGCCCAGGTATTTTTGCGAATGGTTTTTCCTTGAGCTGGACTTTATGATTGAGCAACCGGGCGATGTTCTCACCAACGGTTTTCCCAGCCTCATCTGCAGGAAATCCTGTCTTTGGAACGCCCAGAGCTACGGGTGTAGCAAAGGGAGAAGGCACGTCAATGGCGATGCCGGCAGCAAAGATGTTCGGAAAATCCACATGTTGATAGGTCGGCTTGACCGGCACATAGCCCTTACTCGTACCTAGGCCCGGAGAATTGCGGACAACGTCCTGACCGAGGAATGGCGGCATCACCATGGAGAAAGCAAATGGAAGACGTGTACCATCTGACAGTACAATCTCATGCTCATCAACTCGTTCCATAGCGGCATTGGTGATGAACTTGATATTTAGGGATTTGAAGAAGCCGTTGAGGAGTGTCTCAGCACCTGCAACACCGCCGATGCCAAAGTGACCAAGGAACGGTTCAGGTGTGAACCACGTTAAGTCGACTCGATCTCGAACCCCACGTTTTCTTAGGTTGAATTCAAGATTAAACAGGAACTCATAAGCGGCCCCAACACATCCGGCTCCCGGTGTCGCCCCGACAACAACTGGACCAGGATGATTGACCAGTTCCTCGAAACGGCGGCGGGTTTCGAGAGCGTCGTTCGGCGTACAGATGCACGATGCTCGGCCGTCTTTGGGATTCACGCCGGGAAGCGAGTAATCAAGTTTCGGGCCGGTCGCGATGACCAGATAATCGTAGTCAATGTTTCCTGCGGTCGTTTCGACGATGTGTTCGTCCGGCACCACCTTGGTGGCTGTTGCATAGACGAATTCAACGCCGTGTTCTTCGAGGATCGGACGCACAGGCATGGTAATGTCCTCGATTTCTCGCTCTCCGAAAGGAACCCAGATTAGAGACGGAACGAACAAAAAGTTCTCGCGGTTTGATACGACAATGACACGATGATTGTCGGCATTTTTCAAGCGACGTTTCACTTCGAGTGCACTTGTGAGACCAGCAAAATTAGAGCCTATTACGACGACAGTTGCCATATGGCACCTCCAAAATTGTTCTTGTGCGCCTGGCTTTACTGAATAGGTTCAGCTAAAGAGGTCCAGTTGAATTTCTACTTTGTGTGACCATCCTATATTGCAATGGAACACATCACAAAGAAGAGATGGACTATTTGTCATCATCAAAAGTGACTATTATTTTGACTGTTTCTTGATTTATACATTATTAGGTGAGATCAACGAATTAAGGGGCAATTTTGATGGACTAACAGTTGCCTCCACTGCAGTCAATCAGCGCCTTCAGTAACCAAGTCCAGCAACGAGGCCCAGCAAACCAAACTGCCTCAAGATTCGCGGCAGATACATCTCGTTACGTGTCCTGTTCCCGAGAAATAGTTGACGTTTTTGTCCGCGCGTTGAGTGACGTTGAGTGACGTTGAGTGACGTTGAGTGAACATGAATACCTTGAGTGACCTTGAATGACCTTGAGTGACGTTGAGTGACCATGAATGACCATGAATGACCATGAATGACGCTCAATGACCTTGAATGACCTTGAATATTGATGTGGGTGCCTGAATAAAGATGCTGAAAATAAGGTAATCTCTATGTATTCATCTAATCTATTTAGGTTAAACGATTCTATTTAGGTTAAACGATAGGGAGTGATGATTGTGCAAAGTGGAGATCCGACACATGGTACTGGCGGATTCAAGCGCGTACTCGGCTTACGACAAGTCCTTGCCATCGCGATTGCGGCCATCTCACCAACAACGTCAGTGTTTCTCGTCTACGGTGCTGGCCTTTCGTCTGCCGGTACCGGCGTGTTTTGGGCATTTATTATCGGTGCCTGCATCGCTATATCGCTGGCCTTTTGTTATGCGGAACTGGGCTCTGTGTTTCCCGGAGCCGGAGGCGCCTATACTATTGTTCGCCGCGCCCTGGGAAGACCGATGGGCTTTATTGCAGTGCTCCTCTTCTTGGTTCTCGGCGTGGTCATTACGGCGAGTATCTTAGTTGCTTCTGCAACCTATTTAAATTCTTTAGTTCCGCAGATCCCGGTGAATCTTGCCGCCGTCGCGATGATGGTTATCGTGACATGGTTTTCGTTAGAGCGGATCGGAGCTGCAAGTTGGGTGGCAATGGTGATGCTCATCATTGAACTGGTGGTCATTATCGCGTTCATCGTGTTGGCGTTTGCGGGCGCTAATCATCCAATCTCATTTATTTTTCAACCAACGACGATTGACGCGCATGGTCACCAAACCGGGATTGGCATGGCCGGAATGCTGGCTGCCGTGGTCCCAGCACTTTTCGCATTCAATGGCTACGATTGGCCTCTCTACTTTGCTGAGGAGACCATTGAACCACGGCGCGTCCTGCCGCGTGCGGTCATGATTGCCGTGTTCGCCTCCGTCATCATTGAGGTGTTGGCTGTTGCCGCGGCCACGCTCGCCATTCCGAACCTGGGAAGTATCCTGAAATCGAGCGCACCACTGACGGATATTGCGCAATCTGCAGCAGGGCACGTCGGAGCGACCATTTTAATTATTGGTGTCGTCATCGCGATGTTTGATACAGGACTCAGCGGAAATCTGGCCTATGCCCGCATCTATTACGACTCTGCCAGGGAGAACAGTTGGCCGCGACCGATTAACCGCTTCTTCTTAAGCATGAACCGGCACCGTGTTCCAAAGTGGGGATTTGTATTCCTTGGCGTAGGCAACGTCCTGCTCTGCTACTTCACTTCCTTGAACAACCTCATCACATTCACGGGCGTTATTATCGTCGCAATCTATTTGCTCATTGCCATTTCTGCGATTGTCAGTCGATATAGAAATCGATCCGTCGAACGGCCATTTCGGATGCCGTTGTGGCCGATTCCGCCGCTGGTTGCCATTGTCGGCGTGATACTGGCGCTAACACAGCAAGCGGCCGGCGATGTCATCAAAACAGCCATCATCGTTGTTGTCGCGGTCGTTTATTGGGCTGCTTACCTACGGCTCAAAAAGGGAAGCAGTGGGGCAAATTGAGACATTCCGTTCTCGGATAGCGCGTCGTGGAAGCATTATGGTGGAAGTGGGGCAAGATTCCGGAAAATAGCGCGCTGTGGAAGCCAGTCGATTAAAATTGCACTCCCTTGCGCACCGTGGGTGCGCAAGGGGGTGAGAAATCGGCCGCCTGAGCGTTGCTTAAGCACCGAGGGTGCGTAAGCGTTCGTGAACATGGCTTTGGTTTTGCATTGTAATTTGTAATAACGCGTCCTGAGCGCGTTTTGTCCGATGGTATCTCTAGTGGCGGCAAGAAATAGCGCGCTGTCGAAGCACTATCTCGCACCTTGGGTCAATAGCGACGTGTGAACGCGTTATTTTGGTCCGTTTCACTTAATAACGCGCCACGAGCGCGTTATTTCCACTTGAACGTGTTTCGTGCAGGGTGAATAACGCGTTCTCGACTCGCTATCGGCGGCACAACTCGCAACGGAGCCAAAGCCAGAGGGTGCGATGGAATTTGGAAGTCAGAGGGTAAGACAGACGTGAAAATGCGGACGAACTATGTTCGCACCTTAAGTCAATAACGACTTGTGGAGGCGTTACGGTTGAAGCAAGGAGGTAAAATGACTTTGTCGAAAAATATATTCCAAAAATTCGACATACATCGATTTACTACCCCACCATATGCAAGTTTATCCACGAAGTCTATCGATACCTTCCACACTATCACGGCGGTGGCGGATCGGTATAAGGCGCATCGGTAGAAAACGGACCGGTATCAGATGAATTGGTATCAGACCGATCCGTATAAGTCGGACCGATATCAAAACGGACCGGTATCAGACGGATTGGTATCAGTCTGACCGGTACAAGAATGAAGGAGGAATCTTAGTGAGGAAATGGAAAGCGCCAGTGTTGTACACGGCAATGGGTGTCATTATTGGATCGAGCTTCATGGCTGCTTCACCCGCGATGGCATCTGATTTGAACTTCAAGACGTTTGTGGCAAGTCTTGTTCAGAATGGCCAAACGGTGTCCAAACCGTCAGCGATTGCGTACAACGGGACAAGCTATTTTGGTATTTGGTGGCTGCAGCAACAACTCAAGAAGGACGGTATTCAGGTGCAGTGGGACGGCAAGTCGCTTACTCTGACAGGCATGCCAGTGCAATCAACGTCTACCCTGTCTGCGCAAGGGACTTCGGGCACCAACACCGTGTTCGCAAATTCCATTAACGTCAATGGCACTACATACGTACCACTTTCCGAAGTACAGGCACTTCTACAGGCATCTGGCAGCCGTGTTCAACTTCATGAGGGCGGAGACAGTAGCGAGGGCCAGAATAACAGCTTCAAGGGTGTCATCAATCAGCTCAAGAACATTAACGAAAAGCTAACCGAGTTCCAGAACGCGCAATTGCACGGTCAGGGTGACAGTATGGGAGAAGCGTTCAGCTCATTTGCTGGTTCGCTCACGAAGCTGCAGAGTGTCATCAATGAACTCAAGCAAATGCCGCAACCCAGTTGGACTTCCGGGTCAACAGGCGCAACGGGTGGGACGTCGACGGGAACCTCGACCGGCACATCGACTGGCAGCAGTTCAACAAGTGGAAGCACTTCAACAGGTGGCAGTACTTCCACAAGCGGCAGCACCTCGACAGGTGGAAGTAGTACGAGTGTGACACCGACGGTGGCTCTCAGTGCCGTTATCGCAAGCCTTCAGACGGACTGGAACACTTTGAACGCCTATGCACTGCAGGTTGCTGCGAGTGCTAGCGGATCGGCCTCGGGCAGTTCTTCCACTGGCACGACGGCGGGCAACTCCTCCACGGGCAGCACATCGACTGGTGGTACTTCAACAGGGAGTACTTCAGGGAGTACGTCGACAGGAACCACGACTCCAGGAACCGATGTCTCCGCCGTGATTGCGGATATCAATACCCAGATGCAGAACCTGACGGTCATGGAGCAGATGATGCAAAGTCCGTGGTCACAGGGCGGCTCGAGCCACCACGATAATTAAGACGCAATCCGAGTAGTACGAAATCTGATTAAAACAGCAAACCAAATGAAGACGCCACCTGCGCCACAATTGCGGCGGCGTCAGAACTGCGTAACATCAGACCCTGCGCAATGAACTGCGCAGACGGGCCAGGCAGAGATGTCTGGCCCGTTTCCATGATCTCCACGGACTCATATCTGGCCCACAGCGGGGACCACAGCGGGCAATATCATGAGACGTACAGCAGTGCAAAACACCCATTCCTTCCCTCAAAAAATGTTGTAGCGCAAAAACGGAAAAGGCCCGATAATGATAGAGAAATTCACGGTGAGACAGTGCACGGTTCGACCTTCCGTGAGGTCCGACCGTTTTGTACCATTCAATGTTGAGACTGGCGGAGAGCGTTGCTGAGGACTGACACAGAGGGTCACAACAGCTCGTATCCAATAATGGAGCGTGCAAAGATGAAACGGCGACAGAGCATAAAAAAAGCTCTTATTCCTTTAACGATTACTTTTGCTGTGGTTCTCGGTGGGTACGGAATCATCCATAGTTTTACATCCGGTCTGCATCCCATCACCCGGCCCATCGCCACGACAAAGCCGGTTCAGTCGTTTTCCGGGAGCGCTACAAGCAATCAAGGCACGTCCTCTGCGGGGCAGACAGCGCAGTTACACTCAACACTCTACAAACACTCGTTGAATTCGTCCGTGTCGGCACAGTCGAGCGCGTCGACTGCGAAGTTTGTGCGTACGGGCAAACTTGGTCCAGGTGTCTTTTACGAGAATAAGGTTGTCATCGTGACTTATCACGACATCACACCGAACGTCTACACCAAGTTTGTGATTACACCGAATCAGTTTTCAGCGCAGCTGGACGCATTTACGGCGAATCATTTTCATGTCATTACGAATGCACAGTTCATCAACTTTTTGAATGGTCGCGGTTCTGTTCCTCCGAACGCAGTTCTGCTGACCTTTGATGATGGATATCAAAACATGTACACATATGCCTTGCCGGTACTGCTGGCCCACCACATGCAGGGAACTTTCTTCGTGATTGTGGGGTCGGCGGATCATAATGATCCAGAAAAGTTGAGTTGGCCCGAAATTAAGACCATGGAGCAAGACGGCATGGCCTTTGGCAGCCATACGTATGATTCGCATTACGAAGTTACCGTGCATGGGCGGCTCGATCCGGTGTTTAACACACCGATTGTGGTGAACGGTCACATGGAAACACCAAGTCAATACCACACACGTGTACTGACAGACTTCACCAAGGCGCGTGTCGAACTGAGTCAGGCGTTAGGTCACCCAGTGCCGGAATTCGCGTGGCCGTACGGGTATGGGACATGGCTGTCTACAGCGATTGCACACGAGGCTGGTTATAGGTATTTGTTTACCACTGCGAACGGTGCGGTTGGGCCGGGGTACAATCCATCGTTTATCTACCGGATTGATGTGGGTAAGAGCTTCGTAACGCCTGCGGAAGCAGTGCAAGCAGTGATTGACACGGGCAAGGCGATTCCTTGGTTTTATCCTCATGCGGCTTTCCACATAGGGAAACCTTCCGGACAGGGTGCACACAATCCTTCACACTTGCCGCCAAATGGGAGCGGCTCTCATCAGGGCACGGGACAGACAAACACAGCGGGAACAGGCACTGGTGGCACAAGCGCAGCGGGGACAACGGGAAGCGGTACGACCGCATCGGGTAACCAAACCGGTAACAGCACGGCAAATGGCACTACGAACACCGCGCCGAGCAACCAGGTAAACAACGCTGCAAATAGCGCTACAAACAGCCTCTCAAACAATACGGGCGGGACGACAGGCACTTCAAACAGCGTATCCCATCGTGCTTGATTGGGCGAACATTGAGAAATTGTATGCTTGGCTTTACGGACGATCCGGTCTGACAACGGGTTGTCCTTTTCCTTGCGGTAAATGTCGATAAGCCCCGCTACCGCCTCATGATAAGATATATATTCTTGGCGGAAGCGGGACTGTTCGTTTTAAATAAGAATTGAATGAACTCGGAATTGAGTGAACATAAGACTGTTTTTGATCTAAAATATTGAGCAAGGGCTTGTCGACGAATTTCGACAACAGTATGGATTTGTGGAAAGGGCATAAGGCATGAGTGACCGACCCAACTATTCGGGCATTACTTTTGACACCTCTATCTATCGATTTGTGATGTTTGGAATTATCGCAAGTCTCTTTGCGATGTCGGCACACCTCTTTATTATCGTGCGGTTTGAACCCATTGATAGTTGGCGCTATGCAGGCACGCGACTTGGCATTGCGCTGTCTATCGCTCTTCTCGTTGTTTTATTGCTTCGACCGCGATGGTTGCGGCCGGTCATCATCATTCAGTATGTTTATGTGTCTGTAGGTATTACCTCCAAACTAATATATCTCATGTTTTGGAATCACACCGGAATGACTGCTGAACTGTTGGTGGCAATGCCGTGGATGTCGATTGATTTTGTTTGGGCATTTCTCATCTTTCGTAGGCGGGTCGCTGCCGTTCTTTCCGCATCCATTTTGACCATCTGGATGTTGATAGGCGGAGTGTTTGTGGCACTGCATATTCATTTCGGCCAAAACTGGCAGGTCCTCTTGCTCTTATCTCAAACGTACGTGGTCCAGGGAGTTTTGATTTTCTTTCTCGTCATGTACGGCAAACTGCACGGAATGTACATCGTATCCCACCGAACTGCGGCCCAGATGGGGCGTTTGGCGAATACTGATTTCTTGCTTGGTGTTCCTAACCGCAGATGGATACACGAAAGGCTAGACACGTTGATTCGCGAGGCATCTGAAAGAACTCCTACGTTTAGCGTAGTTTTAATGGACATTGACAAGTTTAAAACCATCAATGACGTACACGGGCATATCGCAGGAGACGAAGTCTTAATTGAAATGACAAATCTGATTGCAACATTCCTTGATGACACGACGTTCTTCGGACGGTGGGGCGGTGAAGAGTTCTTATTTGTGTTGATGGACAGTGATGCAAAAGAATCATATGACTTCGCCGAAAAAATCCGTGTTTCTATAGAACGGCACACGTTTAACAGAGGCAGAGTCACTGCCAGTTTCGGCGTTGCTGAGTATGCTCTGGGAGAGACGCTCGGTTCATTACTGCAGCGCGCAGACAAAGGTGTTTACGAGAGTAAGGAAGCAGGGCGCAATCGCGTCGGGCTGGCAACCTCATGAACATGGTGGCCATGGGTTGGTGGGAATGAGGCATCCAACCAACCCGCACAGGTACGGGACGGGGAGGCGCTGTCACTGACCACTACACGGATGATTCGCGCAGAGCACGGGGGACCAGATTCGCTTCGCTTTACAGCGGATCTGGCCCTTTTGATGCCAACCATCTGGTATTCATCATGAGGTTTGGTCATGACCATGATTCCGATAATTCGTTTTACGCATTCATAGAGTTGGAATAAACTGCAGATAATCCGCTCTCCATGATGGGCTGTAAGTGTTCTGCAGTCGGCCTGTAAGCGGACTGGATGTGAGGGGTTCGGAATCTTCAGGACAGGAGTGAGTGATTTGAATCTGGCCCAGTTTCACCGGCGAAGGTACACAGAAGGACGTACACCTATCGAGTTTTTGCCGCGATTCTCGAAGGAAATCGGGGGTCCGAACATCTACGTAAAGCGCGATGATTTGCTTGGACTCACTGCCGGGGGCAACAAGACTCGAAAACTCGAGTTTCTGATGGCCGACGCCTTGGAGCAAGGGGCTGACACCATCATCACCTGTGGAGCTGTTCAGTCAAATCATTGCCGACTCACTGCCGCCGCAGCTGTCAAGGAAGGGCTAAATTGCCGGCTTGTCCTCGAGGAACGTGTCAAGGACAGTTATGACATGGATGCGAGCGGCAACAACTTCCTGTTTCGACTGCTCGGTGTAGAAGATTTTACGGTTGTTCCGGGCGGATCGGACATGATGGCGGAAATGCAGGCCGTGGCCGCTCAAGCCGTTGCGGATGGGCGTCGTCCATATATCATCCCTGGCGGAGGGTCCAATGAGATTGGAACGACGGGGTATGTCGCGTGTGCAGAGGAAATTTCTGCACAGATGCTGGACATGGGCCTCAACATCCATCACGTCGTCTGTGCAAGTGGGAGCGGCGGAACGCACGCCGGACTCGTTACTGGTTTTTACGGAAACAACACAGGCATCCCGGTTGTCGGCATTGACGTCAGCCGTCCGCGGGACATTCAGGAGAATTTGATATACGATCTCGTTCAACGCACAGCCACCCACGTTGGCATTAGCGGGGATGTACCTCGTGCCGTGGTACGGTGCTTTGACGAATATGTGGGACCGGGGTATTCTCGCCCAACTTCTGAGATGGTGGAAGCCGTAAATTTGCTCGCAAAGACTGAGGGCATATTACTGGACCCAGTCTATACCGGCAAGGCCATGGCCGGACTGATTGGACTCTGTCGCAACGGCTTTTTCGAGCAGAATGAAAACGTGCTGTTCGTTCATACAGGGGGATCTCCAGCACTCTATGCCTATACGCCCATCATTTTGGAGGGTCAGGCTCCCCGTGTCTCACAACGCATCTCTTAAGTAAAGGTGGGGGGCGTCAAATGCAGACCGTGGGAATCTTGGGAGGGCTCGGCCCCCTTGCGGGGGCGCATTTTTACAGGCGCCTGGTGGAACTGACTCCGGCCGAGAGTGACGAAGACCATATTCCTGTCATTCTTGTCTCTCACCCGGATGTGCCAAGCCGCATTCATCACCTTTCTGGTACAGGACCATCACCTGTGCCAAAGCTAACGGAACTCTGCCGCCAGCTCGAGCAACTGGGGGCCCGAATCATCGCCGTGCCCTCGACGACAACGAGCATCTACCAAGCAGAGTTGAGCCTGGAGGTCAATGTTCCCATCATTTCTTTAATCGACGAGGTCACTCGTGTCATCGCGACTGACGGATGCACAACCGAAAGCGGCATGAGCGAAAGAGGTACAACCGAGAGAGGCACAACCGAAAGAGGCACGAGCGAACGAGGCATCAGCGACAGAGGCACCAGCGACAGAGGCACCAGCGACAGAGGCACGAGGATTGGCATCATGGGAACAACGCCCACACGCACGTTTGCAGTATATGAATCGGCTTTTGCTCGTCACGGAATTCAGCCGCTGTACCCCGACGACGCATCGCAGTCGGACATTATGGATGTCATTCGCGCTGTGAAAGGTTCGCAGCAATACGGTAGTCAGGGCGCTGATGGAAGGCCCCGGGGTATTGCTTCATTGGCCGAGTTAGCTCGTGAGGTCACAGCCATCGCCTCGCGACCATGGGCGCAGACCTTGGATGGCATTTTGTTAGGGTGCACAGAGTTGCCTGTGCTGTTTCCAACCCCGGATGCATTGGCGGCGTTTCCACCAAAGTTAAAGGTGTTCAGTTCTACAGACATTCTTGCGACAGCAGTGGTTAGAGCCGCCTGTGGGTCGACGTATGAACGGACGCGGTAACAACTCAGTAAGGACTCAGTAACGGACTTGGTGACGGTCTCTGGTGACGGCCTCGGTGACGGACCTGGTGACGGCCTCGGTGACGGCCTGGTGACGGACCTGGTGACGGACCTGGTGACGGGTGACGACGGACTCAGTAACGGCCTGCAGTATCGCTCTGCAGGTATCGGTCTCCCGTCACTTAGGCTTAGATAGGGTAGCTCCGCTGATAGAGATAATCAAGAAACAAATCAAGGGCCTTGCTATGAAATTGGGATGCGTTTGTGACGCAAAAGAACTCTCGATACATGGGCAGCCCTTTAATCCTTAAGGCATGCAAAAGCTGAAAGCCTAAATCAGTTTGAATCACAAATTTGGATACGATGGCAACGCCCAGGCCAGCACGCACGGATTCCTTGATGATCTGCGTGCTGCCAAACTCCATCACAAAAGCGGGGGAGAAGTCCATGTCTGCAAAGATATGGTCAGTAATGTCCCGGGTTCCCGAACCTGGCTCGCGGAGTATCCATGTTTCTGAAGCGAAATCCTCAAGGTTCACTTCATTCATCTGAGCAAACCTGTGGGTGGGCGGCACAATCACGACCATCTCATCTCTGGCAAACGGTCTCATGACCACGTCCTTGGACTCGGGTGAACCTTCAATCGTGCCGAGATCGACAATACCGAGATCGACCTCTCTGCGAAGAACCTGAAGCCGGATGCGCTTTGAGTTCATGATTGTAATCTTTGGCACGATGAGGGGATACATCTGCTTGAACTCAGCAATGATGTGTGGGAGCATATATTCCCCAAATGTATAGCTCGATCCGATGGACAAACTGCCCACAGGTTCATGGGTTAAATCGTGGATCAGTCGCTGCGCTCGCTCGTATTCATTGACAATGTTTTTTGCGTGGAAATAGAGAATTTCGCCAGCACGAGTCAATCGGACGAACTTGTTCGTCCGGTCAAGCAACTTTGCTCCGTATTCCGCCTCCAGTGCTTCAATCTCTCTACTGACCGCTGACTGGGTCAAATTGAGCTCTTCGCCTGCACGGGTGAAACTCTGCTTGTTCACAACGGCTACAAACGTGACCAGATGTCTATCCATATCTCATCCATCCTTCGTCAGGATTACATGAAGACCATCGCTGCCTGGCGATAACTTGCATCATGACAATCTTTCATAGCCACGATTCCAACAATTCGTTTTATTCATTCATATATTTTGAATATACTGCAAGTGGCGTCGTGAAGTTCTATTTTTCTACGAATCTTGTGGCAGGACGTCTGCATCAGTCATAGCGTAGCAGTTTTGCTCTGCACAGTGATAAAAATTACCAAAGAGGAGTGACGGTATGAAGGGGAGGAGTGACAGTATGAAGGAGAGGAGTGACAGTATGGGGTTGGACGTCATTGAATTGCGCCGCAATCTGCATCAGTATCCAGAGGTTGGTTTCACCGAATTTCGCACAGCAAGCCGCGTGGTAGAAATCCTACAGTCACTAGGGTATGAGGTGAAGTATGGGCAGGATGTCATGGTCGCATCGGCCATGCGAGGAATACCCGCGGAATCGGAACTGACAATGGCCTATCAGCGGGCATTAAGCGGCGTCTCGAATCCTGACATCACAAGGCACATGCAAGGAGGACTGACTGGAGTGGTTGCTGTCCTTCGCGGTACGCACCCGGGGCCCACGGTTGCGTTTCGTTTTGACATGGACGCATTGCCCATCCTCGAAAGCGACGACATAGAACACACTCCAGCGGCCAGAGGGTTCGCGTCACAGCACGAAGGACAGATGCACGCGTGTGGACACGATGGGCACACTGCGGTGGGTCTGATGCTGGCAGAAGCCATGTCTGACGGGCAGTTCTCAGGTACCCTAAAACTCGTCTTTCAACCGGCGGAGGAAGGCGGACGGGGCGCGAAAGCGATGGTGGAGAAGGGCGTTGTCGATGATGTCGATACGCTGTTCTGTATGCATCTTGGTCTTGGCGTGCCGCAAGGAACGGTTTGCGGCGGGACGGAAGGTTGGTTGGCCTCGACAAAACTAAAGGTCGATTTTCATGGAGTTCCCGCACATGCAGCCGCTGCGCCGGAACTTGGACGAAATGCATTGCTTGGTGCAGCCACGGCGCTCTTGAACATTCATGCTTTGCCGCGCTTTAGTTCGGGTATGACACGCGTGAATGTCGGGGTGTTGGAAGGGGGAACTGCGCCGAACATTATCGCCTACCACGCCCGCATGATGGTAGAAATGCGCGCAGAACACACGGAGGTTAGCGAGGATTTGCTAAAGCGGGTGGAGCGCATCATCGACCACAGTGCTGGTATGCACGAACTTACGTATGAGACGGAGATTATCGGTCAAGCGGAGGCCATCCAGTGCGACGACGATGTCGTCTCGATGGTGCTAGAGGAGGCGACGCATGTTGACGGGGTTGAGGACTATCGTCGTTCTCATCAAGTCGGTGCCAGTGAAGATGCAAGTTTGTTGATTCGGAGGGTTCAGGAACGCGGCGGGCAGGCTACATACATGATTATCGGAACTACGATTCCAGCGCCTCACCATCATCAGAAGTTTGACATTGATGAACAGGCGCTGCCAGTGGCCGTAGAACTTCTCACGCGATTGGCGAAGCGAACACTAGTACGTGGATGAGCGTGGTCCTGGGGACGCCTTGCAGCGAACGGACCCACCGTTACGGGGGGCAGGTCATCGGTTGCAGCGAACGGACCCACCGTCGCGGGGAGCAGGTCATCGGTTGCAGTGAACGGATCGACCGTCGCGGGGGCGGGTCATCGGTGGCAGCGAACGGACCCACCGTCGCGGGGGCACGTCATTCGTTGCACCATGTGGGTAATTATCGGTGGAAAACCCTTGCGGGAGGTCGAAACTCGAGTAAATCCATGAAGAATGAGGAGGGATGATGATGAAATGGACGAAGTGGCTGGGTTTGATTCCCTACGTTTGGCTGATTGTCTGTGTGCCATTCATTAATTCCGTGCACCAGCCCGTGCTAGGTATGCCCTTTTTGCTGCTTTGGACGATGGCTGGCGTTATCGTCACTTGTGTGGTCCTGTACATCATGTACATGGCTGAGTACAAGTCGTGGAGCGGGGAGGATGAATCTCGTGGGTAATGGCATCTCTGTCACCATTATGGTCGTCATTCTCGTTGCAACAGTGATACTCGGTATTTATGCGGGGCGGAGACGTCAATCGTCGTTGGAAGAATGGAGCCTTGGCAGCCGTGGATTTGGAGCTTTCCTGCTGTGGTTCTTAATGGGTGGCGAGATTTACACCACGGCGGCGTTTCTGGGGGCTGCTGGTTGGATCTACGCAAAAGGCGCACCAGGTTTCTATTTGATGGCCAACGTTCCACTTGCCTACGCGCTTGGGTACTATCTGTTGCCAAAAGTGAACAAAATGGGCAGGCGGACAGGTGCAATGACCTTGTCGGATTACTTTCGTGACAGGTTTGAAAGCAAATGGCTCGCGGGCCTGATGGCACTTGTTGCGCTCATCGCCATCATTCCATACTTCGAATTGCAATTGAAGGGACTTGGCATCATCGTAAACATTGCCACGTACGGGGTGATCAAAAGCACACCGGCGGTATGGGTGGGAGCATTGCTGATAGCAGCATTCGTCATACTCAGCGGCATCCGTAGTACGGCGTGGACATCTGTGGTAAAGGACGGTCTCATGATTGTCGTCCTTTTCAGCATTGGAATTGGCATTCCGCTTGCCTACGGCGGGACTGGACACGTGTTCCAAGCCGTGCGTGCGAAGATGCCGGAACTGTTCACGCTTCCAGGGCATACCACCCTCAACGGGGTCCTGTGGTTTATGACTACTCTGGTGGTCGTTAACATTGGTTACTGGGCATGGCCGCACCTGTTTGCAGCAGCCTATACGGCGAAAAGTGCGCGCTCCCTCAAGCGAAACGCCGTGTTTGTTCCCTTGTACAGTTTGGCCTATTACTTCATTTTTGTAGTGGCATTCACGGCCATCATTGCTGTTCCGGGATTGAAGAACTCCGACTCGTCACTGCTGTTCATGGTTGACAAGGTTTATCCGGCTTGGGTTCTGGGTGTTGTCGGGGCCACCGGAGCATTAGTCGCTTTAGTGCCGGGGTCGGCGCTGGTGATTAACGGATCGCTGCTGTTTACGAAAAACATTCTCAAAGAGACTTTAGGCATCCGTATGAGTGACCGCAGAATGTTTGTGGTTTCCCGCATCACTCTTGTTGCCCTGCTGCTGATTGGCGTTGGGTTGGCTTTGTCAGGGTCGAACTCAATTGTTGGCCTGATTCTCATTGCCTACAATGCCATCGGTCAACTGGCGCCGGGCATCCTGCTCGGAATGTACACGAAGATGGTCAACAAGTACGGAGTATTTGTGGGAATGCTGGTCGGGATTGTCCTGGTTAATGTGAAGAGCAAAGGCCTAACCAACGCACTCACTCTCCATCATCAAGTCAACAGTGGGTTCACGGTGATTATTATCAACCTCGCCCTGGCTGTCATTATCAGTGCTTTCACATCGCGTACGTCCGCCGCAACACTCGCAAGATATTTCGATGGCGGGGTAGCGTCTTGATGACGAAGAGAGGGTGAGCGCGGGGAAGGAGTAGAGCATGGTGGCATTGACTAGGCGAGGGGTTCTCTTAAGCCAGATGGGGTGGGTTTGACCATGAGGTGGTGGCCCTGAGGTGGTAGCCACGAGGTGGTGAACCTGAACGGGTCGCCAGGAGCATAGAAATAGCGCCTTCGGAGGCTTCGGAGGGCGCTATTTTTCTTGATGTGACAGGGTCGGCGCCGTCTGTAGAGAGCCTGGCGGAAGAACGTGGCTGAGCGTGGCTGAGCGTGGCCGAGCGGAGACAGCGCTTCGAGAACGCGTTATTGCACGTCAACTCGTTGATGCGCCTCAAAAATAGCGCGTTGTGAGCGTGTTAACTCTCCAGTGGTGACCATAACGCGTTCTAGAATCACTATTTGAACTCCCTTCGAATAATAACGCGCTGCGAGCGCGTTATCTCCTTTTGCTCAACTCATCCCACACTGAAATAGTGCGCTGTGAGCGTGCTATCCGTCTCAGCACATGAAATAGCGAGTTGCGAAGGCGTTATTGAGGAGTCTGAGAGACGCGGGAGAACTTGGTGCCAGCTTAGAGCGCTCCTTACGCACCGTGAATGCGTAAGGGGGCCGCGGATCGGGTGACTGAGCGCTGCCATTTCTCTTGATGGGACGGGGCTGGCAGCGTAACGCTTCCAGAACGCGCTATTTTATCCTGGGCGGTACAGACGGAGTGGAAATAACGCGCCGTGAGCGCGTTATTGCATGATGACGATGGAATAGCGCCTTCGGAGCGTGCTATTTCTCTTGATGGGACGGGGCTGGCAGCGTAACGCTTCCAGAACGCGCTATTTTATCCTGGGCGGTACAGATGGAGTGGAAATAACGCGCTGTGAGAGACTGTCGATTAACTACGCGAGATGCCGTTCGCCATTTTCGAAGATTATCTCTGTATTACTCGTTATTTCTACGTAAATCTCGTGTTTTCTGGTATAATTGAGGTATCCGAGATTACGGGGAGTTGGAGAAATGAACGGGGTAAAGTACAAGAACTTTGAGCAAGCCTCCTTCGAGGACATCATGGTGTATTCAGTCATACCACCTCATCCATTCTGGGATGCAGTGGCGAATTACATTGATTTCTCGTTTGCGGATAAGCTCTGTGCCCCCTTGTACTCACCCATCGGCCAACACCCGTATGCTCCGTCCTTGAAACTTAAAATCCATCTCGTACAGCGGTACTACAACATTTCCGACCGTGAGATGGAGCTAAAGATCGTCGGTGATATCTTCATTAAGCGATTTTTAGGTGTACCGATCTCACTCGCAAAGTTTGACCACAGCACAATTGCGCTGGACAGGAGTCGGCTTGGCGCGGATATATTCCATGCCTGTCACGTGAATATCCTCGCTCAGGCACTGAACCTCGGCATGTGGGGACAAGATGATGACCGCTGGTTGGTAGATGCGTTCCACACGCATGCCAATGTTGCTACGCCAAGTGTATATGAGCTCATTCAACAAGCGGCTCAAAAGCTTGTGCGTTACTTGAAGCGTCATAACCCAGCGCGTTACGAAAAATTGAAGGAGAACATGGATGTGGGGGCATTCTTTCGCAAACTCAAGCGTGAGGTGCAGGGCAGCGAAAGAAATCTCGCCTTCAGCAATCTATGTGTTTTGGCGTTCAGTTTAGTGGCATGGCTGGAACGTGCGGACACCGACGACATGGATACCCAGTGGAAAAACGACAATGAGCAGGAAACAGCCAAGCAACAACGCGAGGTGCTCCTGCGTATTTTACGTGAGAACGTTACTCCGAAGCTCCCTGACGAAAACCAGTCTCCTTCATCTGAGAATGTGGAACCACAGAAAGAGGATATTCAGTACGTTGAACAGGACAAAAATAACAAGCCCTCCGACCGTGTAGTGAGTGCACATGACCCAGAAGTACGTGTTGGGCACAAGTCCAAAAAGCTGGCGTTTATTGGCGATAAGACACAAGTCGTGGAGTCGGCCAACTCTCACCTAGTCCTCAATGCGGAGCCTATCCCTGGTAATGAAGTAGATGGAATTGCACTGGAGTCGGTTGTAAAGGCTGTGGTGGATGAGTTCGACAAGCGTCCCAAGGAAGTAGTGGCAGACTCAGCTTACGGAAATGCTGAGAATCGCGACAAGCTCTCCAAGGAACTACATATCCTTCTAACGGCACCGTTGCCCAAATTCACGAACCCGTCCGGAAAGGCATTTCGAGCTGAAGACTTCACATACATACCGGAACGTGACGTGGTCGTGTGTCCTGGTGGGTACACGTCAGTCCGAAAGAACCACATTAAGCAATCTAAGGGTACACAACATGGATTTGCTGAAGAGGATTGCACAGCATGCCCTTTACGTGCGCAGTGCACCGACCATGCAAAGGGACGTACTGTGTTCGTGAGTGACTACTGGGAACTGATTCAGGAGGCAAAGAAGTACAATGCGAGCCAGGAGGGTCAAGAGGCACTTCGAGCTCGATACGAAATTGAGCGCACCAATAACGAAATGAAACGTCACCACGGACTCGGAAAGCCCCGAACCCGTGGTCGTAGCAAGTTGCGGATCGACGTTAAGATTACCTCTATGGTGGTCAATGTAAAGGTAATGGTGAAGGAGTTATTGAACCGAGGTAAGCCGTTAGAGGCCCCCGTCTGCCTCTAAAGTGGAAAAGGAAGCAAAAATGGAGGAATTGAGCGTGGGAAACCCAAGGTTAGCAACCAAAATTCAACCATTTGTATCCAATTACCTTCAAAAAATTCCCTAACAAAGGAAAACAGGAGCCTTACGGCTCCTGTTAATAGACACTCTCTGTGAGCGCGTTATTGCATGATGACGATGCGTCTCATTTAAAATTAATTTGGAAATCCATTATTTTTTGTGAAACTCCTACCACTTTAGGTTCGTCCATATATAATAGATTGGTGAACTTCGACCCCATTCGAGTCGCCTCGCCTATCATCGCTATTTTCCGTCACGGTCCTTGGCATCTATTCACTCTACATACAGCTTTGGGAGGTAAACATGACTAAGACAGCTATGGCTGTGCTCTCTACTTCGCTATTTGCGGCTGTGGTTATTGGCGGAACTGCGTCTGTGGTGCCTACGGCAAAGGCGGCAAGTTTCGGCAGCTCATTGTCTGCATCGGTGACGAACCTAGCGGCGGGAGCATCCATTCAAACGCAAACCGACGGTCCAGTTGATGCACAGTTTTCAAGTCTCGAAAGTAGTTACAGTTCCCCGCTGACGAGCATGAATTCGTGGCACGGCTTTTGCCGTCAAAATGGACGCGACATCACGATAACTCTGCCGTCCAATGCCGACATTCAGACGATTTCCATTCAATTGGAGCAAAATGCGTCAATGGGCATTTATTATCCAAGCCATGTTGACTTCGAAGCATACTCTGGCAATCAGTGGTACAAGGTTGCATCGCAAGATTCAGTTGTCCCGCTGACCGACAAACGTCTTACGACGCAAACGTTCCGGGTTAATGTAAATGGACTTCGGACCAGTCAGATTCGAATTCACTTCCCAGTCGGCGTTTGGGTTTTTGCTAGACGCCTTGAAGTCTTCGGCACGCCAAACAGCAGTATGGGGTCGACTCTGCCAAGTGGAGCCACTGTTGTACAAAGTCAAAACTACGGTCAGACTGGCAATTATGGCGGCACCCGCGGAATTCGAAACATGCTGCTTGTTTATACTGGCGCGGACGGATCGCTCGGAACTTGGAGCCCGAGTGATTTCTTACCGATGCTCGCTTACTACCCGCAGGTAGCCCAGACCACTCAAAATACGGGAACATCTACAACGCAGACATCTACGTCAACCACGACCCAGACAGGTAGCCAGAGCGGCGGTGGTCAAACCACGACCCAGACTGGCGGTCAAACTGGTACCCAGACAGGCAGCCAAACGGGCGGCCAAACGACAACCCCAACAGGCGGGCAGCCCTCTTCCACCCAAACGTACACAACACCGACGGTCACGACAGCGACACAACCGACCGGATGGATGTTCGATACAATGCTCTTCACACCATTTGGGTCCATGTCTGACACGCAGGCAGGCTGGCAATCGTATTTGCAAGATTTGTTCGCGCGCGGACAGGAACTGGACGCACTGAACACCGCCGTGGGACAAGCCCATCAGGCGACTGGAGTGTACGCTCCGGAAAAAGTGGTCCTCACGATTCCGTACCCCAGCTTTGGTGATGGTTGGTGGGGATACGCCAATGGACAATCCCTTAGTTTCAACCCAACAGCTACGGATGCAGCCGCACTGAAGTCCAGGGAAGCGGCACTCAACTGGTACATTCAGACGCTCCTTAGTGATTGGAACAGTCAGGGGTACCAAAACTTGCAATTGACGGGATTGTACTGGGAGCAAGAAGACGTGCAATACAATGCGCCTGGGGAAGTCAACTTGATTGAGAACACTGCAAAGGTCGTGCATCAATACGGCTATGGATTCTATTGGATCCCGTTTTACGACGCCTCCGGCGTAACAAGGTGGCAGTCATTTGGTTTTGACGCTGCGTGGTTGCAATCCAACTTCAGTGAACAAGGCAGTGCCGCGGACATTGCCCGCGTAGAAAATGCGGCTGAGTACGCCAGACAAAATGGTATGGGTTTGGAAGTAGAAATGGGCGGAAGCCCTACCGATCCGCAGGTTCAGTCCCTCTATTTACAGAACATGAGCCAGTTTGTGACGGACGGGATGACGAGCAGTGTATCGCACGCGTACTACGCTGGGGCCAAGGGACTCTTACAGGCATTCCAGTCGACCGACCCGGCTACACATGCGCTTTACGACCAGACCTACAACTTCATCACCCATCCGTAGTGAAAGAGGGAAGAGTATGAAAACATCACGTGTAATCAGCGGGGTTGCTGGGCTTGCCATCGCTCTGACCGTGTCTTGGCCGGCAGGTCCTGTGTTCGCAGCCACGACAAAAACAGTCAAGCCCGCTCAGCCGGCGCACCATTTGTCGACAAAGTCTATTTACTTTAACAATAAACTTGTCTCAAAGCCTGCAGGGTTTGTCGTCGGGCAGACCACGTACATGCCGGTTTGGTACGTCATGCACGCCCTTGATGCGGCTTCGATTGTGAATCAATGGGGCGGGACGACGTGGAAAATCACGACGCCGAAGGGACTCACTCCAGACCTCAGCAAGTTGGTAGTCGGCACTGGCAACATCGCTATCTACATCGATGGAAAACTGGTGAAAAAGGTAGATGGCATCATTGATATCGATCCGTCGACGGGCAAACCGACCACATACATGCCGGTCTGGTACGTGATGGACATTCTATCTCGCCTCCAAGTGAAGTCCAATTGGAACGGCCAAAGTTGGACGATGACCCCGGCTCCTGTGAGTAAACCAGGTGGCTCGACGTCTGGTGGATCCGGTGCAGGCGGGTCAACTGGCGGCAGTACGCCACCGCCGCCCCCACCGCCGCCGGTAGATACGGCTCCACAAGCGTCCACTTTACCTGGTATGGTCTCGAAAGGGCAGATGGTGTCAGATTTAGCAAATGCCCTAGGACTGACGCCAAGTTCTTTACCCGCCACGAGTCCGTTTGATGATCTACCTGTGACTTCACCCTACTTCACGGGGGATGAGGCAGCGATGCAAGCAGGTCTGGCGTCTCCGTTCTTTACATCGACGAATGCCGCGACACCCTCACACTTTGGTGCCGGGGACGTCGTCACACTGCAAGACGCGGAGCAATTCTATTGGAACTACCTAAATATCCAGCATCCCAGCTTTGAACCGGGTGGGACGATGGCTGCATGGGCAAGTATCATCGGACTGACGCAGGGACTGCAACAAAATGGCCCTTATCTAAGTACTGCCGATGAACAACAGCTGCTCTTAAACCTGAAAGGTTTGCTTGCAGGAATGGTTCTCAACCAAACGACAGGAAGCGGTTCTACTGGGAATACCGGTACTACAGTTGGGACCTCACCCGTTCAGATGCGATATACGCCGGAAGACGAGTACCTCTGGACTTTTTCAGGGGCAGTCGACGGTAACGGATACCCTGTGTATTCAGGATCATCGGTCCAAACGGCCATCACAAACACATACGCCTTTTACAACAACATCACGATGCAAGTCGTCGGCGGAGACTTGCAAGTTACCATTCCGGTTAACGCGGACCAGCGGTGGTTTGGCTATGTGAGATCGCAAAATGGAATCCAGTACAGTACTGATGGTGGCGCTACGTGGACGAGTGCGGAGTACTTTGACGGATCGACGAGCACAGCCACTGGGTCTGTGATTGTGCGGGCTCCGCTCGCAGATGGGATGTCCATTACGTATAACAACATGGTGGCTTCTGTCGGAGGGAGTATTGTGCTTGGGTGGGTTAACCTCAGTCAGAGTGCCACAGGAGGCATTACTGTGGAGAGAGTGACCTTGACCTAATGCGCCTCTGCGGGTCGCCTTCCCTGCTGAAGGGCAGGAACCCTCTGTAGGAACCTTCTGTAGGAACCTTCTGTAGGCAGATTGGGAACCAGGCTGTCCAAATAACTAACCCTATGCGACGCAAACACATAATCAGAGGATGCGAGGGAGAAAAATCCCCTTGCATTCTCTTTTTTCTATAAAATGCGCCGATATACGCGTGGTTCAGAGGTCTTGATAAGATATTTAAACCGCTAAAACTTATCCACAAATTCTCCATATCTGTCGTTACCCCTCGAAGTATAATTACCTCGTTATAATTACGTCTCGGTCATTCAAGTTGCGCTGAATTTCGTAGTTTTGAACTTGTCCAAATGAACTATGGAAACCCAAGAAAGGTCGGTTGATGCGTAGTGCATTCTCCACGTGATAAGCACGAAGGGACAGGACTCCCTGATTCACGGCTTTTAGAAACATGTCACGCTGAGGAGCTTCCTGGTCACAGCCCATCGAAGCTTCCGCGCCGTCGCTTGAAGGCATCTCTCGTAGGCATTACAGCGACCGGAATCGTGATGGGGCTGACGGTGCCAGCCGCCTTTGCAGCAACGGGTGTGACTTGGTCCCAGAAGAACATCGATTTTAGCACGTATGCCGCGAGTGGTGTTTCGGGGTACACAGCGAGCGGCACGACCTACATGCCTATCTGGTATGTCATGCAGGCTTTAAAGAAGAGTGGGTATGGTGTCTCCTTCAATGGTCGAGTATTAAATCTCACGCCGCCCCAGGGCACAACACCAAACACCGCTGGACTCACAGTTGGGTCTGGGAATTTCTCTATTGAGATTAACGGGCAATCTGTAAAAAACATCGATAGTCAAGTACGAAACGACCCTGCAAGCGGTAAGCCAACGCAATATATCCCTATTTACTATATTCAACAAATCCTGAGTGCTCTCAGTTTCTACAACGCCTGGGACGGTACAAACTGGACAGGGCGCCCGGTCGACGTCACAATGCTCGGAACTCAAACAGTCACTGAGGGACAAATGGACGCCTTCGCTCTGGAACTTCAAAATCCTGATGGGAGCTTCTTCATTCCAAATCATTCGGTCACATGGTCGGTGAACGGAGCGGGGGAGGCTCAGATTGGCAAGAATACTGGCATCTTCACTGCGACTAGCCCAGGAATCTATGACGTAACTGGTTCAGTGGACAGTTTTCACTGGACTGAGGCTGTTCAAGTGTCCGGACAAGCGGTCGGGGTGCAACTATCTGCATCGACGACAAAGTTGATGGCAGACGGCACAACGACGAGCGCCATCACGGTTCGGGCTGTGGATGCTGCAGGAAATCTCGTTACGAATTTCAACGGCTCAGTGCAGTTGAATATACCGGTGGCGGGTGGTTCGTTCGTTGGTGGAATTACATCTGGCACCGTCAACCAAATACCTGTGTATCTGTATAACGGCGTGGGAACAGCGACATTGACTGCGCCTCTCGACAGCCCTCAGATTAGTGAGCCTTTAACGGCGGCAAGCCTCACATCCGCGAGTCAGTCCCTACCGGCAAACGTTCAATATGGTTCGCTTAACATATCTTATCAGACCCCGGTAATATCCCAAATTGGGATAAGCCCTAGCACGACAACACTTGACAGCAACAGCAACAATTCTTCGAACTTGACTCTAACCTTGGAAGATCAGCAGGGGAACGTCGTTACGAACGGGCCATTCGCTGGAGTCAATGTCACGCTGACGATTAGTGGCCCCGCCTCATTTGCCACAGGCGTTTCAGAGACGACTACGACGGCGTATGTCTTCCCGGGCTCGACGGGTGTCACGGTGCCAATTTACGCAATCGCTGGTCAGTCAGGGTCAGTGACCGTAACCGCCTCAGGGGCTGGAGTCAGTGGTACGACAGTACTGAGCAGTAACCCCAGTCAATCAAGTAGGTCTTTGACCGTGTCACAGGCCCATGGAACGCTTACTTCAGACCTTACAGACGGTTCCATCACCATCCCAGCGGGAACCCCTTTTACCCTGTACACCGCAACCGTGATTGATGGAAATGGAAATCCACTACCTCAGGCAGACACTTTGTGGATATCTGACTCTACGACTGCTTCTGCAACAAGTGGGCAAACCACGCCAAGTGATGAATTGACCTATTTTGGTGTTGAAGGCGGGCAGCCTAGCCAACTTCTTCAAGCTGCTGGGACCAATTTGTACAGCATAGCGACGTCGGGAGCCACCGGGAAGGCACAATTCATTGTTTTCAACACCGGAAACGCCCCGGCTTCAACAAGCATCAACATACGCGACTTGACCACCAACGCGACCGTTACGATGACGAGCGGATCGAATTAGCCAGAGGGAGAGGGACCTGTAATGAGTACGGTACTGGAACAGGGACAGTCCCTGGTAAAACCACCATTTAAGAAATCAGGCAAAAAGAAGTGGCTATACGGCGGAGCAGCCATCATCGTCGTACTTGGCGTTGGAATTCCGATTGCGATTAAGAAACTGCACGCGGCGGCTCCGCTACCCAACGCTTATCTCTTCACCGTGCGGACGGGAAATGTAACGCAGGACGTCAGCACGTCGGGAACCATTCAACCGGCTAACAGCATCAATTTGAATTTCCAGGGCCAGTCAGTTGGTGTCCTCAAAGAGCTGAACGTGAAGATAGGGGATAAGGTGAAGGCCGGACAAGTCTTGGCGACAGTCGATAATACGTCGGCAAAACAGCAGCTCAGCCAGGCGCAGGCAGGAGTGACTTCGGCCCAAGCGAATCTGCTTGCGGCACAGGCTAAGCTCACCCAGACGGAGCAAGGGACGACGTCAGCCCAATTGACGGCTGACGAGCAAAACATTCAAAAATCTCAGCTGACCTTGCAACAGGCAGAAGCATCGTATGCGGCGCAGGTGGCCACATTCAACAGTCCGACGGCGGCGCAGCAACAGCTCCAGACAGCCGAAAATACCTATCAGCAGGCAGAGCAAAGGGCTCAAGACACAAGCGGAGTAACGCAGGCGCAGCAGCAATTGCAAGCCGACGAATCCACGTTGCAGGACGATGAAGCGAATCTGTCCCTGCTGCAAAATACGGGTGGGGCTGCAGCGCAACTTCAGGCTGCGCAGGCGAAAGTGACGCAGGATACCGCGACCATTCAAAAAGACCAGAACGCTATCACGGCGGCAGAAAAATCCGTCCAGGCAGCGCAACAGGCGGCTGCACAAGCGCAGCAGAGTCTGCAGCAGGCCCAGCAGGCAGCAAGTAACCGCAGTGCAGACCAGCAGGCACTCGCCAACGCACAGTTCCAGGTACAGCAAGACAAGCTCGCACTGCAGAGCGCGCAAACGACTTTGAAAAACGACCAGCAGCCGCCGGATGCAGCGACGATTCAACAGGCGCAGGCAAGTGTCATCAGCGCTCAGGCACAGTTACAAAATGCACAATCCCAGTTGCAGACGGCGCAGCAGGCTTTGGCTCAGACGACCCTTATCGCTCCAATTAGCGGGGTGGTGGCGGCGGTGAACGGAACCGTTGGTGAAACTCCGACTGGGACAGCTAGCAGCCCATTCATCCAAATCGTTGACACGAACGCGAACGACTTGCAGGTGAACATTCAAGTCAGTGAATCTCAGATCACGCAGGTTGAAACAGGCGATCCGGTGAACCTCACTGTCACGGCCTACCCCAATCAAAACTTCACCGGCAAAATCACGGAGGTCTATCCAACACCGACGACGACGAACAACGTTACGCAGTACACGGTTATCGCCACGGTACAGAACCAACTTGGCGAGTTGAAAGACGGCATGACGACGAATGTTGACATTCAAACGGCTCAGGCGACCAACGTCGTCACCGTACCAGCCATTGCGCTGCAGCAGGTTGGCAATGTCGAAGGGGTCTATGTAGTAGATAACAGCAGTGCGTCGACGTCCACGAGTGGCAGCGGTGGACGTGGAGGCAGTGGCAGCGGTGGATCCGGCGCCGGCTTCGGCGGAACCGGAAGTGGCGGTGCATCGGGATCGACCAACGGACAGTCCGGAGCCCAGGGTCGCGGAAACCAAGGCGGCGGTCGCGGCGGATTTGCTGGCGGTGGTTTCGCTCGCGGAACAACACTTACTGTAAACATGTCCAACCTTCCGAAGAACATCCACTTTCAGCGCGTTGGTGTTGGCCTGTTTGGGACGAACGTAGTGCAGATTACCTCGGGACTTCAAGCTGGCCAGCAAATTCTCGTGCAACTGCCTTCAGGCGCCATTTCAGCGTCGACAACTGGTGGATTCGCGGGCGGCGGCGCTGCGGGAACCGCACGTCGCGTAAGCGGAGGAGGCGGCAAAGGCTGATGGGGACCTTGATAGATATCAGGGACCTGGTCCGCGAATACGTAGTCGGCGACGAGGTTATCCGGGCTCTGGATGGAGTCACGCTCGCCATCGAGCACGGTGAGTTTGTCGCAATCATGGGCCCGTCCGGCAGCGGTAAATCGACAGCTATGAACATGATTGGCTGTCTTGACTTACCCACTTCTGGTCAGTACATCATCGACGGGTACGACGTATCAGGTCTTTCCGAAGACCAATTGGCAGAGCTCCGGAATAACAAGATTGGATTTGTGTTTCAGAACTTCAACTTGCTGCCAAAGACAACAGCACTTGAGAACGTGGAACTGCCCATGCTATACGCAGGGGTTCCAAGCAGGGAACGGCGGCAGCGCGCGATGGCTGCACTCGAGCGCGTGGGCCTGGCAAACCGCATGGGCAATCGGCCGAACGAGTTATCCGGCGGTCAACAGCAACGCGTATCGATTGCACGGGCATTAGTCAATAATCCAGCGCTCATTCTGGCTGACGAACCGACGGGTGCACTTGACAGTCACACTACGGAAGACATTTTGCGGCTGTTTGAGGAACTACACGAGCAAGGCAATACCATCATTATCGTGACACACGAGGACGAAGTCGGCCGACACGCCAAGCGGATCGTCCGGTTTAGAGACGGTAAAATCGAGTCAGATACGGCCACTGTGGTGCATGTTGGGGGGAGTCCTACGTGATTTGGACGGAGACGCTGCGCGTTGCCTGGCGAAGCATTCGCGCCAACAAGATGCGGTCGTTCCTCACCATGCTCGGCATCATCATCGGCGTCATGGCGGTCATAGGCAGTTCTGCGGTCGGCATGGGTGCGAAGCTCATGATCACGAAGCAGGTTGAGAGCCTCGGCTCCAATATCCTGACGGTCTCGCCAGGGTCGTCGAGTTTTGGGGGGATTAGCCGCGGTATCGGATCGGCGACGACCTTGACGGCAGCGGATGCACGGATTATTGAGCAAAATGACCCGGAGGTCGCTGCCGCTTCGCCGGTTGTGTCCAGCAATCAGCAAGTTGTGTACGGTGGCAACAACACGTCTGCTGCGGTCGAAGGTACGGGCATCACGTATCCGCAGATTCGCGATATCACGATTGCAGATGGGCAGTATTTTACGACGTCTCAAGTGACGAATGGAGCGACGGTCGCAGTCCTTGGTGCGAACGTACCAACTACACTTGGCATCAGAAATCCGGTCGGGCAAACGATTTACATCAAGTCCGTCCCATATACGGTCATTGGCGTGGCTGCACCTCAGGGATCACAAGGGTTTCAGAGTCCTGATGACGCCATTGCCATCCCATATACGACTGAGCAGAATCTTTTGACGGGATCGCAGAGTGTGCAGCAGATTGTGGTGTCTGCAAAGTCAGCTGGCGTCATGAACGAGGCGCAGCGTGAAGTCGAAGCGTCACTACGCGTTGCACATCAGTTGCTGCCGAGCGAGGCGGATGACTTTACCGTCCAGAACCAGGCGACGATTCTGAGCGCACTCGGTAACATCACCGGCATTCTGACTGCGCTTCTCGATGGAATCAGCGCCATTTCACTATTAGTCGGCGGCATTGGAATCATGAACATCATGCTTGTGTCAGTCACGGAGCGTACTCGGGAGATTGGTATTCGTAAGGCGATTGGAGCCAAGAAGGGAACGATTTCGACACAGTTCCTGCTCGAATCGTTGATGCTAAGCCTGTCGGGGGCGCTAATGGGTTTGGTGTTGGCAGGGGCTGGAGCATACTTCATCGGGACGTCCGTTCTGAAGATAGGCAATGTCGTATCCGTTTCAGCGATGATACTGGCCGTCACGTTTTCCATCATTGTCGGCATCGTGTTCGGTGTGTATCCAGCGAGGAAGGCGTCAAATCTCAAACCAATAGATGCACTGCGGTACGAATAGGGCTTTAAGTAAGTAGATAGGTAGGTCAGTGAGTAAGTGAGTAAGTGAGTAAGTGAGTAAGTGAGTAAGTGAGTAAGTGAGTAAGTGAGTAAGTGAGTAAGTGAGTAAGTGAGTAAGTGAGTAACACAGTCAGCCCGTACCGCAAGTAGTGACATGCATGGCGGCTCTGAACGCTTTGGGGGATTTCAGGTAGGCGGAGGGCTTGGAGTACGCAGGGAGTTAGGTGCATGGGTGGACAAGGGATGGCGCTTGGGACTATAAAGAAACGAAATGGGCAAACAGGGGACATCGAGTCCCCTGTTGACCTTTTTTAGTTATCCTTGTCTTAGTTACCCTTGTCTTACGTCTTTGAGTTTGGTGTACTGGAAGGCGGTCCACGATTTGCTCTCGAGCCTGTTGGCTTTTTAGGCGTTTAGCGTTTTGGCGGGGGCATCACTGCGACAGCTGTCGAGATAGCTCCAACGAATGACGGGTTGTCAGCTTAGCAGAGCCCCGTGTCCGGTGGCTCCGGCGCATCCGGCGGATAACGAGCTGTCAGAGACTGTCGATTAACTCGACAGGTCACTAGCACGACACTTTTTCATCCACCATGCCTAGCAGTACCCAGCCAATCGATCCGGCGGTCCCTTACGCACCTACGGTGCGCAAGCGGCGGTCAGCCAGCCACTCCGATGAACCCTTACGCACCCGCAGTGCGTAAGCAACGCCTGTTTTGCCGATTTTGATGCTCTCTTACGCACCCACAGTGCGTAAGCAGTGCTCAGCCAACCGATCCGGCGGTCCCTTACGCACCCACAGTGCGTAAGCGGCGGTCAGCCAACCGATCTGGCGGTCCCTTACGCACCCACAGTGCGTAAGCTGCGGTCAGCCAACCGATCCGGTGGTCCCTTACGCACCCACGGTGCGCAAGCAGTGCTCAGCCAGGTACTCCGACGAACCCTTACGCACCCACAGTGCGTAAGAAACGCCTGTTTTGCCGATTTTGATGCTCCCTTACGCACCCACGGTGCGCAAGCAGTGCTCAGCTGGCCACTCCGACGAACCCTTACGCACCCACAGTGCGTAAGCACCTACGAGTTAATCGACAGTCTCTGTCAACGCGCTATTCCACCTACACGAAACAAGGTTAAGTGGAAATAACGCGCACTGAGCGCGTTATTGTCTAAGACGGATCGAAATAGAGCGTTCACACAGCGCTATTTGCCTGCGGCGAGAACTTAACGCTTCTGCAGCTCGTTATTTTTTGCGGGCTAGGGGGAGGGACATGCAAATAACGCTTCGAGAGCGCTTTATGGCCAGGATAAGGGGTCATGGTGAGTGGTGGAAGTTAACATAACGTTGATTCGGACCTCTTCAGCGTACATTCGCCCTCGGCAGGTCAGGCAGGTCAGGCAGGTCAGGCAGGTCAGGCAGGTCAGGCAGGTCAGGCAGGTCAGGCAGGTCAGGCAGGTCAGGCAGGTCAGGCAGGTCAGGCAGGTCAGGCAGGTCAGGCAGGTCAGGCAGGTCAGGCAGGTCAGGCAGGTCAGGCAGGTCAGGCAGGTCAGGCAGGTCAGGCAGGTTGAGCCGCGGTGGCGCTACCGAACCAACAAGCGTTGCTTGGATTGTTGCTTGTCCTTGCCGGCATCCGCTTCGGAACTAACTCTGTCATCAAAAAACTCCATCGCCACTTGCTTGTCATTGAAAGGCCGTTGGGAGTTCCCAAGGATTTGCACCGTCTCGTGTCCCTTTCCGGCAATAACCACGGCGTCTCCATGCCTCGCCCGTTCAAGGGCGGTCCATATTGCCTCGCGCCTGTCCGCAATTACAGCGTACCTCGATGGTGAAACCCCATTCTGATGATACACGCGCACCATGTCGTGGAAAATCCTCTCCGGGTCTTCGTTTCGTGTGTGGTCTAAAGTCAAAATTGGATAGAAACTGTGCTCCAGGGCTATCTGGGCCATAATGGGTCGTTTTTCTCTGTCCCTATCGCCCTCGCAGCCAAACACACAGTAGATTTGTCCACTCACGATGTGCCGCGCCGTTTCGAGCAACTGCTGCAGCGCGTCAGGCGTGTGTGCGTAATCAACGATGACGGTTATCCCTGTCTCAGATAGAAAACTATCAAACCGACCCTCCACACCACGAAAATCCTCTAAGGCGGATATTAACGCGTCGAGCGGTATGTCTTCGGCAAGTCCTGTGCAGACCGCTGCCAGCGCGTTGTAAACGTTATGATGGCCGGGGAGCTTCCAGTGCACGGCTCTCTCGGTGTCCTTAGTTGTGATTGTGAAGGAAGTGCCGGACGGCGTGATTTGAATATCACTCGCTCGCACATCTGCCGATTTGGACAGACCGTAGCGAAGGACTGTTGCCTGCGTCACGGAGGCAAATTCGCGCCAACTTCCATCGTCAATGTTTAACACGGCGAAAGGTGCTCGTCCGTTTTCGGCAGGTTGGAGCCCTGAGAACAGCAACTTTTTTGCATTGCGGTACTCAGTCATGGTGCGGTGATAGTCAAGGTGATCGTGCGTCAAATTCGTGAAGACAGCCGCGTGAAATGCAGCGTGTCTCAGGCGTCCCATCGCAAGCGCATGCGAGGAGGCTTCGATAACCGCGTATTGTGCGCCATGCCCAACCATCGTGTTGAGATAACGTTGGATTTCCAGACTCTCAGGTGTGGTGTTCTTTGTCCGCTCGAAATGGTTCACGACTTGCATACCCATTGTTCCAATCGATCCGCTGACATACCCCACCCGATTGAAGATGTGCTGCAGCAGATGTACCGACGTTGTTTTACCGTTTGTCCCGGTGATCCCGATGAGTTTTAGCTTGCGACTCGGGTGGTCGTAAAACCGTGCGGCGACGACGGCCAACGCCGACCTCGTATCTTGCACGACAATCACTGGGACAGTATTTATGGCTGGAAGTTCACGTTCAGCAAGGATGGCGGCCGCACCGCTGGACACCGCATCATTTGCATAGCGATGACCGTCCTCAAGGTGTCCGGTCAGGCAGACAAATAAGTCACCGCGTCTCACGGTCCTTGAATCAAACGAAATGTTCTGGACATCCAACTGATGAACTTTGTTCCAAACCTGATGCGCTTTGTTCAAACAGATATCGTCCAATCCAGACAATAAGACTTCCAGGTTCATGGGCACATCCCTTTGGGCTTGGATTCGTTCATTGCGCGTTCGTGTTGTGCTTGGATTCGTTTGTTGCGTGTTCGTGCTCATTGTGAGTGTCCGATTAGGACGTAATGTAAACCTATGAAGACCAATCAAGACCAATCAAGACCAATCAAGACCAATCAAGACCAATCAAGACCAATCAAGACCAATCAAGACCAATCAAGACCTGCTGAGGAAGCTTTGACGTCCCTATATGTTGGGCGGATTCCCATGGGTTTCATAATGTCGGCGGTCAGTAACCATGTTATCGTCTGTGTACCACGGGCACGACGATGTGAAACACTTGAGTTCCGTCATGACGTGCTAAGACGGTTTGACAACAAAAACGCCGAAGCCTGAAATTCAGGCACGGGGGAACCAATTGTTGGGGTGAAACCACAGATTGTGGTCGGGGATCTTCCTATCCGAACCCGTCAGCTAACCTCGTAGGCGACAAGGAGGAACTATGAAAACGAAACTTGCCGCACTTGTAACTGCCATGTCGGCTCTGGCGGGCACTGCAGGTTTGGTCCCCACAGCAATGGCCGCTACATCACAGAATTCAGATGTCGTTGTCCACAGCGTATTACTACGCGCTACCCCAAGTTGGGGAGCCGCTGGACTGGAACGCCTGCAACCAGGTGCTCACCTTAGTGAAGAGGGTCGCTCCGGGCTTTGGATCCATGTGCAGGCTCCGAACGGCATGGCCGGGTATGTAGTGAACGATCCGTATTATGTACAAACCGCGACAACAGCAACGAAGTCAGCTCTCGCATCAACAGCGACCAGTTACGGCACTGCTGCAACGACCACTACTGCAACCACTACTGCAACGACCACTACTGCAACCACTACTACACCAGGACCCCATTCAACATCTGGGTCAGGTTTAATGACATCTCCAACAATGAACTTCCAGTTGCCACCCGGCGTATCACTTGACCCAGCGGTTACTTCGTTAGCGGGCGTAAACGCGAGTCAACAAGCAAAAGCGAACGCAGTCCTACAGATTGCGGCGAGTAAGTTGGGTACGCCGTACATCTGGGGCCACAACGAGGATCGTGGTCAGTACGGTTTTGATTGCTCCAACTTCACGGCCTACGTCTACCACCACGCTCTCGGCTACAAAATGAGCGGGGCATCACAGGTCCAGTATCACAGTGTAGGATGGACCGTTCCTGTCAGCAGTATGCGTCCAGGAGACCTCGTGATCTTTGACAACGGTGGTCACGTCGGCATCTACGCTGGAAATGGAGTGATGATTCAGGAAGGCGGAGGATTAGGGAAGGTTGGTTATCTGAAATTGACACCCGGTTCCTACTGGTACAATCATATTTCCGCTGTAAGAAGGATGTTCTAAGAACGAATTTGTTGGTTTTTCTGAGGCTTCGGGAGACGGATGTCCAGCAACCCGTTTGATGGATGTGACTTAACGAGCAAATTTTGTGGGGCCAGACGCAGTGCGTCTGGCCCTTTTCGCATATCTTTCATGTCTTTTCATGTCTTTTCATGTCTTTCGTGTCTTTCATATATTTCATATCTTTCTCTTCTGTCACGTTGTGCGCACCGTTACGGAACGAAAAAGGTTCATTCAGAATCCGAACTGTCAGCGCACAACGAGAGCAACACCGACCATGATGACACCGATGCCGACCCAGCGGATGGTCGAGATATGTTCATGGAAAAAGGCGATGGCGAGTACTGCGGTGAGTACATATGCGAGGCTTTGCATGGGGTAGAGCATGCTGATGGGCAGGCGAGAGATGAGGTATATCCAGACCACAGTGGCAAGCCCGTAGAGGACGATGCCAGCAAAGATATACGGTGTGAAAAGCGCCATGAACGCACCGCTCATGCCACGGATGGGGTGGTGGGCAATGCCGGTCTTCCAAAGCATCTGTCCGGCTACAAGGAGGAGAATATTTAGAGCGATAAGTGCTGCATTCATCATTCGTGAATCTCCTGTCGTTGGCGTCGGGATTGGGCCGCGGTAATGACGGGCGATGCAGATGTGACCGATGCAGATGAGGAAGCAGCAGAAGATACGGCCGCTGGCCCTTGTCCGGTTGCTCCTTGGTTCGGTTCATCTTTCTGCATCCACTGGCTAATCAGTAGATGGTTGAGCTCGCGGTGATGTCGAACGATGGTGTCGAGAATGAGTCCCGATGTGAGTGAGATGGTGGCAAGTACCATGAAGCCGACCGCGAGAATGGCCGATGGCACCTTCCATATGTAATGCGCGTTAATGTACTCAAGAATCACCGGCGTGCCGACGGCGAGGCCGCAGATGAAAAAAATTCCAGCGAGCGATCCGAAAAACATGAGCGGTCGGTAATCTTTGAAGATCCAGAACACGGTCTTGATGACCCGTGCGCCGTCGCGAAACGTATTGAGTTTGGATTCGCTGCCCTCCGGCCGGTCGCGGTAGTCAATGGGCACCTCGACAATGCGAAATTGCTTGTCCAAAGCACTTAAGGTCATTTCGGTCTCGATTTCAAATCCTTCACTCATAACCACGATGTTTTTGACAAAGGTGCGACTGAATACGCGGTATCCGGTCATGATGTCACGGAGCCTGGTATGGAATAACCAGTTAATGAGCCCGCGCACGATCCGGTTTCCAAAGTGGTGGAATGGACGTTTGTTCTCGCTGACATAGCTGCCGTTAGACAGCCTGTCGCCAATGGCCATGTCAGCTTCGCCAGCGAGAACCGGATCCATCAACTGATGTACAAATTCGGCTGGGTAGGTGTCGTCGCCGTCCATCATGATGTAGATGTCCGCATCAATACCCCGAAACATGGAGCGGACAACATTGCCCTTGCCCTGTTTTCGCTCACTTCGAACAATGGCCCCAGCACGTACTGCGACCGATTTGGTCTCGTCGGTAGAGTTGTTGTCGTACACGTAGATATCAGCCGTCGGCAATTCTCGACGAAAGTCGCGGACGACCTTACCAATCGTGCGGGCCTCGTTGTAACACGGAATCAGGACAGCAATCTTCACGTACAAACTCATTCCTTTAGCCTGCTATATTCAACCCTACTGTAGCACATCTATCCCCCTGAAACACCCTATCGAAGCATCCAATGTAAAGCCGCACTATAAGCGGTAAGCACGATTGGAGCATTCCATTCGAAGTCCGACTATGGGTGTACAGCCTATCGGAACATCTAATGTGAAGCGCCCTATCGGACCCACCATTGAAATGTACTATTTGAGCAGCGTCTGAAATTGAGGGCTTGAGCGGACCGGATCGAAATCCTTCTCTGTGCGCGCGGCAATTTTGGTGCTTTGACTGATGGCTTCGGCTTGCTTCAGATACTGAACGACATGCGCTACATCTCCGCGACGTCCGTAGATACTTGCGATGCCATAGTAGGCCCAGGCTTTCCACCACTGGTCATTCGCGAGCGGGATAGCGGTCTGATATGTCGCAATCGCCTCATTATAGTGCCCATACAGTTCTAGTCCAAGGGCTTTGTTAAAGAGACCGTAGCCATAGTTCGGTTGAAGCTGCAGCGCTGTGTTGATGGCGCTCATACCTTGGTTGTAATGCCCTGCAAAACAGAGTGCGATGCCTTTGATGGTGTACGCAGCGTAATTGCCTGGGTCCTGCGCGATGGCCGTAGTTTCGTCTGCGATGGCAGTCTGGTAATTGTGGCTGCTGAAGGCCTTCGCACCGGCCTGATAGAGATGCCCTGAGGTGTTCTGACTGGATAGGGATGGCTCGAGTAATTTCGCGTATTCGGGCAATGTGGTCGAGTCCAGAACGGTAAGTCTATGAAGGGTGAGCGGGCCTTGGGTAAGGTTTGCGTAGCCCTGATGCTGGGTGGTAGCAAGGAGAAATCCGCCTTGCTTAACGACTTGTACGGTGGCAGCAGTGTATCCACCATCTGGATAACAAAAGTACTTTATCGGGCGACCGGTGAATTGCTGTAGAAATGTCGCGTCGCCATCAATCTCTTGCTGCTGTGCTGTGATGGAGAGTTTCGAGAGATCGAGATGGTGTTCGGTGTGGTCTTCGATGTCTACCAGGTTCGACTTCATCATGTCTTTCAGTTCGGACACAGTGAGGGTGGGGAACGTCTTGTTGTTGTCAGCTGGGTTCGTATGAGTAAAGGCCTTGACGATAAAGAATGTTGCTTGGAAGTTGTATTTTTTGAGGAGTGGCAAAACCTTTGTATCCATACTTTCGTAACCATCATCAAAGGTGATGACAACGGGGCGCGAAGGCAGTTGATAGCCATAGTAAAAGGCAGCGTAAAGCTGACCCAGGTTTACTGGATGGAACTGATTTTGCTTGAGCCACGCAAACTCAGCGTCGAGCTGTCCGGGTTTCAGAGTAGCAATATCTCCTGGTACGTAATCTGCGTCGTGATACTCCAGTATGGGAACAGACAACGAGTAATTGGGCGTTTGTGTTTTCCTGACTTCGTAGGTCTTTGGGTCCGAGATCCACGTGACACCCGTAGAAAGACCTGTGGATTTTGTCTGCGTTTGGCCTGCAGCTTGAGCGGAATTCGTGGGTTGAACGGAGTTCGCTTGTTGAGTTGACTGCACTGAAGAATTGAGGTTTGCAGATGCAGGCCTTGATGGATTATTGCAACCTGCAAGGAGCAACACGACAGAGGTTGTAAGGATGGTTTTCAACCAATGGTTTATGACTGCCATCTCCCGAACTCGAATTATCTTCGAATTATCGCGTTCTGATATCATAGCACATTCGACGAGGATGGCGCTTTTGTGCTCCGCTTCTATGTGGTCTGATGTGTTACACTGACAAAAGTGGACAAAAATTGACGCGTCGATTGTGCTGCTGTGGGTGTTGGATGACGCGATCGAATGACGCGATCGAATGACGCGATCGAATGACGCGATCGAATGACGCTGTTGGCGTTGACTGACGATGCAGGATATGGAAGCGAAAGGTTGGACAGGCGGATGCGGGAGAGAGTGAAACGTGTTTGGACAGGACGTTTAGGGATATGGATCGTGTTGCTTCTGGCCCTCGCCATCCGCTTGGAGACGATTCATAGATATGGACTTGGACTCAACTTACACAGCGACGACCAGGGTTACACCAACAGTGCCATCTGGCTGTTGCAGCGTGGAGTCTACGGATTCTACACACCCCATCACTCAACTTTACATATGATGCCAGGCATAACTATTTTGCTTGCTGGCGTGTTTTTCGTATTTGGTACAGGCGTGCACGGAATTTACGCGGCCAAGATTGTGATGAGTATTATTGGCGTCATCGGGATCTTCGGCATCTATCTGGTTGGCAGTAAGGTTTTCTCAAAACCCGTTGGATTGATTGCGGCTCTTCTTGCAGCGGTATATATCCCGGGTGTGGAAACAGATACTCTGCTTCTGACTGAATCGCCATTTTTCGTGTCTTCCACCTTCTTCTTCTATTTTATCCTCCGGGCTGGTGAAGAACACCGCGCAAGATTCCTATACTATGGCACCATTTTCTATGTTCTCGGCATCTACTTTCGACCGACGATTGCCGCCTACCCAATTGTCGCTTTGGTGTATCTACTCATGAAGCGGTATCCCGTTGGCCGGTTGATGAAACAGGCCGGGGTTGTCGCTTTGCTTATCGTTGCACTGATGAGCCCATGGTGGATCCGCAACGCGATGACGTTTCATCACTTTGTCCCACTCACGGATGGAACGGGAAACCCACTCTTACTTGGTACGTTCCAGGGTCACGGCTATCCAGCGCCCGCCACGGCTGACCAGGAAATCAAGTTTCTGAAGCAGCTGCACCCCGAACTGAGGCCGACGAAAGACCATGAGGTCGCTTGGTTTGCCTTGCAAACCCAGGTAGCGAAACAGCGCATGGTGGAGTGGCTAAGGTCCAACCCTCGCTCGTTCTTTGATTCGTTCTTGCTGATAAAACCGCGCTTTCTCTGGTACCGCGCGTACTACCCGATTGAGATTTACAGACTGAAGACAGCCTTGATGTGGAACGTCCAACATACATTGGTCAACCTTTCTCTTCTGGGCTACCTTATCGCACTCTTGTTTGGCCGTAAGCGACGCCTTGAGGTGACGTTGATACTTGTGACATTCGCGTACTATACGGCGCTCTACTGCCTATACTTCTCCTATGCGCGCTATGCGGAACCGTCCATGCCGCTGATGCTGATGGGGATTCCGGCTGGTTTGTGGGGATTATGGATGCTCGGGCGGCGTTTGACTTCAAGGAATCGACAGGCTGCGGCCACGGAATAGGGAATGTGGGCGAGTGTTGCGAGGAGAGGTACTCACACTGAAGTACCACTAGGCACCTAGATGGTCGACCGGCCATGGACGGTACTGTGCTCCGCATATCGTTGAACTCCTTACGCACCGTGGGTGCGTAAGGGAACATCAAAATCGGCAAAACGGGTGTCCCTTAGGTACTGTGGGTGCGTAAGGGAGTGAGAAGTCGCCTGCCTGGGCTGTGCTTACACACCGTGGGTGCGTAAGCGTTCGTGGACATGGTCTTGGTTTTGCGAAGTAATGTGTGATAACGCGCCCTGAGCGCGTTATTTCCGATAGAGTCTATAGTGCCGACAAGAAATAGCGCGTTGTGGAAGCGCTATGTTCGTACGTTGAGCCAATAGCGACGTGTGAATGCGTTATTTTAATCCGTTTCAGTGAATAACGCGCCACGAGCGCGTTATTTCAACTTGAACGTCTTTCGAGCAGAGTGAATAACGCGTTGCCGGCTCGCTATTCAACTCTGTGATGAGTTGAGCCCGCTCACCTTCCGCCCTGACCCCGCGCACACAGTACAGCGAACCCGGCAATCTAGCGTAACCACAAACCTTCCTACTTTGGTCTTGTTATCGAAACCGCAATGTAATACATTTAGATTACACCATTCGTTATAAAGAACAAAACGTTCTTTATGAGGCGGTGAAGCGATGTGCAGTGATGTGCAGCGACTCGGAACTGGCTCAGTTGTCAGTCCATTGGTGGGGCCAAGCAACAACCACAGCAAGACCAGTCGCAATCACGCTGTGCGTAGGCGGGAGTGACAAGGCGTGAGTATGCGAGAGTGACAAGGCATGAGTATGCGAGAGTGACACGTTGGTAGCGAGTCATCGTCAGTGAGCGGTGACGGGGTAAGCGAGGGCGAGAAGTTGTGAGTAAGCGAGGCCGAGAAGTTGCGAGTAAGCGAGGGCGAGAAGTTGTGTGTCACCGGGGCCAAGGTTGTGAGTAAACGAACGTGAGAAGTTGTGAGTAAGCGAGACCGAGAAGTTGTGTGTAAGCGAGGCCAAGGTTGTGAGTAAACGAGAGTGAGAAGGAGAGGGAAGTTCATGGCAACAAGGGTCGAGTACGGACCATCTCTTGAGCGACCGATGCTCAGCAGGCTCAAGAACAAGTGGGTGTACGCGGGGGCAGCGGTGTTGATTATCGGTGCGGGCACCCCAATTGCGATGCAGCGGCTCAATGCTACGAAGCCAACTGCCACGACGATGATTTACACGGTCGGGTACGGAAATATGGTTCAAACCATCAGTACTTCTGGAACGCTTCAGCCGGCTTCGACGGCTGACCTGAGCTTTGCAGATGCATCCGCCAAAGTGACGAAGATTGACGTCAAAATAGGCCAGGCGGTAACAGCAGGGCAGGTACTGGCCCAGGAAAATGATGCCGCGACGAAAGCAGCACTATATGCAGCGGAGTCTGCCGTTGCACAAGCCAAAGCCGGTCTGGCCTCCGCTCAGGCAAACTTGGTAAAAGTCGAAGGCGGAAAAAGCACGACAATTATTGCGGCCGACCAGAGGGCTGTACTCAGAGCAGAACTGGCTTTGAAAGCTGCTCAACAGTCGTATCAAAACCAATTGGCTGCCTCGCAAAATACCGCGGCAAATCAGCAGAAGCTGTTGATAGCGCAGACGACGCTGCAAAATGACCAGCAGGCGGCGAATGACACTTCGGGTGTGGATATTGCAAAATCCCAATTGGCACTCGATGAACAGGTTCTCGCCTCCGAAGAAGATACCCAGAAGACACTTCAGGGTATGTACGGTTCGATTACACCGGCTCAGATTCAAGCGGCATATCAACAATACCAACAGACCGTAAATCCACAGCAGGTATTGACCGCACAGCAGCAGGCACTTGGCGCACAACAACAAGCGTATTACACCAACTTAAGTCAGGGATATGCAGCGCTGCAAGCTGCGACACAGGGGGTTGCGCAGGATAGGCTAACAGTGCAGAAAGACCAACAAAGTATCACCGCAGCCGAAACTGCTCAAACCCGTGCAGAGCAGAAAGTAGCCATTGATGAGCAAAACCTGCAATTGTTGCAGCAACAGGGGAGTAACACGAGTGCAGTACAGGCGTCGCTCGCAAGTGCACAGTTGCAGATTCAGATGGACCAGATAGCCCTGCAAAGTGCACAAGACCAACTGCAGCAAGACCAGATGCCACCTGACAGCGCAAGCGTTGCGAGTGCACAGGCAAGTGTTCAAGCCGCACAGGCCAACCTGTTGTCGACGGAAAATGCATTACAGGCTGCGCAGTCAGCCGAGAACCAGACCAAGCTGGTTGCACCCGTGAATGGAGTGGTATCGCAGATTAACGGTGCCGTTGGACAACCGGCCAGCAGCGCAAATGCTGCGGGGGCGAGCGGAGCTTTCATCGCCATCGTCGATACAAACACGAACGACCTACAGGTTCCAGTTCAACTCAACCAGTCGCAAGTAGGCCAAGTTAAGTCCGGCGATGTTGCGACCATCACCGTTCCTGCTTCGCCGGGCGTGACCTACAAAGGCACCATCACTCAGGTATCTCCGACTCCTGTCACTACCCAAAGCGGATCGGGCTACTCGGCAATGGCCCTAGTACAAAACACCAATGGGACGTTGAAGGTTGGGATGTTGGCGAACGTGTCCATCCAGACTGCTGACCAGTCGCACGTGGTGACGGTTCCGGCCATTGCCCTACAACAAGTTGGTGGTCAGGAGGGTGTCTACGTGATGAATGCCGCATCGTCTGGCTCTGCGGGCACTGCATCCGGCCAACTGGGGGCCTATGCGGGGCCGTTTACCGGGGGATCTCTGAGTCAGCCGAATAAGTTGCCGAGCAATGTGCATTTCCAACCGATTGAGGCGACCGGACTCGGAACCGGAAATGTGAAAGTGACTTCAGGGTTGGCCCCAGGGCAGAAGATTCTCGTTCAGGTGCCGGCTTCGGGTATCCCGGCTTCAGCGAGCAGCACGAGCGGATCGACAGGACTTACAGGGAACTAGGCGATAACAGGGCCAAGCAATCTCGTTCAGTCTAAGGTGCAGAGCAAGCATCATGCGGCATTCCCTCATCGAGTCCGGTGAGGGAATGTTTTTTCGCATGCCAAGCGCCGGCCCAACGCAAGGGCATCGTCTGACTATCATCTGCCACCGCCGCACGGCAGGATCACCACTGGAGCAGTACCGGCGTTGTGCTAAACTCCGCGATGGCCGCGTGGCCGGCAGGCGAGATGGTGGTCCCATTTGGATTGACCAGTGTGGGTAACCCCGTAAACACCTGCCCTTGCCCCGGCTGCCCCAGTGACGTGCCTGCTTTGTACGGGATGGCCCGGGCAACCTCTAGTTGTCGACGCGGACTCCATGAGAACATCACGACTTTGTTATACTCAGGCGCCAGAATAAAGTTGGCGTGACCTTCAGGCCAGACCGATAAAATTTGTCCGTCTGTGCCCACTATCGTGTTGTTGCCTTGACCAGCCGGGAGGGGAGTCCCAAGCCACAGTCCGTTTGCGCCGGGCAGCCAAAAGGCACTGCTGCCATAAGGGGCCGTCCCAATCAATTTCCCATCTATGGTCCGATATACAAAGGTCTGCCCGAACAGCTTCGGTCCAGTCGCGTACTCTCCTTGCACAAGGACAGCAAAGTATTGGTCGTTTGGCGAAAAGGCAACATTTTGCAAGAGGCCAGGTCGCGCCTGAGAAGGCAACTCTATCTTGGGGACGTGGATGACAGCCAACCGCTTTGGCCCGCCCGGGCTGGCGAAATTCCAGAGGGCGATAGGGCTCGTGCCATCACTCGGCTGATGCTCTGTCAGCACAGCCTCGCCGCCAACCGGATGAACGTTCCGCGGTTCGCGCGGGCGTACTGCGACGGCGCCAAATTTCCGATCCGGTGACAGGTACACCTCGCCTCCACCAAGCTTGACGGTGGTCCGGTTCGCCAACGTAAGGCCAAGGGTTCCTGCCTTGTAGCCCCCTGTCACAACGGCCGGTAGTCCATTCGTATCAACCCAGTGTTGCCACGCATCTGTTGCCGCCTTCCACGTTTGTCTGGTCCTGAATTGGATACCTGTTTGATTTCTATACAGCGGATAGAAGGCATCTTGAGTGAAAGAACTCGTCGAGACGATAACTCGTTTATCTGAAATGGCTACGACATGAGCCCCGCTGCCAAACTGAACTCGCGCGAGAAGGAGTGGGTGTAAAGTGCCAATGATGTACCCTCCCGTTGCTGCGTTCGACGCATACGCAAACGTGTTTCCCGACGAGGACCAGATGGGAGCAGCTCCAAGTCTCACGTCTGGCAGCGCCGTGGCTTTGACACCATCGACTGTACTGGTCGCATGGGAGGCAGGCAAACTGGCAACCACGGGGTTATCTAACAAGCCTTCGAATTGCGATGACGGCGGAGATTGTGTGTGCGATGACGGCGGATTGTCGCCTTGGTCGTTGCTATCAGCCGTGTTACCCGGCTGTTCACCACTCTGGTCGGTATTCTGTGGAGGAAAGCCAAGGCCTGTGGAAGGATTGCGCACACCGCATGCGGTAACGCCGAACGTCGAGCTGAGCGTAAGAGTGACAGTGAGAGTGACTAACGCTCTCGCCATGTTTCTCAACCCACACCCCTCCTCTCACCTGCATCGACTTAATGAGTGTGACGCGTGGACTCGCCGTTTGGTTACCAGCCGTTGTTTGTAATGTCCCTGATAAAACGGTGGTCAGTGTCAGCAGTCGATACCTCGTGCTTGGCAACAACCTGTTGCCTGAGGAAAACCCGTTGCCTGCAGAAAACCATTGTTTTGCGTACATTGTGGCATAATAAGTTCGGGACTATATGATGATAGCCGCGCCGCACCGTACCGTTTGGCAAGGCGGCAACAGTCTAATGATTTGACGACACCTCACCATTCAATGACAGCCGCACGGTTTGACGACAGCCTCGCCACCGGCAAAAGTGTAGGTTTCAGTGATAGCTGCGGAAAGAGGCGATGACATCATGACCGAAGAACTGAAGACATTTACTGAGTGGGAAACAATATATGGACTCGCAACTTTACAGGTAGATAAACAGGACCTGATGAAGCAGGATGGTCAACCGTTGAAGATGACGTTTATCGAGTTCGAGCAGCGGATGATAGGCTATTTAGAGCGTAGACGTCCGCGTGAATGGGGAGCCGCGCCTTCAGATGACGCTCACTCCGTATGGTCAGAAGAGACAGTCTCGGGTTTGAACCATGCCGATGAAGGGGATTTTGTAGGTCATCTTGAGGAAGAACATCCGGACGAAAAACAAGAGGACGACCGTCGCTTGGCAAATCGGCCCATGCGGCCGCGAAGGCCAAGGAGACGAGTCTCGGTTCGTCATCTGGGCTGGCCGTTTGTACTCGTGACTCTGCCAACGATTGCGACGCTTCTCGTGAGCACATTGGTACGGACCGTGGAGCGATTTGTCAACCTGCGTTGGTGGATTTCAGCGGGTGTGCTGTTGATGGATCTGGTCATACTGCTCGTTCAACCTATCGCAGCGCTCTGTTCTGGACCTGGCTATCTGTGGTATCAATTGCTCAATTACATTTATCAGATTTCCGCCCGTGGATGGGTAATGGGGCAGCACGTATTGCTGAACAAATCACTCAATTTGACGACTACAAATCACCCATTGTTTTGGTCCATAACCGTCGGAGGCTCACCGCTGGCACTCTACTTTGGCTTCTCTCAGGCGATTGTAAGCAGTTTGTTTTGGGCGACCACAGTGGTGTTTGCAGGCGTGTTATTCTGGCAGGTACGACAACTGCCAGCCGGATTACGACGCCCATCTAGAGTCTCAGAAGATGAGTCAGGTTTTGTCGGGCGGCGTCATGGCTAACAAGCGTCACGCTCTGCCCGAATTATCCGCGAGCCTTAGCGTTAACGTTTGCACCCATTTTGATGCTCGCACTTGCTTTACCGTGTCCACCTGACTTTATGCCTACATTTGCTTTGCGGTTTGCACCGGATTTGCCGTATGCACCGGATTTGCCGGTTGCATTTGGCTTACTCGTCGCACCTGATTTAGCCTGCAAAATGGCCGATTGGGTGCGAACGCCCCGTTTCCTTCCGCCACCTAGTTTCTTCTGCTGTATCGCCTGAGATGGGTTATGCTTCTGCTTTGCATTTTGCCCGAGTACTTTTTGAATCTGCGACCCAATATCCTGAAGTTCCTCTTTTAACCTGTCCTCACTCAGATTGCGAATAGTGGACTCAATCCTTGGGTACATGCGAGTCGCACCGTCGCGCAGCATCATTCCCTGCATCCCTCGTGTGTGCTGTAAGGCAGTGTCAATATACCTGTTGATGAGTTCCAACAGTCTATCGTGAATGGTCGCACCCTCGGGTTTCCAGTCTGACACGGTATCACGCTCCCTGTTCATCTAGATGTGCCAGAGTTGGCATTCCTGGTAATCAGTCTATGTGTGCGGGGCGGGTGTCGGGGCGGTATTCGCCGTGGGCAAGGGTACAAAACGCGCCCGTCTACATATCTCCGCAGCAGTCTACACATCTCCATAGAAGAAACACATCCGGCTCATATGGTCTTAACGCTTGGTTAACATTTGCGGGCTAGACTAGAAGACAGGTGGACGACATCTGGGGTCGTCAGCGCGATTGGCGAAGGAAGGAGCCGGTCGCAGGCATGGAGGGACATCATCATGGACAGAAACTTACTTGCGAGACATTTGGGGTTTCTGAACTGGAGAGAGTTGCTTACGGCGTCCGAACGAGTACCGTCCGAAGACGGACGGGTTTGGTACGCCGTGCAAACGCCTACTTGGTATAAGTGGGTGTTGTGGAACATGGACGGAGACGTGTACTTTCACTTCGAGACGCGATCTCGGGCTCTGCGCGCGATGCAGCCATCTTAGCGTAACCTCTATGCCAAATTTGTATGGAAAGTAAAATCCGCATGTCTAGACGCTGGCTATGCCTTGGCCGTGTCGTACCGACCCTTTGGGATGCGTAAACTCATGAGAATGACGAGTGCGCCCATGACACCGAGTGCGATGCCCAGAGCATGCAGTTGCGGTGTTCCAATGGTTCGCGAAAACACAAAGCCGAGGAACACCGTCGACAAAATGGTTCCCATGTAACGCGCGGTCATAAACAAACCGGAAGCGGTGCCCATCATCGGTGCCGGGGTCACCTTAAAAAGTGCGGTCTGCAGGCCAATGTTGTTGAGCCCGTTGCTAAGGCCGAGTACAAAGAAGACGATACACATCCAGAGTATTGAGGAGTGTGTGTCAAGGGTCAGGAACAAGAGCGGCCCGACGGTGAGGCACAGGCCGGCAAGGAGAAGCGGTGGGCGTGATCCCGCTTTGTCCACCCACATCCCTGTCAGCGGTGAGACAATTACGCTCGATCCGGCGACACTAAGCATCAGCAACCCGGTAATTTGGGCATCAAAGTGACGGGCTTCCTGAAGGTAGTCAGGGATGCCAAAAAAGATGCAGTAGAAAATGATGTTGACGGTGACAAACTGTATCTCAACCCATGTAAACGACATATTCTCTCGAAACATGCGCAGGTCGATAAATGGCCGCGATGACCGGAGTTCTCGCCACGCAAACGCAGCGATGAGGAGCACGCCGAGGATGCCAGCCCACCAGATGGGGTGCTGACTGATGGACAACAAGAAAACAAGGATGAGCACAATCATCGCTGCGAAGAGGATGATGCCAAGTATATCAATCTGTCGGAACAGACTCTTTAGCCCGGAAGACCTCAGTTGTGCCGAGTTGTCGAATTTGTCAGGCGGCAGTAGGAATATCCCCATCGTCACCCCGACAATGATGATTGGGATGTTGATGGTGAAGATGGCCGGCCAATCGCCCACATGCATCAGGAACCCTCCAATTGAAGGGCCGAATGCAGCCGCCCCGGAAGAAAACACGCCGAGAAAGGCGAGCGCTTGCGCTTGCCTTTCCGTCACCCATTGGCGCACGATAGCCATTCCGGCGGGGAACAGAGCCCCACTGCCGACGGATTGTATCAACCGGAGAGCGATGAGCCACGTAAATGTTGGCGCAAACGGTGCCGTGATGGATGAAATCACGACGAGAATGAGCCCAGCCAGGTATACACGCTTGCGTCCGATGCTGTCTGCCACCTTGCCCATGACAGGCTGTGCGATGGCACTGGCCAGATAATATGTAGAAATCAGCCAGGAAACTTGGGCGAAGTTGAGTGAAAAGGCGTGTTGCAAGCGGGCAACCGCGACTGAAATCATGGATGAATTTAGTGGATTGAGCAGAATCCCAAGAGCCACCGTAATCAGGACCCAGTTTCTTCGTGTATGTATAAATTCAGCCACCGCATCGGGGGTTGTTAGACGTGCCACAGGTGTTCCCTCCTTGATATGCACCAACTCACTCGTTGTAGGTGCCCTCGCACGCGTTGGTCTGCGAATTCGCTCGCCGGTGCGCGCTAGTAAACGTGTTCTCGTACATAGTAGCCAGTAACTTTGGCCGAAGTGACCCTTCCGAGCACGTCTTTCCAGCGCATCATCTCGCGTTCGATTTGGTCTTGCGTGTATGGGATAATGCCCACATCTTCTGCTGCATCCCGATATTCACCATGCGAGGGCTGAACAAAGGGAGACAGAAATATTTTGTCACCTGGCGTTAAGTCGGCCTCTTGCAGTAACCGGGCAGTGTGTTCAAAGTGTGCATCTGCATCCCTGGCGTCACCCACTCCAATCATGACAATCGGGCCGACTGTGTATCCGGCCTTTTTCAGCGTCCGGATGGCGGCGAGGGCCTCGCTGGCAGGACCAGGTTTTTTGAGGAATGAGCGGATCGGATCGTACCCCGATTCAAGTCCAACATACACAGTATCGATGCCAGCATCTCGCAGCGTGTGCAGGGCGTCCACGGACTTTTTGTCAAGGTTAAAAGTGTCCATGAACGTTGCAAATGACGAGGTTAGATGACTAAGGTCAGTGGTCGCATCAGCCTGGTTTTCTGTGCTTGCTGCAAGAGGATCCGTATGAACTGCAGTGGCTGTGGCCCCGGGCTCAGATTCGAAGGCGGCTCGAATCTGCCGGATGGCAACTTGCAGGCGATCCGCTGAGACGACCAGAGCGTTCCCGTCGCCGAGGAAGATACCCGTGCGGTCTTGCAGGCGGGGCCCGAAAAAGGCCTTGACCGCGTCAAGATGAGCCGCGAGTTCAACGGGGCTTTTGACGTGAAACCGCCTGTCGCGGTAGAAGTCGCAGAACAGGCACTGATTGTATGAACAACCCTCGGCGACTTGGATGACGAGGGTCTTATATTGATCCGGTGGCAGGATACTGATTGGCTTATACGTCCTCGCGAAATCTTCTTCATCCTTGGCCAGGGCTGCGGGCGTCCATTGCTCGATGAGTTTTTGCCAGCCGGCCCATTCACCACTAGGTGCCGGTTTCAGTACCGACTTTCGGGACGCCTTGCTAATGGATGCGTGCTCGTCTTGTTTGCGTATAGCGCTGCCGTGGCCGGTTATGGGCTCCTCTTGTTGGGGTGAAGCGCTGCCGTGGCCGGACACCGCCCCTTCTTGTTCCTGGCCGAGGACTGTGAGTGCTTGGCTGTACACAACCTCATAGAAGTGTGATTTCTCTGCGTTCGATAAATCATAGTACCTTCTGCGGCGTCCAAACCACTTTAGGTCCTCAATATGTGTTGTATCGATGGAAATCAGCAGAAGGCGGTTGTCCAGTCCACGTCGGATGGTGAGGCTTGGAGCGGTTGCCCGCACGAAACGACCTGTTCTGTCAAAGTGGCAGTAGAAGTCGCCTGTCGTCACATTGTCGGATAAGGCAACGGGCATTTGTTCCCCGCCTTCGTCCGACTTCGTGGTATTTTTATCGATAGAATTCGACAGCAAGGGAAACAACTCTAGGACCTTGTGCAAGGCGACCCGAATTTGTAGTGTGTTCTGTGTAATTCGTAAGCTTTGTTGTGCCATGGATGGGCCTCCTTACAGGTTGCAGGGTGTTGCCAGGCGAAGTTAGGCGGTTCAAGGCGCTTGAGGGCCACCCTTTCCCGAGTTTGCACCATAGCTTCTATTTTACTGCAGATGGGGAGTCGTTGCTTTGCGATGTGATGCGCTATCCGACGTGGTGTGAAATATGGAAAGCAGGACACAGGCCTGCTTTACCTTATTGTCTTAAAGATTGTGCCTAACTCGGTGACGTTGGGGACTGTCCACCCCACAAGGACGCAGTTGACGCCAACGGAAAAAGTCTGTATATTCAATTCACATAGAAAATTGGGGCTTTAATCCTCGAACATCAATATTCTGGAAGGAGGCCGTTGGTTGCGTCACTTGTACACCATCTCCGAGTTGACTCAGATGTTTGACATCACCACCCGGACTTTGCGCTATTACGAAGAGATAGGGCTAATTCTGCCCAAGCGGCGGGGTACCCAGCGTCTTTATTCACAGGCGGACAGGGCACGGATTCAGTTGATTTTGCGCGCACGTCGACTCGGGTTTGGACTGGAAGAAATTCGCGAATTGTTGGAGTTGTACGATACCGATGCTACGAATGTCACACACCTCGAAGATGTGCTGAGCAGGGGGAATCGGAAGATTCGCGAGGTCGAGAAACAACTCGACGACCTTGAGGCATTACGTGCTGAGTTGATGGACGTTCGGGACAGAATCCTGCAAGCTTTGGATGAGCGACAAGTGGAGCGGGCCAATTAGATGAAGCCGACTCGACAACGTGAATTGGACCATACACATTCTCACTTGCGCGAGCACCAGGCGCAGTACTTGATAAAGTAACCCCACCAAAATCCACCCTGCCGGACGGGACTGCATCATCCGTCCCGTGCAGGGTTTATTGTGTTTTCATGCATGAACAGGTTTGAGATCGGTGCATGGCTTGAAGGACCATCTGCAGTCCGTACTAGTACACTTCGCATCAATAAATGGTGGGGTTGCGTCTCAAATTTAGTACCCTCCTCCTTCATACTGTGTGTAGAAGCAGGAAAGGGGTTGTGCAGGGTGAAACGGATCTTGTACGCAACGGATGGTTCCAAATCAGCTCAAACCGCCGGACGGATGGCGGCCGACATCATGAATGGTTTTCCTGAGACCCAACTGATTGTGCTCTACGTATCGACCGAGTTAGCCTACCCCTACAATGTTGGCATCGAAGACTACATGGAGGCCGAGCGCGCGCGTTCTGAAGAGATTGAGACCAGCGTACGTGAGGAACTGTTGCCTGAATTTTCGCTCCGCACGAAGTTTCGTTATGAAATTGGGCGACCGGCTTTGGTCATTTGTGAAGTAGCCAACCAAGAGGATGTCGATCTCGTTATCGTCGGCAGCCACGGCCGCAACGCGATTGACCGCATGTTTCTCGGAAGCGTGAGCAACGCAGTACTGCAAAGGTCCAAACAGCCCGTGCTCGTCGTCAAAGGTGAATAGCGGTTTGACATGTGTTTGGGATGCCGTTCCAACAGAACAGGATGAATGACGGACAGAAGTATCGTCATTCATCCTTTTTGCATTACACAAACTGCCAGCACATACATATAGCCCCTTGCGAAGAGGCATACTTGAATTACTGGAGAACCACGGGAGGTCGTCGAACTCTGAAGGGCACCACAAGGCATCCGGACAATTCGATTGGGTGGGATGGCATACGAGGTGAACAGGTATTCTGAATGGTATCGTGCAAGGCGTCCACGTGCCTACATGTCCGAATTTGGAACAACGACTCTGCATCTGAAAAACCCATGGGTTGTGACGTTCTGGTCGTTTGCATTTCCGGGCTGCGGCAATCTCATGCAGGGCCGGTTGCTGAAGGGGCTTGTTCTTATCAGCTGGGAACTCATTGTGAATAATCAAGCGAATGTGAACCTGTCCATCATGTATAGTCTCCTCGGCCGGTTTGATCTGGCCAAGCAAGTCATCAGTACCAGGTGGTTTCTCCTCTATGTCTCGCTTTACATGTTTGCCATGTGGGACAGTTACCGCGGCACGGTCGATTTGAACAAACAGTATCTCCTCGCTGACCGGGAGGATGCTCCAGTTCATCCAGTCGTGATGAAGACGCTCGATACGAATTTTCTCGACCGACAAATGCCCGCGCTTTCTGCTGGCCTCTCCTTGTTAATGCCTGGACTTGGACACTTGTATGTACACAAGGTCATGACTGGTCTGTTTTTTATTACTTGGACCATTTTTGTTATCTACATGTCACATGCCTTGCAAGCGGTGCAGTACACCATGACGGGGTCATTTGCCTTGGCGAGAGGCGTTGTCGACATGCAGTGGCTGATGTTTCTCCCATCAATCTACGGTTTTGTCCTGCACGACGCCTACGTGACAGCTGTGGAGCAAGGTAAGTTGTTTCAAAAGGTCCAATCAAGGTTCTTGCGGGACAAATACCAACAACGTGAATTCAAAATGCCCATGTAAGGAGCATAGCCATGGACCAAAATCCAATCTCCCGATACTCCCGGGCATACTTGTCTCCGTTTACGACGAATCTCCTCCATGGTCGAAATCCCTATGTCGTAGCCGCATGGTCTCTGTTTGCGCCCGGTCTTGGCAGTCTCCTGCAAAACCGCCTTTTTAAAGGACTCATCTTGATTGTCTGGTCAACCTTTCTCAACACGGCTTCCAACATCAACCTCTCCGTCTGGTATTCGATGACGGGCCGTTTTGAATTCGCAAAAGCCGTCATCCATACGCGCTGGTTGCTTCTCTATCTCGCGGTGTATGTTTACGCGGTCTGGGATTCATATCGGGGTACGGTGACGTTTAACCAACTGGCGATTTTAGCTCATCGGGAAGATGCCCCGCTACAACCGCTTGTCATCAAGACACTGGATGTAAACTTTCTTGATAAGCGCAGTCCGTGGCTTGCGGCGGCGTGGTCTGCAATGGCACCGGGTCTCGGTAACCTCTATCTGCACCGTATTATCTCCGGTGTGTTTTTTATCGCATGGACCATCGTTGTCCTTTATTTATCGCACGGACTTCAGGCGATTCACTGGACCATGACTGGCCGCTTTGACGAAGCCAAAGCGATTGTGGACATGCAATGGCTGCTCTACATACCCGCCATCTACGGTCATCAGATGTATGACTCCTATAGCGCCGCGGTCGAGTACAACAAACTGTTTGAAGAGGAGCAGTCCAAGTGGCTGCGCGACCATTACCAAGAAAGAAGTTTTGTCATGCCCCTGTGAGAAGTCCTGTTAAATGTGGTCCGTGAGAGTTATGTCAAGTCACAATCGACCCTATAGCGCACGGCGTACGGTGTATGGGCGCCAGTCAAGAGGAAACTTTGGTCATGGGCAGCGCTTTTGGCTGCCATGCAAACTGGAGGCCAGGATGCAAACATGTACATTGTCGCTTCATTTGAACAGTCCATCTTTCTTGAACTAGCCATCTCCGCTCTCGAGCAGACAGGCATTACCGGAGACCAAATTTTAGCCGTGCCCCTAGATAAACGCACAGAACCGCGGCAACTGTTTGATACACTGCATCGCGCTGATGGCTTTAGTTTATTTGACCTGTCCGCCATCCTTGGGACTTGCGGCATGCTGCTCGGGGCCATTTACGGAATGGTCTTAAAGTGGGGGCCCATTCTCTGGGGTCTCATTGGTCTGACTCTTGGACTCGCAATCGGGTTTCTCATTCGGTTGGCATTTGTCAGGAAAAAAACGCAACGCGAGACGAAGCGAAACGCTACGGCAGAGGTGTTTCTGTTGATACGGTGTAACGCCGCGCAATTTCAGATGGTGGAGAACATTTTGTGGGACAACATCGCGCTTGGCGTCGCGAAGCTCGATACACAAGACCTCGCGTAGGTGGTCCCGGTCCAAAGGGGATTCTGCCTAGCTCTGAGAATGTCGTTATCTGTCACAAGTGATGCATTCAGGTCGTGCTATACTAGGGAGCGGTTCACACCTAAGACTCGACTTGCAGCGAAAGATACAAGTAGAAGAGAGTGTGCCTCAGGTGATACGAGAATATTTTGTGCAATTCGGAATCATTATCTTTCCCATCGCGATCTATCAGATGATTGTCTTCGGCAGGTCTTACACCGAGCTTCCGATGAAAACATGGGTCATGGGGCTCTATGGCGGGGGCGCCGCTATCCTCAGCCAGATGATGCCTGTACATATTCTTTCGCAACCTGAAAATTTCCAGTGTGTTCCTGTGATTCTGTCCATTCTGTATGGCAAGCGCAGAGCCGGTTTCCTTGCTGTCGGCATCTTATCACTCTATCAGCTCATTGCTCTGCCCTTTGCCTCGGTGATTCCTACCGTCATCGCGATTGCCGTCTACTCGCTCATTCCTATGGTCATCTGCGAGAAATTTGAACGGTATCCGCGAGGGCGGCGTTTTCTTATCTCGATGGCCCTGACCGTCGTTACACTGGTCGTCGAGCTCATGTTCCTGTTTGTGTATTTTTTGATTGCGTACGGAGACAGTGGATTGTCTCGACTTTCAGGGTACGAGGGTTTTCTGGCTATAGCCTGCGTCATCCAACTGGGTTTGATGTCCGCTGCATTTTTCTTGCTTGAGCACATCATCGAAAGCGCCCAGGTGAGACGGCGCTATCAATCGCTCATCGATTACAATCCTGTGGGCATCTGTGCATTTGATGTGAACAATGAAATTATGAGTATGAATGCAGCGTTCGAAACCATTACGGGCTACACGGAGGCAGAACTCGTCGGCAAGTCGAGGTTACAACTGTGGTTTGAGGAGGATCATCTCGTCGCAGAGACTGTTTTGAACGACTTGTATCGAGGCGAGATCAAGAAAAAATTTGAAACCACGATTCGGCACAAGGATGGCCGCAAAGTTGAAGTCCGTGCCACGATGGTTCCCATGGTCGAAGGGGATAAGGTTCGCGGATATTTCAGCATGATAACAGACATTGCTGAGGAAAAGATGGCAGAAACCCTGCTGCTTGAGTCCGAGAAGCTCGCAGCGATTGGCCAGCTTGCCGCCGGAGTGGCTCACGAGATTAGAAATCCACTCACATCCATTAAAGGATTTGTACATCTTCTGTCAGAGAAAGCTGCAGCTGAGGACCAATCGTATTACGACATCGTAAAGAGCGAGCTCTCGCGGGTTGAAGGGATTGTCAGTGAAATGTTGGTACTCGCGAAACCACAGGCCGTCTGCTTTAAGCCGGTTAGCGTCGCAACGAAGGTACAGGAAGTTGCCAACCTCTTGTCTGCCCAAGCCAATATGCAAAATGTGTCCGTCCGCATCGAATCCGATGTGCAACCGCTGGAAGACCCGTCGCCAGACGGCGTGCAGTTACAACCCATGGGGGATGGCAATCAGCTCAAGCAGGTCTTCCTGAACCTGGTCAAAAATGCGATTGAAGCCATGCCGAACGGGGGGGAATTAAGCATTCGCATTCAACACCGTAACGGTAAAGTCACGGTGACATTTGCTGATACCGGAGAAGGTATTACACCGGAGGCACTTGCGAAACTCGGCGAGCCTTTCTACACCACGAAAGTAGACGGAACCGGTCTCGGTCTCGTCGTCAGCAAACGCATTATCGCGAATCACTCTGGTCAAATGGAGATTCAAAGTACACCGGGTCAGGGCACGAAGGTAACTGTCTCGTTGCCATTGCCCACGCTATCACACACAGCATTGCCGACGTCATCACGGCAGGGACACGGGCAGGCCTCAACACCCGGCCAGTCGCCCGGCCAGTCGCCCGAGCAGTCATCTGAAGAGCAATCGGAGCGACAGGGTTCCCTTCGTGAACAGACTTTGTCTGCTGAGCCATCGATGTTACCCGTCCCCTGACACCAACGACGAGACGAGTTTTACCGATGAGTTTCGCAGGGGACGATGGCAGGCGAAGACGACAGATGAGCTACAGTCGATGAGCGGAACAGTAGAGCGTTCAGTGAAGCGTTCAGTGAAGCGTTCAGTGAAGCGGACTAGTTGAGCGGATGATAAGCGTCACTGCTCAGTGGACCCTATCATAGCAATAACGCGACAAAAAAAGGACCGGGCATAAAGCCCGGTTGGTGGGAAAAGGACACGGGTGCCAGCCTCCCCGTATATGTCAACATTTAGTTGTTGATGTGATCCCGCCGCAGGATCTTCCATCGTCTTCTGGGGGTCTGGCGACATCCCCAGATTCAGCTACCTGATTGAACTTAGACTGCAGAGCCAACACTTTGAGTGGAACTCATGCAAAGCATCGGTTGCAGTTATCGCCATGGCTGACTAGGTCGTCAGCGTCTGGTCGGAAAGGCTGGCACCCCTATCCTTTTCGGAAGAAGATGTACTATCGGACTTGTTTTTTGTTGTTCTACCACTTTTAAGCCTCAAGTTTTTGAGCCTCAAGCTTATGCCCCTGCTCGGACTTACTCTTAGTGGCCCATTGGAATCGTCCTCTTTCCTTTGGCTTGACTTTATTATCGTCGGTTTCCTCCGAAACGGAAATAGCACCGGTGGATGGTTTTATGTCTACTAACTGACTAGTCCACATGGAGCGTATAAACCCCTCAGACAGCTCTTATGCATGGGTTGGGGCACAGCCATAATTAGTACCGCAACATGAACTCCTTCTTAACATGCCGGTCCATGACGGTCCGTGCCGATCCGCGGCGACGAGATGAAGTCCTCATCGAGGACGGATCAGCAAAAACGCATCATCCAATATTTATTACGTACAGTCTCGAAAGGGGACATATGATATGAATCAAATTCTGTTTGCCACTGACGCTTCTGTTTCCGCTGAACGTGCCAAAGACATGGTGCGCCACCTGCTCAAGTCTTGGCCACAGGCAAAGCTGACTGTGCTGTATGTGACACGCAGCCTCAATGCGTACGAACCTGCCTCCGACGAGAGCTTGGACGCTGAACGGGCAACTTTCAAAGGGGTTCAGGAGTTGGCAGAAGGTGAGTGGTTCTCAGACTTTGCAGGTCGCGTCCAATGCAAACACGTGTACGGCGAACCAGCCATGGTCATTTCGCTCGAGGCAAAGGAACACGGAGCAGACTTGATTGTGCTCGGGGGCCGTGCGGTTGGCCAGCCCGATCCGCTTCTGACAGGCAGCGTCAGTCACGGCGTGCTGTACATCTCACAAGTGCCTGTGCTCGTTGTCAAGGGCGACACGGCACCAGAATTTGCTGCAGTCTAAGGCGTCAAGAGACATTACCGCGTGGGGTATAACGCCTGATGTAGATATCAAGTCTTGCCTTATCGGTAAACCCTATAGGGTATGTGCCTAAAATAACACTACCTTCAGTATCCTTATTGGTTAACCTCAGGGGTATCGTAATGATGCTTTTGTATCCTATGGCCGATAAGATACCCCCCCACAAGGCCCCACAGCTATACTTCTGTATCCTAGGCATGGGATGGTACCCCCCACTTCGGCAAATTAGCGATAGTTTTGGGTGCTGCGCAAAGCAGCACGTGAACGGAGACTGTCCATCAACTTGCGGTTGCTTACGCATCGTGGATGCGAGAGGGAGTGGGCAGTATGCGGGACTAGTTGTACTGAAGTTTGAGCATTGCTCGCCATCTGAACAGGTACCATCTGAGCTGGTACCTGTGGAGAGCGTGGTCGAGCAGAGATAACGCTTCGAGAACGCGTTATTGGACGCCAACTTGCCGAGACGCCTAAAAATAGCGCGTTGTGGGCGCATTAACTCTCCACTTGTGGACATAACGCGTTCTCGAATCACTATTTGAACTCCCTTCGAATAATAACGCGCTGCGGGCGCGTTATCTCCTTCTGCGAAACTTATCCCAGGTTGAATAGAGCGCTGTGAGCGTGTTATCCATCTCAACGGGTGAAATAGCGCGTTGCAAAGGCGCTATTTTGGAGCCTGAGAGACGCTGGGGAACGTTGGCATCAACGTGAAGGCGTTGCTTACGCATTGTGGATGCGTAAGGGAGTCCGGAATATGTGAATCCATTGTCGAGTGCGACCAAATGCCGCTGTTCATGCGTCTGTATGAGAAAAGAGCCATTTACGAAGGGGACTCTGATGATGCAGACAAAATGGAGCGCGTGGCGTAGTGGAATTGTGGCGTGGTCTCGCCGGAGATGGAAGGTGTGGGCGATTGCCGGGGCGGCAGTCGTCCTACTCGTCGGTGCATCGTTACTGGTGTCGATGCCGATAAAGCCGTCAAGTGGGGCTGTGTCGGACGCTGCCGGAGGCGGATCGGCATCGTCTTCGTCTTCGTTCTCGGCATCCTCGGCACCATCGACAACTGCGGGAGCAAGTACGGCGACAACGGATGGGCCGGCAGCGTCTGGTCTCTCTGCAGGAACGACGACGGCGCAGGGGGCCGCATCGACGGGAGTGGAATCGGCATCGACCGCGTTACAGCCTGTGACTGGAGCCAAGAGTGCTCTAGGGGCCGCGACAAATGGGCCAACAAATGGGTCAGGTTACAGTACGGCTTCAGCATCATCTCAGTCAGGGATAGCACTTCCGACGGACAGGTTGGTGATTGAGACGGCTGGCCTTGACCTGACCGTATCCGACGTGACGAAAGTTGCCAACCAGGTTTCGGATATTACCGTCGGAGACGGCGGATTTGTCGAGACGATGCAGCAGTCGACAAACAGTCAGGGCGAGGACTTTGAGTCTGTCACCGTCCGTATTCCGGAAACTCAGTTTCAAGCAGCGCTGAAAGCAGTCAAGTCGCTGGGGAAGGTGAACACGTTCTCTCAGTCCGGACAGGACGTGACTTCACAGCATGACAACCTGCAACAGCAAATTTCCGAGTTGCAAGGCGAGGCGCAGGCCTACACTCGCTTGTTCGATAAGGCAACGACGATGGCGGATATGCTGCAGATACAACAATCCCTCACGCAGGTGAACAGCCAACTCTCTGACCTGAACAATCAACTTCATCAACTAAATCACACGGTTCAGTTTGCGACCCTCAACATTTCATTGCACGGGGCCACCGTTGCTGCGCCGAAGAGGACGGTTCCAACACCGTTCTATGCGCCGCTTGCAGACTCCATTCGCCTCATGGAGAGAATCGGGATAGGACTGTCCAAGGTCATTTCCTGGATTTTACCATGGGCACTGCTGGCGGGTTTGTTCTACGGTGGTGCGCGTCTATGGAGACGGAGCCGTGGCCAGCATGGACCTGGGAAATAAGACAGGGTGAGTAATTTTTCCACTGACACTTCAGATTTCGACAGTATTTGAACCTAGGGAAATATTAAGATGGAGTAGACAGCGGGTCAGCTCGCTAATTTGCGAGATTGCGAGCTGTCGCACCCCTTCTCTATCCCGTGCCTGCCCGGTACGGGCTTTCTTTTTATTTTTGTCAGATGGTTCGGTAAAATAGGAGTGGACGAGCCAACGAGTAGACGTTGCGGTGAATGGACCAGCCAACGAATCGACGTTGCGGCGAATGGACGAGCCAACGAATGCACGTTGTAACGAATGGACGTTGTGATGAATGGCGAGCTGACAGAGCACCATCAGACGAGTGGACAAGGTCGCAGAGGAGGAGCTGTATGCTGGGTAGAGACTGTCTTCTTGAAGCCTTTCGGATGTACGGCGTCGAGTATCTGTTTGGAAACCCTGGGACGACAGAATTGCCATTGATGGACGGCCTTGTGAATTACACGGATATCAAATATATCCTTGCGCTGCATGAAGATATCGCTGTGGGGATGGCAGCAGGTTATGCCCAGGCTTCGGGCAAACCGGGTGTCGTCAACCTGCACATTACGCCAGGCCTCGCACACGGACTTGGCAACTTGTACGATGCGTGGCGCGCACGGGTTCCGCTCTTGGTGACGGCAGGTCAACACGACAGCCGCCTGGCGCTGCAGGAACCGGCTCTTGCAGGCGATCTCGTTTCAATGGCCAAACCATTCACGAAGTGGTCGTATGAGATAAGACATCCGGATGAAGTTGCCATCGCCGTCCAGCGGGCCTTTAAGGTCGCCATGACACCGCCCACAGGCCCTGTTTTTCTGTCCTTGCCTGCGGATGTGATGATGGCAGAGACAAGCCACCTTCCGATTCCCCTGACGACTGTCCACCTGGCGGGAAACGCCCTCGCTGGGGCGGGGGAGGTTGTCGGTCAAGATGTACATCTGGGGGTTGAAACGGCGGCCGAGCTGTTAATTGGTGCGCATCGACCCGTCATGATTGTGGGCGACGGGGTTGCCCAGTCTCATGCAGTCAGTGAAGTGGTGCGACTCGCTGAGACGGTCGGTTGCGAGGTGTACACCGAACATCAGAGTTCTGCCTTGTCCTTCCGGGCTTCGCATCCACAGTTTTTCGGACGCGGACTGCCGAACGGCCCATACCTTCAGCACATTCTCGACGGTGCGGACGTCGTCATGTTTGCAGGTGTGACAAGCCAGGCACCGCTGCTCTATTTTTCACAACCTGTGCTGCCTGCGGGAGCGAAAGTCATTCATATTGACTGTTCAGCGTGGGAGATAGGAAAGAACAACCACGTTCATGTAGGCATTGTTGGAGATATTCGCAGCCTGATTCGGGCCATTGCAGCAGCGTGTGATGCCGTCATTGAGGCAGGAGAAGGAGTCGTTGAGCGGCGGGCGAGGCGGCTGGCGGTGATGGCAGATAGGCAAAAGGCGAGAGCCGATAAGTTACGTGCAGAACGAGAAGCGGGTCGGCTGCAAAAGCCGTTGTCACCTGCTCATATCATGGCGGAGCTAAACGAGTTGTGGGAAGACCACATGATGCTGGTCGATGAGTCCGTTACCACCGGGCGGTACGTGCATACGCAAGTACAGACAGACCGGGAAGACAGTGTCATTGCACTCAAGGGCGGTGGGCTGGGCTATGGCATGCCGGCGGCGCTCGGGGCACAGCTTGCAAGGCCAGATGAGCGTGTGGTGGCGGTGATTGGCGACGGATCGGCCCTGTATGTCATCCAGGCACTCTGGAATGCCGCGAAGTACCAGTTGCCTGTAGTCTATTTGATTGTCAACAACGCCAGCTACATGATTCTAAAGGGCGGGCTCCGTCGATTAAACGGACCTGCGGTTGCCCAAGGTGTCTACCCGGGAATGGATCTGGTCGGACCAGAAGTCGACTTCGTCGCTTGTGCCAGGGGGTTCGGAGTAGAAGCGGTGCGGGTGGACGAGCCAGACGAGGTACGCCCGGCACTTGAGACAGCACTCAGGGAGCGGCGGCCGTACCTGATTGACTTTGTTATCGATCGGGAGGTAAAGGAGTTTTTGCAATAGCTGGGCATAAATTTCAGAAGGTTTCGCTGGTTTATGCGTTCAGGTTTCGTTTGCTTACGCGTTTAGGAGGGAAGGGAAAGACATGTGGATTCAACCCGAAAAACAGCCGCTTGTGGAGACATTCCAGTTGCTTGATGTAGATGGCACCACACACGGTGAGATGCCCGAGTTGACTGATGGTGAGATGCTCGACATGTTTCAATGGATGGTCTTTGCGCGCACCTTTGACGAACGAGCGGTGCGATTACAGCGACAAGGTCGCATTGGCACGTATGCTCCGTTTAGCGGACAGGAAGCAGCGCAGGTTGGGAGCGCATACGCGATTGAAAAAACCGACTGGGTGTTTCCGACCTACCGCGAACTGCCTGTACTTTGGATCCACGGCACGCCTGTTAAGCAGAGCCTCCTCTACCCGATGGGCGCTGTTTCGGGCGGGGCTGTGACAAAAGGTGTGAATGCGTTTCCGGTGCAGATTATTATCGCTGCTCAAACCCTGCACGCGATGGGGAGTGCGTGGGCATCGCAGTATTTGGGGGACAAATCCGTCAACGTCTGCTACCTCGGCGACGGAGCGACGGCCCAGGGGGATTTTCATGAGGCACTCAATTTTGCATCCGTGATGAAACTGCCAGTTATCTTTTTTATCCAGAATAATCAGTGGGCCATCAGCGTTCCGCGCGGACGCCAAGCAGCGAGCCGCACCCTCGCGCAAAAGGCGGTGGCGTATGACATTCCCGGTATCCAAGTGGACGGCAACGATATCCTTGGCGTGTACAAGGTCATGACAGAAGCAGTCGAGCACGCTCGCAGCGGACTTGGCCCTGTCCTGATTGAGGCGCTCACATACAGACATGGTCCCCATACAACGTCCGACGATCCGACGCGTTACCGCGACGCCGACGAGGTCGCCATGTGGATGCAGCGTGACCCTATCACTCGTTTTGCCCGCTTCCTGACGGCCCGGGGCCTTCTGGACAGCGCGAAGGAGGCGGCGATGCGGGAAGATGCTGAGCAGCGGATCGGCCAGGCCGTCATCGAAGCAGAAGCAGAGGCAAAAGGGACGCTCCCTGAGGTGTTTGACATGGTGTACGGGACGGTTCCGCGGGAACTCGAGCGGCAACGGGATGAGGCGGCAACGCTGCTTGCCGGGAAAGCACAGATGGCGGCAGGAACGGCACCCGTTGGGTCCGGCGCATCTGCTGGGCCAGGCGTGAACACCCGGACGAGCGCACAAACCGCTTCCACTGCGAAGGGAGAGTGACGGCGATGACCATGATGAACATCATCGAAGCCATTAACAGTGCACTGCAGCTTGAAATGGATCGGGACGACAAAGTCATCGTGTTCGGCGAAGACGTTGGCCACGCAGGGGGTGTGTTTCGCGCGACGGACGGATTGCAGGCGAGGTTTGGCGAGCGCCGGGTTGTCGATACGCCGCTTGCAGAGTCAGCCATTATCGGAGCAGCAGTAGGGATGGCAGCCCGTGGGCTAAGGCCAATCGCCGAGATTCAGTTTCTCGGGTTTATTTATGAGGCGATGGATCAACTGGCTTCCCAAGCAGCACGTATGCGCTTCCGGTCGGCCGGCACCATCACCCTCCCCATGGTCGTCCGCGCGCCTTACGGCGGTGGTGTCCGTACACCGGAGCTCCACTCTGACAGCTTGGAAGGACTGTTCCTCCATTCACCAGGGCTGAAGGTCGTGATGCCGAGCAACCCGTACGATGCAAAGGGGCTGCTGCTGGCAGCAATTCGCGATGAAAATCCGGTCCTGTTCTTCGAACCGATGAAACTCTACCGCTTCCGCAAGGAGGAGGTCCCAGACGGCGACTACATCGTTGAGATTGGCAAGGCAAACGTGGTTGTGGACGGGAGCGACCTGACGCTCATCACTTGGGGACCCACGGTACCGCTGGCTGTGGGGCTGGCGCAGAAATTCGCTGCTGAAGAGGGAGTGTCAGTCGAGGTCATTGACTTGCGCACCATCGCACCGCTTGACGTAGACACCATTTTAGCGTCGGTCAACAAAACCGGTCGCGCCTTAATCGTCCACGAGGCGGTGAAGGCAGGTGGCGTTGGCGCTGAGGTTGCGGCACTCATCAGCGAGCAGGCCCTGTTTTCACTGGAGGCGCCAATTTTGCGGGTGACGGGGTATGACACGCCTTATCCTGTTGGAGGGGTCGAGGACGACTGGCTGCCAAACGCAGCGCGGATTGCGGGGGCCATCAGGCAGATTATGAGCTATGCATGAAGGTGAGCGTGAGCGTGATTGTCACGAACATATCGAGGGATACACATCTGGAGGTTTTTCTATGGCGTATGAATTTCGATTGCCGGACATTGGTGAGGGTCTACACGAGGCGGAAGTGTTGCAGTGGTTTGTACAGGTTGGGGAGGAAATCAAAGCGGACCAGCCTGTTGTTGAGGTCCAGACCGATAAGGCGGCTGTCGAGATTGCCTCACCAGTAGGCGGCACGGTGCTGACACTGGGGGGCCAACCAGGGGATACCATTAACGTGGGTGACGTCCTCATCGCGGTAGACACCATGGTCGCCACGCCGGCGACTCGGGTCGACCAGACAAGGGTCGCCACGCCGGCGACTGCAGTCAAGCCGAATGCTGCCACCGCAGCGACTGCCGTCGATCAGACAAGGGTCGCCACAACGGTGACTGCTGTCGAGCAGAGAAGGGTCGCCACGCCGGCGGCTGCCGCCACTGCCGGTCCTGTCGTTCCTGCAGCACCCGATGCCTCAGTTGGGCCGCGGAAGAGGGTCCAGGCTGCACCAGCAGTGAGGAAATTTGCACAGGACCTCGGTATCCGATTGGAGAGTATCCAGCCATCTGACCCAAGCGGTCGCATCACCCGGGCAGACGTGGAACGCGCAGCCACTTTGCAGCGGGAGTCCGCACAGCGCCCGCAATCTCAATCTCAATCTGAGGAGGTCGCCACCAGTTCCGGCCTGGTTAATCGCCGTGAACCCATCCGCGGCCTGCGCAAACGCATCTACCAAAACATGGTCAAGTCTATGTATACGGCACCGCAGGCGACTGGTATGGACGATCTCGATGCGACACGCCTCGTCGAACTCCGCCAGCGCTTGTTACCTCACGCACAGGCGCGGGGGATTAAGCTGACGTATCTGCCCATCGTCATCAAGGCTGTGACGTACGTGCTCCGGGAATATCCGCTGTTTAACGCCGCTGTTGATGATGAACAGATGGAGATTGTTTACAAAGGTGCCATCAACATTGGCATTGCGACGGCTACCCCGGAGGGACTGCTGGTGCCGGTCATTCGCGATGCGGACAAAAAGTCAGTATTCGAGATTGCGACCGTGCTAGAGGACCTGACAAGTCGCGGCCGTGAGCGACAGCTCGAACTTGCGGAGCTCACGGGCAGCACGTTCACGATTACGAGCACCGGTGTGCAAGGGGGCTGGTTCGCCACCCCGATTGTCAATTACCCGGAAGTCGCCATCCTTGGTGTGCATAGCATTCAAAAACGCGCCGTCGTTCTCGATGACGATAGCATTGTTGCGCAGCAGCGGATGACTTTTTCTTTAACGTTTGACCATCGCGTCATTGATGGCCATCCCGCCGGTCGCTTCATGCATCGGCTGAAGGTATATCTCGAAAACCCGGAGTTGATGATTGCGCTGTAGCCGGATGGGCCGCACAGCCCGGGCACCCAAGACTGCTTCAAGCGCGACAGAAATCATGGTGAGGTGAGTGTAAATGGACGGTTCAGAAGACGGTGCAAGTGCCGGCGACCCACAGGATGAAGGCGGGCCCAACAGCGAACAGGGAGACCTTGGCGACCTCGGCGACCTCGGCGACCTCGGTAACCTCGGCGACCTCGGCGACCTCGGTGACCTTGGCGACCTTGGCGACCTTGGCGACCTTGGCGACCTTGGCGACCTTGGTGACCTTGGTGACCTTGGTGACCTCGGCGACCTCGGTGACCTTGGCGACCTTGGCGACCTTGGCGACCTTGGCGACCTTGGCGACCTTGGTGACCTTGGTGACCTTGGTGACCTTGGTGACCTCGGTGACCTTGGTGACCTTGGTGACCTTGGTGACCCTGGGAAACTCAGTGGACCGCTCGACCTCGGTCCGGTGTGGCTGCCCATGCTGCGAGCCATCCTCGGCGACATGGGGGCCCCTCCTGGCCTGGCAAAGGTTGTGCGCACACAGTCTGTCCTACTCCAGCACGGGAGCGATTTCACATACCACGCGCCGCGCTTGCCAGAGGCAGTCGTTTACCCCGAATCGCCCCTTGAGGTGCAGACCATCGTCAAGTTCGCGGCGGATCACGATATTCCCCTCGTCCCCTTCGGCGCCGGCAGCAGTCTCGAGGGACATGTCATTCCCATCAAAGGCGGCATCAGCCTTGATATGTCACGGATGAACCGTGTTCTCGAGTTTCGCCCGGAGGACTTTATCGTTCGCGTCGAACCAGGTGTCACACGCATCCAACTCAACCAAGCCATTCAAGCGTCAGGCTTGTTCTTCCCGGTCGATCCCGGTGCAGACGCCACCCTTGGCGGCATGGCCGCGACCAACGCAAGTGGAACGAACGCGGTGCGTTACGGAGCCATGCGCGATAACGTCAAAGGGCTTGAAGTCGTGCTGGCGGACGGTCGGCTCGTACGCACCGGCGGGATGGCCGTTAAATCGTCGGCGGGGTATAATTTGACTGGATTATTCGTCGGATCGGAAGGCACACTCGGCGTCATCACCTCCATCACGCTCAAGTTGCAGGGAATTCCGGAGACAACGGTCGCAGCACGAGCTGTTTTCCCGGACATTGATGCTGCTGGACGGGCTGCTGTGTCGATTGTCGGATCGGTCGCCATCGGCCGCGTTGAACTGGTCGACAAGTTGACCATCGCTGCAGTCAACGCGTACAAGGGCACGGATTACGCAGCTCAGCCAACATTGTTTCTTGAGTTGTCTGGGAGCAAAGTGAGTGTCAACAAGGATGTCGAGATGGCTCACGAGCTGTGTCTTCTTGAAGGTTGCGAGCAGTTTCTGTTTGAGACAGACAGCAAGGCGCGCGCGCAGCTTTGGGAGGCACGGCACTCTGCCGCCATCGCACTCATGGCGCGAAACCCAGGCAAAAAGATGATGACCACAGACGTTTGCGTACCCATCTCGGAGCTGCCAGGCGCTCTGCGGCACGCTCGTGAAACGATGGAGCGGTACGGTTTTGAGGGGTCCATCCTCGGCCATGTGGGTGACGGCAACTACCATGCTGGTTTTACCATTGACCCTGATGATGGCGAGGATTTGCTGGCGGTCGAGGCGGTGAACAGCGAGATCGTCAAATATGCCCTGGAGAAGGGCGGTACGTGCACAGGGGAACATGGGCTTGGGCTCGGCAAAGGTAAGTATCTGGAGCAGGAGTTTGGGGCCGAAGCGGTGGTGCTGATGCGGCAATTGAAGCAATTGCTCGATCCGGTGGGCATCATGAACCCGGGCAAAGGCGTCGACTTTTTGAACCGCTGATATTGTTGAAGGCTGAAATTGTTGAAACGCTGATAGGGGCTGCTAGCATGGCGCCGCGGCGTTGACCGACGTCTTCAAGGTGCCGACTTAGTGCTGAATTGGGGATGGGGGCTCGTACGTCATGACTGGCTATTACATCACGTTTACGCAGGCCTTGCGTGATTCCTATGTGTCGGTATTCCTTGCTGGAATAGGGATTTTGCTGTTGATTGCAGCAGTCATCTCGTGGTGGTTAATGAAATCCCACATGCGTTCGATGATGACCGTGACGACGGCGATGATTGGACTCATCATGCTGGCTGTCACCATTTGGCTGCCGTGGTCCATAACCGGGACCGGCTGGTCTGTGTCAGGTGGACAGTCAAGTGGACAGTCAGGTGACGTGTCGCAGTCAGTTCTCACCGTGAATACCGGCTTTGGGAAAGTCGAGTGGCCCTTAGGAGGCATCGTCGCCCGCTACGTGACCAATGACAACCAGTATCGCCCGGTACTGCGAACGGGTGGTTACGGGGGCAGTCAGTTGCAAACGGGCCGCTTCCGCTTGGCCAACGGAGACAATGTGCTCTTGTTCCGCTACGGAACGCATCCTGTTCTGTTGCTGAGATATGCGGGATCCGGTGCCGCCTCACCCCAGTCACAGTCACACGCCGGTGTACAATCAGCGCCTTATGCCAAGTCTCACCCGCAGCCCGACATCATTCTCTCCTCGCCGAATGTGAACAGACTCTATACGGCAATCACGGCTGCAACCAAGGGGCAGCCAATGCCTCCACGTACTGGTCCTTTGCCAATATCGACCGGTGTCGAGCCTCAAAACGTGATTGTGGCCCTCCTCGTCGCGTTCATTAGTGTGGCCGTGCAAGTGTGGTTGTCTGTCCGATTCTTACCGCTCCTTCCTGCCATGGTTTCATCACATTGGAATTTCAAGGGGGAGGTTGACGGACACATGTCAAAGCGGGTAATGGTGTGGATAGGGCCCATTCTCGCTGCTGTGTTTGGGGCTATTTCTGTGGGCCTCGCGTTTACACCAAGCTCATTGTTCTTGCAAGTTCCGTTCTGGTTGGTGCAGGCGCTGTTCATTTACGTGACATGGTGGATGTATCAGCGGAACTTGCATCGGTCGTGACGCTCGTCTTGAGATGGACGATATGTCCACCCCCACCCCCACATCACCTGATGCAGTACCGAACCTTCTTTGAGGTGCAAGTCAACCGGGCGCCCGGTGTGACGCCTTTTTCTCGCACGCCGCGGTGTTCTTACATGTCCATATGGCAGTCTGCTCGAGTTGCACTTTTTGAACTTGTTCCGAGTTACCTACGTCATCAGAACACTTGGCGTTTGCCCTCTTAACTGCTTCTCTCTCGCACCAGGAACCCACACAAGGACACAAACGTCCAAAGACACAAACGTCCAAAGACACAAACGTCCAAAGACACAAACGTCCAAGGACGCAAACGCCCAAGGACACAAACGTCAGAAGACACAAACGTCCAAAGACACAAACGCCCAAGGACACAAACGCCCAAGGACACAAACGCCCAAGGACACAAACGTCCGAAGGACGCAAACGTAGACAAGCAGTATTCTGTGTCGAAATTCTAATGTTCCTAAATATCCATGTCGCGTAAAATATAACCATACCATAAATTAACTGATAAATAGATATTTCAGTAAAAAACGAGATCGGGGTGGGTGAATTGACGGTTTCTGATAACACGATGGAAGTTATTGCGGCTGGATTCGCTGAAATGACGAGGTTGGATATCGTCATAGCTCCATGGTTAACGATGGGTGACAACAATGCCCGTCTGAGTCCATCACAGAAACACCAACTGCACACCTTGGCTCTTGAACTGTCTTTGATTCACCGCGACACGAAGCTGTTGTGGAACGTAACGAACGAGACTTCCCAAGAGTACCGCGAGCGTGCGTATTATGAAACGTTGTTGTCCACAGCTGCATACCTGAGTTACATGCGGCTTGGAACACTTGTCATTACAGATGAAATGATCTTCGTAGCGCATAGTCTTGTCAAGAATCACGTCGAATTGGATGGCGGGGCAAGCTTGCTATCCTTGTACGCGCGCATCGTGTCCTTTTTGAACTTGCAACTTGTTGACTATTTTCAAATTGTTCCTCTGAACGTGTTCATTTCGGGCGATTGGCATCAGCCTTGGATAGATTATGAGCTCGACAGCGATCTCAAATTCAGCCTCGACCATGGTTTGTTGATACAGGAGAACAATGGTGGACAAGCTTATGTACGGCTAACAGATGCAGGAAGGAGCGTGTACGAGTCTTGCAAGGCAGATCTCGAACGTTGCGGCTACCTTAAGCAACGTGAACAGTTGATGCGAGCCGCCCAGTTTACCAATATGGACGATTATGAGCACATCGTGGAGAGAGCCGCTCCATACTTGCATGATGTGCGCAAGACTTTGATATCCCGCAGTGGAATCAGCAAAGGAATGACGGTGCTTGAGCTTGGCTGCGGCATGGGCGCACTGACGCTCGACGATGGTCTGTACAAGGCTGTTGGGCTGGAAGGCACTGTGATTGCAACGGATCCCTCAATTGGCATGCTCGCTAGAGCCAAGCGCAAGCAGTTGCAATTTGATGCTCCAAATGTAGAGTTTCATCACGCGAGTGCAGAACATATCCCATTTGCGGACAACACGTTTGATGCGGTCATCGGATCGTTGTTTCTCCACTTTACGGATATCCCTAAGGCGCTGCAGGAAATCCACCGAGTCACGAAACACGGTGGATTTTTTACTACCATCTACCCGCTCGATTTTTCCACGCAGGAAGACTTTTTCATAGAATGGTTTGCTCCCGTATTTAAGCGTGGATTGGCCTCACTCAGAAAAGCTGTGTTGCCAAATGAATATACGGTTCCGAGCGCTGCCGCTGGGTATTTCGAGCCCTTTGATTGCTCAACAGAGCTGTTGGTGATTGACGTCGGGGATGTGGAGCATATGGTCAGATTCGTCGTACAGGCTGGCACCATGGCTGAACTGAACGACTTGCCTTGGCAGGCGCGACACATTCTGTTCGACGAACTGATAGCTCGCGGAATTGCGGTCAAAGAGAAGTATGGAGAAGACGCGCTGAGGCTCAATCAACCGGAGCAGTGGTTTCGGGGAACGGTGCGAAAGTTTTAGACGTCCAATCAGACCCACCAGTGCATACCGTTTGCCAAATTCAACGTTACTCCAGCTGTAAGGTACATCAGCCAGATACCGGTGATGAGTTGAAAGAACGCTGTGCCTTTTCCAAAGCCGGGGCTATTTAAGAACTTCTCAAACACCTCGGAGAGGTAGATGAGGGTCAGCCCGACGAACAGCATCATAGCAGGAATGTCGCCGTTGTCGCCAAACGAGACGGCTCCAAGAACACTGAGAACGAGAAACGGGATGGCCATCCATGCCTCGGGACCCGTATCGCCACCGATGTATTTTCGCCAACCAATGACGAACCAATGGATACCATATGATGTGAAAGCCACTGCAGCCATGTACAGGGGTGCAGCATTTCGATAAACGGGGAACCAGCTGAGACCTACCATCAGATAGGTGCCAGTGATGAATTGGGCAAATCCCCCTAGAAAAACGCCCCACAAACCGAGGACTCTGTCATACTTTTTTGGATCATCGGCCCATCTTGGTCCGTTAAAAAGTCCAGATCCGCCTTGAACAAAGTAGTTTACACCCAGTCCAAAAAAACCAATTGCGATGGGCCAAAATGTAGATATCGTGAACAACTCCTGCATAAACACCCTCCTTTCCCTGCGATAGCATGCCACGCCATGTAGGCGACTACTCGTCCTCATTCTGGCAATACTTCGTTATCGCACAAGCAAGAAGGAGGGTTGGCCGCTGTCGCAACGATGCACGACGCGGCCCGACTGCTAATCAAAGCAAACACCGTGAATCAAGCTGAACCCGTGAATCGATGCGCACAATGCGAATCAAGCTGAACCATTAGTAGACTGGAGTGGTCGTGCACGTGGTGACGGAATACGGCACCAACAAGATAAACAGCACGAAAATGATAAGAAACACGACAGCCCAGCGAGTGTAACCTCCAAATGCTCCGTACACTATCTCACACCTCCGTGGATTCGGATGGTAAAGGTTATGCGTACGAACACACGAGCGCCGGGTACAAAAGCACAGATGTACAAAAGCACAGATGTACAAAAGCAGAGATGTACAAAAGCTAATTTCCGCGTAGGGTGCTTGGAGACGCGGATGGTCTCCGGATGAGGGTATCCGGCTTTTTGTAGCGCACAAAATTATCCCTAGCTCCGGAAACGATGGGGTATCCGCCGATCCTCAGGAATCAAACGTATCGTTACGCTTGAAGGGGTTGGGGTATCGGGAGCGGCCGTAGGATACAGAACGGTAGTTACGATACCCCCCTGGGGTTGACGAATAGGGATACGAAGGTAGCGCTATTTACAAAATATACCCTGCTGGGTATGGACATGAGTAGTGTAGATGCGCTATTTCAATTATTAAAGGTGATAACGCGCTGGCAGAGACTGTCGATTAACTACGCGAGATGCCGTTCGCCATTTTCGAAGATTATCTCTGTATTACTCGTTATTTCTACGTAAATCTCGTGTTTTCTGGTATAATTGAGGTATCCGAGATTACGGGGAGTTGGAGAAATGAACGGGGTAAAGTACAAGAACTTTGAGCAAGCCTCCTTCGAGGACATCATGGTGTATTCAGTCATACCACCTCATCCATTCTGGGATGCAGTGGCGAATTACATTGATTTCTCGTTTGCGGATAAGCTCTGTGCCCCCTTGTACTCACCCATCGGCCAACACCCGTATGCTCCGTCCTTGAAACTTAAAATCCATCTCGTACAGCGGTACTACAACATTTCCGACCGTGAGATGGAGCTAAAGATCGTCGGTGATATCTTCATTAAGCGATTTTTAGGTGTACCGATCTCACTCGCAAAGTTTGACCACAGCACAATTGCGCTGGACAGGAGTCGGCTTGGCGCGGATATATTCCATGCCTGTCACGTGAATATCCTCGCTCAGGCACTGAACCTCGGCATGTGGGGACAAGATGATGACCGCTGGTTGGTAGATGCGTTCCACACGCATGCCAATGTTGCTACGCCAAGTGTATATGAGCTCATTCAACAAGCGGCTCAAAAGCTTGTGCGTTACTTGAAGCGTCATAACCCAGCGCGTTACGAAAAATTGAAGGAGAACATGGATGTGGGGGCATTCTTTCGCAAACTCAAGCGTGAGGTGCAGGGCAGCGAAAGAAATCTCGCCTTCAGCAATCTATGTGTTTTGGCGTTCAGTTTAGTGGCATGGCTGGAACGTGCGGACACCGACGACATGGATACCCAGTGGAAAAACGACAATGAGCAGGAAACAGCCAAGCAACAACGCGAGGTGCTCCTGCGTATTTTACGTGAGAACGTTACTCCGAAGCTCCCTGACGAAAACCAGTCTCCTTCATCTGAGAATGTGGAACCACAGAAAGAGGATATTCAGTACGTTGAACAGGACAAAAATAACAAGCCCTCCGACCGTGTAGTGAGTGCACATGACCCAGAAGTACGTGTTGGGCACAAGTCCAAAAAGCTGGCGTTTATTGGCGATAAGACACAAGTCGTGGAGTCGGCCAACTCTCACCTAGTCCTCAATGCGGAGCCTATCCCTGGTAATGAAGTAGATGGAATTGCACTGGAGTCGGTTGTAAAGGCTGTGGTGGATGAGTTCGACAAGCGTCCCAAGGAAGTAGTGGCAGACTCAGCTTACGGAAATGCTGAGAATCGCGACAAGCTCTCCAAGGAACTACATATCCTTCTAACGGCACCGTTGCCCAAATTCACGAACCCGTCCGGAAAGGCATTTCGAGCTGAAGACTTCACATACATACCGGAACGTGACGTGGTCGTGTGTCCTGGTGGGTACACGTCAGTCCGAAAGAACCACATTAAGCAATCTAAGGGTACACAACATGGATTTGCTGAAGAGGATTGCACAGCATGCCCTTTACGTGCGCAGTGCACCGACCATGCAAAGGGACGTACTGTGTTCGTGAGTGACTACTGGGAACTGATTCAGGAGGCAAAGAAGTACAATGCGAGCCAGGAGGGTCAAGAGGCACTTCGAGCTCGATACGAAATTGAACGCACCAATAACGAAATGAAACGTCACCACGGACTCGGAAAGCCCCGAACCCGTGGTCGTAGCAAGTTGCGGATCGACGTTAAGATTACCTCTATGGTGGTCAATGTAAAGGTAATGGTGAAGGAGTTATTGAACCGAGGTAAGCCGTTAGAGGCCCCCGTCTGCCTCTAAAGTGGAAAAGGAAGCAAAAATGGAGGAATTGAGCGTGGGAAACCCAAGGTTAGCAACCAAAATTCAACCATTTGTATCCAATTACCTTCAAAAAATTCCCTAACAAAGGAAAACAGGAGCCTTACGGCTCCTGTTAATAGACACTCTCTGGCAGCGCGTTATTTCCGTCTAAGCCATGGTGCTGGAGCAGAAATAGCGCGTTGTGGAAGCGTTACGGTACAGACCGGGCCCCCTCGAGACGAATAGCGCGCTGCGGACGCGCTATTTCAATCATTAAAGGTGATAACGCGCTGGGAGCGCGTTATTTCCGTCTAAGCCATGGTGTCGGCACAGAAATAGCGCGTTGTGGAAGCGTTACAGTACAGACCGGGCACCCCTAGAGCGGGCACCCTCCAGACATAGGCGTCTAAGTACAGCGTTAAGACCTGCGTTTGCGCATATACCCCCGTGAGTACTTGCATGGCTTACGTTCGGCATCGGTTCCGATAAGGGTTCAAAGGGTTCACGAATGCATCCCCAACGCGAGTTTTACAGAACCATTGTCAAATGGTGTAGGCGCACATTGCCGTCCATAGCTTGTTTCGCACCTTAAGCCAGTGTGATATATTGACAGGTGCGGGAAGGGGACATCGACGTTGGAACTGAGCACACAGTGGCCGATTGTTTTGAGGTTCTTGAAATACTGCCTGACTGGCGTCTTGAATACCGGCCTGTCGTACGTGGTTTACGTACTATTGGTTGCCGTGCATGTATCCAGTTCACTGGCACTGGCCATCGGCTATGCGGCCGGCATGTTGACGAGCTATTTAATCAACGGAAAATGGACATTTGAACGCTCTTCTTGGTCAGGAAGAACACTGTGGCGATTTATCGCGGTGAATCTAGTTGTGCTCGTCATCAGTGAAGTCACTCTGTCGCTCATTCGTCATTTCATCATCAATAACGCGTACATTTCACAGGCTGTGAACCTTGTTCCCATCACGCTGATTGGCTTCGTTGCGAATCAACGGTTGGTATTTACCGATGCGCAGCCGGCTGTCGCAGCAAGCCGTGATAGGCTGGAGGATGCGGGCTTAGATGGCCGAGAGGCTAGCGGAACAGTTGGCGACGGAACCGCTAGCAGTGGAAAGGCTGGAGCCACAGAGAACGGCAACGTCGATAATCGGGAAACTAGCAACTATCGTGACAATCGTGACAATCGTGACAATCGTGACAATCGTCACCAGGCCGGCTTAAGGGCTGCTGCACGGCACATCCCACGGGATGTCGTTCGCAGGATTTTCCTTTTGGCCGTAGCGATGGTCATCCTTCAGCGATTCATTCTCGCGGCCTCCGCGGTCTACGTCACACATGTTCACCACTTGCACCGATTGACTTTACATACTCTCTTGATTACCGGATATAGTCACTGGGATTCTGGCTGGTACACGGAAATTGCTCAGCATGGATATGTGACCTTTAAACAGACAGCATTTTGGCCCATGTACCCATGGATGATGAGTGGTGTTCACATGGCTACGCACCTTTCCTACGCTGCCTCAGGCATACTCATCTCACTTGTCGGCTTCCTAATCGCGCTTTTTCTGCTCGGACTTCTTGTCACACGTACTTTCGGCTACCCTGCTGCGGTGGCGACAATGGCCTTATACGCGTTTTTCCCGACATCTTACTATTTTGATTCGGTATACACGGAATCACTGTTTGTTGCGTTTCTGATTGGGGCTGTGTACGCAGCAAATTCTGGTTACTTTGCCGTGGCAAACTTGCTTGCGGCATTTGGGACGTTGACGCGAAACACAGGAATCGTGGTTTGCGTGATTTTATTTGCAGAGTACTTGAGATATCGAAATATGGACTTGAGATTTTGGCGAGGTGAGTGGTGGCGTCGGCTCAACTGGTCTGTGTTGTGGCTGCTTCTGTCGCCGGGGGCGCTTCTTCTCTTTAGCTTTTATATGAAAAGCCGATTCGGGCAGTTGTTTCCGTTTCTACAAGCTGAAAAATTGTGGTATCGCGAATATATGAGCCCATGGCGAACCTTTACCGGAACGCTCCTTCAGTACATCCATGGCCACACGACGCTCATGTCCATGCAGTATGAGTTGTTTGAAATCGTTACATTTCTGTTTGCGCTGTTCTTGGTCGTCGTCGGGCTGTTTGTCAGCGGCCGGTCGTTAACGCGTTGGAGCTTTGTCATCTATACATTTGCTGTAGTGTGGCTTGCATCATCCGAGCCGTCGGTAAACATTCCGGATTATCTTGTAAGCTTCCCGCGTTACGTCCTCATGCTCTTTCCTGGTTTTGCGTTTCTTGGTTACGCAGTCAAACGCAAGTGGATACTAATACCAATCGTAATCTGTCTGGCGGCGGTTTTGTTCTGGAAGAGCGGCGCGTTTTTTAGGGGCGAGTGGATCGCGTAAGAAGCGGATCGGGCACGAAGGTCCATGGATTGTCGTGATAAGGAGGAAGTAGCGTGGCAACCGAAGTACGTGTAAGTGAAAGTGTTAGCGAGGAGCAAATGAACATATCGAACGAGCGGCGCAATATGTCACCGTTGGTTTCTGTCGTTGTCCCGGCCTATAACGAAGAACTTGTGATTGACGCGACATTTGCAAGACTCAAGCAGGTGCTTGACGACCTTGAAGTTGCGTACGAGTTGATATTTGTAAACGATGGTTCAAAAGACCGAACTCTGGTGAAACTTCGAGATATTGCAAGTCAGCATCCGCAAGTGAAGGTCATTGACTTCTCGCGCAACTTTGGCCATCAGATTGCCGTTACAGCCGGGATTGAAAGAGCGTCCGGGGACGTGGTTGTGCTCATCGATGCGGACCTTCAAGACCCACCGGAGCTGATTCGGGACTTCCTCGACAAATGGCGCGAAGGCTACGATGTTGTCTATGCTGTCAGGGCCCAGCGTGAGGGAGAAACCTGGTTCAAGCGCTGGAGTGCCAGCGTCTTTTACCGCACCCTGAGACGTCTCACCAATGTAGATATTCCACTCGACACCGGTGACTTTCGGTTGATGAATCGGAATGTTGTCGACAGCCTGCGTGAGATTCGCGAGCGCCATCGCTTTATTCGCGGTCTCGTCGCTTGGGTTGGATATCGGCAGATAGGTATCCCATATGTAAGATCGGATCGTTTAGCAGGCGAGTCCAAATACCCGCTCTCAAAGATGATACGGTTTTCCATCGACGGCATTACATCCTTTTCATTTAAGCCTCTGCAGGCATCCACGACACTCGGATTTCTCGGTGCAGCCATCGGCTTTATTGGCATTCTCGTCATCTTATACCTGCGTTTGTTTACACGCCTGACCATTCAAGGCTGGACATCCATGATGGTAATGGTCCTGTTTATCGGCGGGATCCAACTACTGATGCTCGGCGTCCTGGGAGAGTACATCGGCCGCATTTACGATGAGGTGAGAGACCGTCCGCTTTATCTGGTCAAAGAGCTCGTAAACTTCCGTGATGGTGAGAAGGACAGCCGTAATCCGTGATAGACTGTTGCTAAGTATAGGTGGATGCTGAGTATAGGTTGTTGAGTATAGGTTGTTGCTAGGCATAGACGGTTGCTAAGTATAGGCGGTTGGTAGATGAGGGGAGCGTGAATCTCGTGAAAATCTTTATTTCTGGAGATATTGAGGGAGTTTCCGGCGTTGCAACGAACATGCAGTTGACCAAGGACTCTGAATACCAGCGGTTTCGCAAACTGTATACTGCTGATGTAAATGCCGCAATTGCTGGGGCGTTTGACGGCGGGGCCACCGAAGTCGTGGTCGCAGACGGCCATGGCAACATGTCGAATATTCTCATTGAAGAGCTGGACGATCGCGCTCGCCTTGTCAGCGGCAACAATCGCGTCATGTGCCAACTTGAGGGCCTCGATGACAGCTTTGCCGGGGCGTTTTTCGTGGGGCACCATGGACGAGAAGGCGGATCGGAGCGGGCAGTTATCAATCACACCTTGGCTGGCATTGCAGTCTCTGAACTGAAGGTGAATGGAATCATTGTCGGCGAGACGCAACTGAATGCGCGTGTGGCTGGCCAGTTTGGTGTGCCAGCTTTGTTCATCAGCGGTGACGACGCTTACGTGGCAGAAGTCAAAGAGGACCTGCCGCACGTCGAAGCTGCGGTCGTGAAGCGAGGGCTCAACCGCTACGCTGCTGAGTTGTTGCCGCCGAAAGTAGCGCAACAGGAGATACGAGAAAAAGCCGCTGCCGCCATGACCCTGATTGGCAAGGTTGAGCCGAAGGTTATCACGGGTCCGGTAACCATTGAATGTGAATTTAAGAACACGGCGCAGGCGCATATGACGACGACCATCCCACTGGTTGAATTGGTGGGTCCGAAGACCATCCGCTTTACCTCTCCTGATATGGTCACAGCCTACAAACTGTTCTGGGGCTGCGTGATTATTGGGATGTCGGCCACGAACGGTGTCTTGAGCCAGGCCAACGCGTAAGCACAGCCTGTGGGCGCGTTATTTTAATGATGAAAGGTGATAACGCGCTGGCAGCGCGTTATTTCCGTCTATGCCACGGTGTCGGCGCAAAAATAACGCGTTGCGGAAGCGTTGCGATTCGGACCGGGCCCCCTCGAGAGGAATAGCGCGCTGTGGACGCGCTATTTCAATGATGAAAGGTGATAACGCGCCAGGAGCGCGTTATTTCCGTCAACTTGGATCAACAAGCCGATACCCTACACCGGGTTCCGTGATAATCAGGTTTGGCTGCGCAGGATTGTCCTCGATTTTCTTTCGTAGATGTCCGACATAGACCCGCAGATAGTGACTCACACTATCTGGGCTTTGTTCACCCCACACTTGCCGTAAAAGTTGGCGGTGCGTCATGACCCTGTTGGCGTTCGTGGCGAGTACCTTCAGAAGGTCGTACTCAATCGGGGTGAGTTTAATCGCTTGCCCGTCCTTCTCCACAAGACGCCTGGCCAAATCGATGTGCAGGCACCCGATGTTGATAATCGGTTCATCAGGCTGATGGGCTGTATGGCGCAAAGCGACCCGAATCCGAGCCATTAACTCACTCATGCCAAAGGGCTTGGTCATGTAGTCGTCGGCCCCGTGATCGAGCGCGTACACTTTCCCCGCCTCATCATCCCGCACCGTCAGCACAATGATAGGCATCTTGGCCCACGAACGAATCTGTGACAGCGCCTCCGTACCATCCATATCCGGAAGGCCGAGATCTAAAATCACCAGATCGGGCGCTAACATACTCGCTTGGAGAACCCCGTCCTTGCCCGTCGAAGCTTCGATGGTCGAAAATCCATGGGCGTCAAGTGTCACACGCAGCAGTTTACGAATTTGCGCCTCGTCGTCGACAATCAGGACTTTTGCACCCACAGTTCTGGTCCCTCCTGCTTGAGTTGCGTATCTCCGATCCGCTTAGAGTCGCCCATCGGAGACGGCTGTGAGCCTCCGATTCGCGCGGAGTCATCTACCAGGGGCAACTGCGTGTCTCCGATCCGTTCAGAGTCACCTGCCAGAGACAGATGTAAGCCGTCGATGAGCTTGTGGTCACCTGCCATAGGAAACTGGGCGTCTTCTTCTGGCAAGTTTGGCTCGTCGCCGACGGGCAGCATGACGGTGATGATAGTACCGCCATGCTTTGCCGGTTTTGCAAAAATTTCGCCGCCGTGTGCCTGAACAATCCCTTTACAAATCGCCAAACCGAGCCCCGTCCCGGGAACACCCTTCCCCGAGTCGGTACGAAAGAACTTGTCGAAAATTTTCTCCGCTTCGTCGGCAGAGATTCCAATCCCTTCATCCCTTACCTGTAGGGTTAACACGCCATCGTATTCCATCGCATCCACCCCAATTGTCGTTCCGTCTTGCGAATACTTTGCCGCGTTACTGAGGAGGTTGACGAGTACCTGTTCAATCAACACTTCATCGACCGATATGGGAGGGAGACTCGGCGACAGGTTGACTTCTACGGTCCTGTTCTGCAGAGAATCCTGTGCTTGGCGAATTGCCACGCCGACAATGTCGGATACGTCACACCATTTCTTGTTCAGTTGCAGCATGCCGCTCTCAAGTCGGACCATTCCAAGTAGATTCGTGACGAGTCGGTTCATGCGCATTGCACCATCACGGACAGTTAGTAACAATTCCTTCTGGTCTTCGATGGAGAGAATTCCCGCACCGTCGGTTAATCCGGTTGCTGCACCGATAATGGTCGCGAGCGGAGTTCGCAGCTCATGCGAGATGGAATCCAGCAGTGCGGTGCGCACACGCTCAGATTCCGCGCTGAGGTGTGCGATTTGCGCTTCTTCTTCGTAATGAGACCTTGCAATGGACACTGCAGCCAGCCCCGCCAAAGCCAGAACTACTCGAAGCCGAGACTGTTGCATATCGATTCCAAGCGGTCGTTGTGATCCGATGCACATGACACCGTGGACAGTTGATTCCGTTTTTAAAGGCACGTAGAGAATGGAAGTGTTTTGATGAACCCCTGTCCCGTAGCCGGCCATTTTGCCGTGATCGAAAACCCAATTTAAGACCCGAGGGTCAAGAATGGTGAGATGACCATCGACGTGGAGTCCCATGTTGGCCCGCACAGTAAGCTCGCCCTTATCCCCTGGCAACATCACTGCTGCTGCCAGACCGAAGGTTCTTGAAGCGTGACTTACAATCTCTTGCAACACGTTGTCGAGGCTGGTAGCCGCAGCAACCTGAGTGCTCAAGGTGTAGAGTGCTGACGTGACAGCTTCACGCTCTCGCGCTTCTGTAACCCGTTGGCGCAATTGTGCGGCCAGGCTTGCTGTGAAAGTAGCAACAGCAAGATAGACGATAAATGAAATGAAGTAACGGATATCTGCTACGGTAAAACGATGAATTGGCGGTACAAAGAAGTAGTCAAACGCGATGACTCCGATGAAAGCGGCATAGAAAGACGGCCCCAGTCCCCAGCGTACCGCGCTCACTAGAACAGGAAGAAGATACAAGAGTGCAAGATTTACCAGTGTGAAAGCGTAGCCGATTTTCCAGAAAACTACGGTCAGCAATACAACCAGTACCGTCACGACGAGATAAGGCATTGGGCGATTGCCACCATTTTGATTCGCATTTACAGTGGCATCAGGTGTCGTCCAAGGTACTACATACGAGGTCAGCACCCGCCACTTCGGCCTAGTAGAGGTTTTTTGCTTTACCATTTACAACTCTCCATCGTTACAGATCCTCATATTGACAGCTCCTCATAATTTACAACGCCCCAGTCGAGAACTACATCATCGGCGGACAGAACTACATCATCGGCGAACAGAACTACATCATCAGCGAACAGAACCACATCATCATTTATAACTCAGAACCGGACCGATGAGCCGATTTTTACGCTTTTTTTACGGCCACACAAAGTATCTTTACCCCATTTTTACGCAAATCGGCCCTACAATCATGTGCGTAGCGTGGCAAGCGAGTCTGGCCGAGCAGGACTGTCAGGGATAGTGTTCCCAAAACGGGATAGCGTAAGAGGATGCCTCGCAGGATAGCGTTACAGGAGGCTTCACAGGGCCGCGATTGCGTAACAGGGTGAGGTGCAGGGATGGGCGATGTCATTTCGGTAATGCTCTATTTGGTCTTGTTTGGTCTGCTTTTTGTCTTGTTTCGGGTCTTTGATAGAGCTTAAGAGGTGCAGGGGGAGGTAGGTTGCATGTGGGTCTTGCTCGCACTTTCCGCAGCATTGACGGTGTATTTGACGTACGTCATCTTCCATCCCGAGAAGTTTTAGGAGTGAGGTTCTATGACTTTGGCAGGTTCCATTGGGATTTTAGCTGTGATTGCGTTGATTCTGTTGATTGGTATTCCGCTAGGCGGATATATCTACCGTGTGTTCACAGGCAAAAAAAGCTGGGCTGATGGGCTCTACAGACCCATTGAAGGCATGCTCTACCGCGCGGTTGGTGTTGACCCTTCCGTCCAGATGGACTGGAAGGCGTATCTGCGAGCTTTGATGTTGGTCAACTTCATGATGATGATATTTGCCTACCTGCTCTTTCGGCTGCAGGGAGTGTTGCCGCTCAATCCTGCCCAGGTTAAGTCGATGCCGTGGGATTTGGCGTTTAATACGGCAGCGAGTTTCATTACCAACACCAACTGGCAGAACTACGCCGGTGAGCAATCGCTGTCCTATTTGTCACAAATGACAGCCATCACCTATTTGCAGTTCACGTCTGCTGCAACTGGATTTGTTGCTGCGATTGCCTTTTTGCGCGGCCTAGTGGCCAATCGCTCAGAAACCCTCGGCAACTTCTGGGTCGACTTTATCAAGATTCACACCCGTTTGCTCATCCCGCTTGCGGTTCTCTTTGCGGTTGTCCTCATTGGTCTCGGCGTTCCCGAGACCCTGCTGGGCCCCCAAGTCGTGCACACTCTTCAGGGGGCAACGCAGACCATCGCACGGGGTCCCGTGGCTTCGCTCGAAGCGATTAAGCAACTTGGGACCAACGGGGGCGGATTCTTTAACGCCAATTCCGCCCACCCGTTTGAAGACCCGAGCGCATGGACAACGGTACTTGAGATGATTGCGATGGGGATTATCTCCTGTGGTTTGGTATGGACGTTCGGAAAATTCATCGCAAACCGGAAACAGGCTGTGGTACTGTACGTGTTCTTGACCGCCGTTCTCGTGATTGGCGCGTTTATTATCTACGCCAGTGAATCAGCCGGAAACCCAATTTTGCAGCACGTGCTTGGCATTCACGGGCCGAACATGGAAGGCAAAGAGGTGCGCTTTGGGACCGCATTGTCAAGTGCCTTTGCAGCCATTACCACGGCTTTTACCACGGGCGCTGTCAACTCGATGCATGACAGTTTCATGCCGATGGGCGGGTTTATCCCGATGCTGTTTATGATGTTCAATCTTGTTTTCGGCGGCAAAGGTGTAGGTCTGCTCAACATCCTGATGTTCTTGATGATCACGGTGTTCCTCTCCGGCCTGATGGTGGGGCGCACACCAGAGATATTCGGCAAAAAAATCGAGGCGCGTGAAATCAAGCTCGCAACGATGGCGATGCTGGTTCACCCGTTTATTATTCTCGTCCCTACGGCCATCGCGTTGGTGACTAAGGCAGGTACGTCATCGATTTTGAACCCAGGCTTACATGGGCTCTCTGAAGTGCTGTACGCCTATACCTCAGGAGCGGCCAACAACGGATCGGCGTTTGCAGGCCTCAACGGCAACACCGTGTTTTATAACCTCACGCTTGGAGTCGTGATGTTGCTCGGAAGGTACGTTTCTCTCATTGCCATGTTTGCCATCGCGGGCTCACTTGCGAGAAAGGCTTCGATTCCAGTCAGTGCAGGAACACTTCGAACGGACACTTTCGCATTTGGCGGTGTCTTTGTTGCAGTCTTTGTGATTGTCGGTGCCCTGACATTCTTCCCGGCCTTAGCTATCGGGCCGATTGGCGAGCAGTTGCAAATGTTGGCCTCCTTAGGCCACTGACCCCGTTTTTGAAGTAAGGCGCAGTTTTCGGTGAGAAGGAGACCTGAATATGGCTCGGAATTCGAAATCCATGTCTCCGGATATCATGAAGCGGGCAATCTGGGAGTCGTTTCTCAAGCTGGACCCACGCGTCCTTGTCCGCAATCCGGTGATGTTTGTCGTCGAGATTGGTTTTGTGATAACGCTGCTGTTGACGATTGATGTCAACTTATTTGGTGGGGGGAATCCGCCTTCGCAGCGTTGGTACAACCTGATTGTGACTGTGATTTTGCTGCTGACGGTGTTGTTCGGGAACTTTGCCGAAGCCGTCGCTGAAGGTAGAGGGAAAGCCCAGGCGGAGTCACTGCGTCGGACCAAGACAGACCTTATGGCCAACCGCAAGAAGGATAGCGGCGGCTACGAACAGGTTCCGGCTTCCACCCTGCATAAAGGGGACCTCGTCCGCGTCGAAGCCGGTGAGATGATACCAGCTGACGGCGAAGTTCTGGAAGGACTCGGCAGCGTTGACGAATCAGCCATCACAGGTGAGTCTGCCCCCGTCATTCGCGGAGCAGGCGGGGATTTCAGCTCGGTGACTGGCGGCACCAAACTGCTGTCCGACGAGCTCATCATTCGCATTACGGTCGACCCTGGCGAGTCGTTTCTCGACAAGATGATTGGTCTCGTGGAGGGTGCAAGCAGACAGAAGACCCCGAATGAGTTGGCACTGTCTGTCCTGCTCGCGGGTCTGACGTTGATATTCCTGATTGTCGTTGTGACGCTCGAACCGCTTGCGCACTACGTCCATCACACCATCGACGTGGCCACCTTGATTGCACTTTTGGTGTGTCTGATTCCGACCACGATTGGCGCCCTCTTATCGGCCATCGGGATTGCCGGAATGGACAGGGTTATCCGCTTCAACGTGATTGCCAAGTCGGGTAAAGCGGTGGAAGCTGCCGGCGACGTCAATACACTCATCCTTGATAAGACAGGTACCATCACCATTGGCAATCGACTTGCGAGCGAGTTCTTGCCGGTCGGGAGTCACTCGGAGCGGGAATTGATTGAAGCAGCGGTGATTTCGTCGCTGTTCGACGAGACGCCAGAAGGCAGGTCCGTTGTCGAACTCGCCAAGGAGAAGGATGTCACGTTCGTTCGCGAGCAGTACAGCGAGGCCGAGAACGTTGAATTTAGCGCGGATACCCGAATGAGTGGATTGAACCTGCCGGACGGAACCATCATCCGCAAAGGGGCCGTTGACGCCATTAAAAAGCACGTGACGGAGAAAGGCGGATTAGTCCCAAACGATTTAGATGAGAAAACCGAATACGTGGCGAGAGCGGGCGGCACACCGCTTGCGGTCATCAAGGACAAGGAGATTTTCGGGCTCATCTATTTGAAAGACATCGTAAAACCCGGCATGAGGGAGCGCTTTGAAGAGCTCCGCAAGATGGGCATTAAGACGGTCATGTGCACCGGGGACAACCCGCTCACGGCCGCGACCATCGCGCAGGAAGCGGGCGTCGATGACTACATCGCGGAAGCGAAACCTGAGGACAAGATGCGCCTCATTCGAAATGAACAGGAGCAGGGGAAATTGGTTGCGATGTCCGGTGATGGCACAAACGATGCTCCGGCGCTGGCTCAAGCGGACGTAGGGCTTGCCATGAACACGGGCACGACGGCGGCCAAGGAAGCAGGGAACATGATAGACCTTGATTCCGACCCCACAAAGCTGATTGAAGTGGTGTCGATTGGCAAGCAACTGCTCATCACCCGCGGCGCCATCACGACGTTTTCAATTGCCAATGATGTGGCCAAATACTTCGCCATCATCCCGGCTATCTTTATGATTGCGATTCCGGCCCTCAAGGTCTTAAACATCATGCATCTCACGAGCTGGCATAGTGCGATTCTGTCCGCATTGATTTTCAACGCCATCATTATTCCGCTGCTGATACCCCTTGCCATGAAGGGTATTAAGTATCGTCCGATGAGTGCCACGCAGATGTTAATGCGAAACCTGCTCATCTACGGTATGGGCGGCGTTGTTGCGCCGTTTATCGGCATCAAGGTAATTGACCTTCTGCTCACGATGCTTGGCGTGGCCAATATAGGAGGAGTTTGACATGGTCAATTTCTGGCGCGCGTTTCGGTTTACGATTGTCTTTGCCATACTCTTGGGGCTTATTTACCCGCTGTTTGTTACAGGCGTCGGCAACGTCCTGTTTCCGTTTCAAGCCAAGGGAAGTATCGTTGATGCCAAAGGTCATGCTGTGGGTTCACTGCTGATTGCACAAAACGTGACCAGTCCCGGTTTGTTTCACCCACGCCCGTCTGCAGTCAATTACAACGCGAGTGGTTCTGGAGGGTCAAACCTTGGACCGACGAATCCTGCGTTGGTCCAAGAAGTAAAGAACAATTTGCAAGTCGTGGAACAGCAAAACCCCGGGACTCCTGTTGCAACAATCCCACCTGAAATGGTGGAATCATCAGCTTCAGGGCTTGACCCGGACATTTCAGTACAGGACGCCATGATTCAAGTACCGCGCATCTCAAAAGCCACAGGCATCAGTGAGGCCGTTTTAACGGATCTCATCAACCGGTACAAGCAAGGACCGGTGCTTGGCATCTGGGGCACTCACATGGTCAACGTGATGCAACTGAACCTGGTGATTGAACAACGCCTAGGACAGTAATTCGTCCGCCGCAGAGAGCATTGGGGTTTTTCAGAGCAGATGCTGAATAGAGCATCGTTCCCCGCAGGGAACCTATGCCGGACACGGACATAGGGTCCGTCAGAGCAGATACTGCGGGATACGGAGCATCGGGTTCCTTCGAACACGCATGCGGACACGGAGCGTCGATTCCCTCAGAGCACGTCGGAAGGCGGTTAGACCTAGGATGTCATCGAACACTGGGGAAGTCTTTGGCACAAATCCGGGGCAACTTAAGATTTTTATTGGCGCTGCCCCAGGTGTAGGGAAGACCTACACGATGCTTCGGGAAGCCGTATCTTTGAAAGAACGGGGCATCGATGTTGTGATTGGCTACGTAGATGTACGAGACAGGCCGGAAACAAGAGCACAGATGGACGGCCTGGAGGTCCTCCCGCGGAAAATTATCCACTTCCATCACAGGGTCTTCGAAGAGGTGGACATTGAAGCGATTACAGAACGAGGTCCTGACGTTGTCGTCATTGATGAGCTGGCGCACAGCAATGCCCCAGGCTCTATGTTTCCAAAGCGATATATGGATGTCGAATACCTGCTCGACATGGGAATCTCCGTCCTCACAACAGTCAATGTGCAGCACATTGAAGGGATTCACGACGAAGCAGAGGAAATCACGGGCATCCCTGTCCGAGAACTCATACCGGAATCTCTCATCAAACGCGCAGATGAAGTGTCCGTCATCGATGTCACTCCGGAAACACTGCGCCAGCGTTTGCGGGATGGGAGCATTTATCCAGCAGACAGGGTTGACCAGGCACTGCAGAATTTCTTCCGCAAGTCGAACCTGTCCGGTCTTCGTGAACTGGCCCTGCGCGTGGTAGCGGAGGACGTGGATGAGCGTCTTGAGCGCTCCTACTCAAGACGCAGGATTCCCGGCCCAGTAGGTGCCAAAGAGGTCATTATGGTTTGCGTCAGCCACTATCCTCGGGCCGTAAAATTGATTGGCCGCGGTGACCGCATGGCAGCGCGCATGAAGGCGGATATGTACGTGCTGTTTATTGCAGGAGGCGGCGAAGATTCTCTTTCGGAGAAGGAGAGGGCCAATCTCGTCAAGTTAAAGACCTTGGCGGATGAGTGCGAGGGGGAGTTCATTATCGAGCCTCGCAATGACAGGAAAACCGGTGAAGTCATTGCCGATGTAGCCTCACGTTACAACGTGACTCAGATTGTCATCGGGCAGCCGGCGCCAGACCGCAAATGGGAACTCTGGCGAGAAAATCCGGTGCGCTATCTGCTTCGCAACCTGCGCTATACAGACCTTCGAATTGTAGGGTGGCGAGATCCGCCGGACACGATGTTGAAGCTGCCGAAATCAAGCGAGGTGCAGAGCGACGGCAGCCAGTCTCCACGTCTTCGCGGAAGACTGACCATTTACGTCGGAGCCGCCCCTGGAGTTGGTAAGACGTATAAAATGCTTCAGGATGCGCGGGACTGGCGCAAGCGTGGTTGGGATGTGGTCATCGGCTTGATTGAGACGCACGGTCGAGCGGAAACGGCGGCTCAGATTGGTGACTTGGAGGTCATTTCAAAAAGGGAAATTCTGCTCGAAGGAGGACGGACGTATGACGAGATGGACGTCGACGCCATTGTGCGCCGCAAACCATCGATTGTCCTCGTTGATGAATTGGCGCATACAAACGTCCCCGGTTGCAGACGAGAGAAGCGGTATCAAGACATCCAGTATCTGCTTGAACAGGGCATTAACGTTGTGACCGCTGTCAACGTCCAGCACCTTGAGAGTTTGCACGATAAAGTCGAGCACATTACAGGGATCAAAGTTCGCGAACGTATACCAGACTGGTTCATGAAGTTGGCCCGCGAAATCAAGCTGATAGACGTCACTCCAGAGACCCTGCAACAAAGGCTCGTGGAAGGACGCATCTATGCGCGAGACAAGATAGAACGCGCGCTTGACAATTTCTTTCAAACGGCGAATTTAGCCGCGTTACGCGAATTGGCGCTGCTGGAAGTGGCGGATGATGTGGACCAGCGCATCGACAGGGCAAGAAAGTCAAGAAAATGGAGCCAGGATACGGAGCGCATCCTTGTCTGCGTCAACCACCGCCCCCATTCTGAAAAGCTCATTCGTCGCGGCTGGCGGATTGCCGACCGCCTCCAGGCGGAACTTTGGGTACTCGTCGTCTCGAGCGAAGAGGTCATGAATCCCGAAGATGAGCGTGATTTCGCGAAGATTAAGCATTTAAGTGAACAATTCGACGCCCATTTTCTCTCTAGGCCTGCTGTCAATCACAACATTGGTCTGACGATTGTACAAACGGCGATGGAACTTGAGGTCTCGCAACTGGTCGCGGGCCAACCGCTCGCACAGCGCGGGGTGTTTTCACGCTTTCGACCGAATCCTCTAGATTACGTTCTTGAGCATGCTGAATTCGTTGACCTGCACATTGTCGCCTATGAACGAGACTAAACGAGCACGACGAGACAGGGCATGACGAGACAGGGCATGACGAGACAGGGCCCGACGAGACAGGGCCCGACGAGACAAGGCACGACGGACAATCTGTGACGAGACAGGGCACGTGCGGCCGATGGAGATTTTGAAACGAGCAGAGCCGGATGGCCCTGCTCGTTTTCCTATCGAACGGAATGTACACACACGACAAGAGATTCACTTGTGGCAGGCTGAGGGCTGCGCCCCCTCAAGAAATCAGGCCTTGGCCCGTTGACGTCGGTAGGACTGACGTGCTGAACCCCAAATGTTCCCTGTTACCCACACGCCAAACAAGAAAATGGGTATGCCGTAGGTTAAATCGATATGATGCGCGGTTGTGATGCCTTGATAAGTAATCGCGGTACCGTAAATGCCTGTTACCAAAGCAAAGATCCAAATGACCCATAAGCGAATACCTTGTTTCATCGTTAACCCTCCCTTACGAGTGTGAATGCGATGGAGTCTTTGCCACTTGGCGACGGTCAGCTTTTTTCGAACGATACCAATCACGCCAAATCCACTTGTAGACCGGAAGAACCTTCGGCAACTTGTTCAGTCCCGGAATGAAGGGCACCAACAAGAGTATCAGGAACAACAATCCCATCGTGAATGCAGCCATTTCATCGCCGGCAGATGATGTAGACCAGGGCGGAATTTGATAAAGGAAGGTATATGGTGTCAACCACCAAGGACCTGGGTACGAAGCCTCATCGTGATTGATACCCCACTGTTCGCCTTTCATATTTAATTGCCCGGCAATCTTGTGTAAGGCGTCTCCTTGTAAGAACAACAAGTCGTTTTGGACATTCCAGCGGTAAACACCTAGATTTGTTTCCCGGTTCAAGGCTCCTGAGAAGAGACCCGATGATGCCATCGACAGCTCGTAGTTCATCATCGATTCAACGGGTCCGTAGTTCCCAGCCGGGATGCTGACTTGGCCGTTTTGTACGGTCGCCTTGTTTAACGCGTTGCTCAGGTTCTGGTCCCAGGTTTGTTTTTGCGACGCGGAAGCGTTGTTGTACCGCGAGAGGTCGGTCGTCAGCGCCGAATTGTTCGACGCCTTTGCGAGCATACTGAGGGGCGTCAAAACGTCAGCGTTTGCAGTATTTATCTGATAAGGGGTTCCCCAAAACGTGCCAGGGTGAAAGCCCGCAATCGACTGTATGTTCCCAGTGCCATTGTTATATGGCGGGCCATAACTTGCGATGGCTCCCTGTCCGTCGAGATCGCCTAGTGCAGTCTGCATGATGGTAATCGGCTGTGCCTGCGCGATTTGTTGGTTTGTGACGGCGGGTCGGTACGGTGCTCCAAATATGGCTGCCGCTCCTAGGACCAAGACGGCCGTAACGGTTACACCGATGGTTGCCTCTTTAATCAGGTCAAAATCCTTTTGTGGGTATTTCAGCGTCTCCTTGTATGCCTTGTTCATTTCTTACCAGCCCCTTGCTTCGCTTCCTGTTCATAGGGAGGAACAACGCCATTTCGACGAACTTCAATTAGATGCCAGCCAACAAGAAGCAAGAGAATGGCAGGAATGACGACGATGTGCAGTCCATATACTTGCCCGTTGTTAAGGATGTTCAAAAATCCATCGAGGCCAGCCCCGTTGAACGCATCCTTACTCTGAACCTGATTCCACTGTGAGAAAAAGTCTCCACGTGAAAGATAACCTGTAAACGCTGCGACGACCGATATTCCGAAAGAAAGTGCGCCGAGGACCCACGTAAACGCTCGACCCTGCCGCCAGGAACCCATGAAAAACTGTCCGACAAGATGCATTGTCATGAAGAAGAAGAAGGCTTGCACGCTCCAAAAGTGTACGCTGCGCACGAACTCTCCGAGACTTGAAACCTGGTACCAAGTGACGCCTTTGGACGCGAGGACAATACCGGATAAAATCACGAAAATTAGGCTGCTGAGTGTGAAAATGCCGAAGCTGTACACGAGCGACGATACATACACGGGCTGTTCCGAGGGAAGCAGGTTATCCCATGTTAACTGTTCCGAAAGGGTGCCTCTGACTTGCTTTGTCCAATTCATTTGTTACTCCCACCTTTGTGGCGCGGATAAGACCCAAGGACAAATAGAACGAACACGACCAACCACAGCCAATCTATCAAGTGGTTCGGCCAGACATTTGACATATTCACCATGCCAATCACCTCCTGTAACATGTGCACATTGTGCGCCGCACCTGTGCCTGCACAAAGGGTCAAAAATACTAGATGACAGGACTATTTTCATTGTGCCGGGTCGTTTCGGACTAGTCCGTTCGGAGTGCTCCATCCCGCCCCAAAGCACCAAAACGCCACGTGTATCACGGGATCCGCGTGTTGGCATCTATTTTGCTCCGATTGGCCACGCGGACATTTCATAAAACTGACACAATTCACTCACAGTTCTCTAATCTTCTTGTAATCAATTTGTTTCCTTATACTAATGTTAAACTAATGGATTTCTAATTTATTTTTAATCTATTTTGATTCTGTTTTGCGTGCTGAGCATGAGGGGTTTGCCTCAAAATATACAGACAATTATGATAAGATTGTGTTGGTCAGATACGGACGATTCAGTTGATAGACTGAACGGTCCGCGAGATAACTGGCGTGTTTGCTGGAGACTCGACAACGATGCGTGCACGCCTCGGTTGGCCCGCATCATCTGGCAGGGAACTGGAGATTTTGTGAGGAGAGTGGAGTGAAGCAGATGGCAAAGTTTACGCTCATCTACAACGGTACATTAATCGACGGCAACGGCGGCGATCCGATTCAAAATGGAGCACTTCTGCTTGAAGGAAACCGTATTGTCGCAGTGGGGACACAAAGTGGCAATGGAATTCAGGGCACGCTCGAACGCGTGGAGATTCCATCAGATGCACAGCGCATCGACGCAGAAGGTGGGACCATTCTACCTGGCCTTATCGACACGCATGTTCATTTGATGTTTCAAGTGAGAAAGTTGGAAGCGCAGCTGTCTGACCCATTCTCTCTGCAATTCTATTACGCTGCCGAGTACATGAAGAGGACGCTCGAAGCGGGCATCACCACTGTCCGTGACGCAGGCGGGGCCGATCTCGGTGTCAAGACCGCCGTCGAACGAGGGATGATTACAGGTCCACGGATGCAGATTAGCGTTACTCCGCTAACAATTACAGGTGGCCACGGTGACAGCTGGACTGTGTCTGGTGTTGACCTGACTAGACAGCACTATCCTGGCAGCCCAAGTGGCATTTGTGATGGCGTAGAACAGGTGCGTCACAAGGTCCGGGAGATGCTGCGCGCTGGCGCCGACATCATCAAGGTTCATGCGACAGGCGGTGTGCTTAGCCCAACGGATCATCCAGAGTACACACAGTTTTCTTACGAAGAACTGCGTGTCATGGTGGAAGAGGCACAGTTCCGGCAGGGGCGCAAAGTGATGGCTCACGCTCAGGGCGCAGAGGGCATCAAAAATGCGGTTAGAGCGGGAATCCATTCCATTGAACACGGTATCTATCTGGACGACGAAGCCATTGCGTTGATGAAAGAGCATGGAACTTACCTTGTACCGACGTTGCTTGCACCGCTCTCCGTGATTGAGCAGGCTGAGGCAACCGGAAGTATGCCCGAATACGGAGTCAAGAAGGCACGCGAGTCGTTCGAAGCACACCGCGATAGCATTGCCCGCGCGTATCGTGCCGGTGTGAGAATTGCCATGGGTACTGATGCGGGCGTGATGGCACATGGAACCAACCTGCGCGAATTGGGATTGATGTGCGATATCGGGATGACGCCGATGGAGTCGATTGTAGCGACGACGAAGGTAGCGGCGGAGTGCCTTGGCTGGCAGGACAGGATTGGCACGCTTGAAACCGGCAAGTTGGCAGACGTCGTGGTGGCACGAACCAATGTATTGGAGGACATTCGCTCTCTCGAGGACACGAACAATATCGCACTCGTCATCAAGGATGGAGTCGTCGTGAAGGACATTCTGCAGCAGCAGGCACAGGCAGAGGACAAAACGTCTGAGGCGGGACAATTGGTACGCTAGACCCGTGGTCTGATTGGTACGCTAGACCCGTGTTCTGACGTGAAAAGCCAGCCGCCGTAATCGGTGGCTGGCTTTTTTTTATTGAATCCGAATCTAGCGTTGCGTAAGTTTATTTCTTTTTGCGCCCCGTGCTGCCAAAAGCAGGCGCGTAGATAAACTGCTCTGTGACCTCATCAAGGAGAGACAGTGTCTCACTCGAGAGTTCGAGATCTACAGCCTCCGCGTTCGCGTCGATTTGGGATTCACGCGTTGCACCTGAGATGACCGTGGAAACTGCAGGCTGATGCATGAGCCAAGCGAGCGAAAGCGCAGTTGCGGTCGTCGCGAGATTTGCTGCAATCTCTACAACGCGTTCTCCGGCTTCCATGCGCGCCGGATCCATCCGTCTTTCAAAATTCGGATTCAAATCCCACAGCGAGCCTTGCGGCTTATTACCGCCAGCATACTTCCCAGTCAAGATACCACCGGCAAGAGGGAAGTAGGGGATGATTCCGATGTTCTCATTGACACAAAACGGCACCAATTCCTGCTCAATCCCTCTATCGACGAGAGAGTACCCTGGCTGCACAGCGACAAATTTCGCGAGTCCATAGCGTTCACTGATGGATAGCGACTTCATCAACTGCCAAGCGGCGTAGTTCGACGCGCCGATGTAGCGGACCTTGCCGGAAGTAACGAGATGGTCCAAAGTCTGGAGTGTTTCCTCAAGCGGTGTGGTCGGATCGAACGCGTGAATTTGGTAGAGGTCGATGTAATCGGTGCGCAACCTCCGCAGACTCGCTTCGACTTGTTCCATAATGTGCTGTCGCGACGATCCGCTGTCATTCGGCCCCTCTCCCATTTTCATGCCGACCTTAGTAGCCAAAATCACATCGGAACGACGGCCTTCAAACGCCTCACCGATGATTTCCTCGGACTTGGTGTTCGTATATATGTTTGCCGTGTCGATGAAGGTAATCCCAGCATCCACAGCATGATGCAACACACGAATGGAAGTTTCCTTGTCGGCTCGTCCTCCAAACGCATTTGTACCCAGGCCAAGCACAGAAACTTTGAGACCGCTGTTGCCAAGTTGACGATAGCGCATTGCCAATTCCTCCTTTGTACTCTCATTTTAGCGAATTTATCGACAACGTGCATGGACGTGAATGATAGGAACGGGTGGGGCAGATGGTGACAGGTGACGTGCAGGCGGTGGGCGTGGGCGTGGGCGGTGAGCGGTGAGCGGTGAGCGGTGAGCGGTGAGCAGTATAGGTGTGAAGGGTGAAGGGTGAAATCTAGGAATGAAACGGAATGAACAGGGACACCACAGCAAGCATGATGATTCATCATCATCAGGGATTTATCTTGTCGAAAAGCGCAATGGAGTGCGCGATATGCGGAACTAGGTGTACTGAAGTTCTAGCATTGCTCGCCACCGGACTTAGTCCCGGTAGAGAGAGCGCGGTCCAGTAAAGATAACGCTTCGAGAACGCGTTATTGGAACGCAACATACCGAGTCGTACCAAAAATAGAGCGTTGTGGGCGCGTTAACTCTCCAAGGGTGGACATAACGCGTTCTGGAATCACTATCTGGTCTCCAGTCGAATAATAACGCGCTGCGAGCGCGTTATCTCCTTCTTCTCGATTCATCCCAGGCTGCATAGCGCGTTGTGAGCGTGCTATCCATCACAACGGATAAAATAGCGAGTTGCGAGAGACTGTCGATTAACTCGACAGGTCACGAGCACGACACTTTTTCATCCACCTTGCCTAAGCAGTACCCAGCCAACCGATCCCGCGGTGCCTTACGCACCAACGGTGCGTAAGCGGCGGTCAGCCAACCGATCTGGCGGTCGCTTACGCACCCACGGTGCGCAAGCGGTGGTCAGCCAACCGATCCGGCGGTCGCTTACGCACCCACGGTGCGCAAGCGGTGGTCAGCCAACCGATCCGGCGGTCGCTTACGCACCCACGGTGCGCAAGCAGTGCTCAGCCAGCCACTCCGACGAACCCTTACGCACCCACAGTGCGTAAGAAACGTCTGTTTTGCCGATTTTGATGCTCCCTTACGCACCCACAGTGCGTAAGCAGTGCTCAGCCAACCGATCTGGCGGTCCCTTACGCACCCACGGTGCGCAAGCAGTGCTCAGCCAACCGATCCGGCGGTCCCTTACGCACCCACAGTGCGTAAGCAGTGCTCAGCCAACCGATCTGGCGGTCCCTTACGCACCCACGGTGCGCAAGCGGCGATCAGCCAACCGATCTGGCGGTCGCTTACGCACCCACGGTGCGCAAGCAGTGCTCAGCCAGCCACTCCGACGAACCCTTACGCACCCACAGTGCGTAAGAAACGTCTGTTTTGCCGATTTTGATGCTCGCTTACGCACCCACGGTGCGCAAGCACCTACAAGTTAGTCGACAGTCTCATGATGATTCATCATCGACTTTTCGAAATACAGCCTTTGCACATTCGAAATCTGTGTGATATCGTTCTTTCTGTAGTTCATTATAAAGAACAATGATTGCGTATTAAAGAAAGCAAATAATACGGCTCTAAGAATTGGACGTCTCCAGAGCGCTCAGTAAAGAGAGGTAAGTTCACGAAAAAGGGGTATGTGACATGCACATGCACAGTGAGGGAGAAGCACGTAGATGGCGCAACCACCTTCGGCAGTCAGGGGTTTATGTGGCAGGGGCAGGGATTGCGTTCGGGATTGGGTTAGGGGGAGTGTTAGGACTTGGGGTTGGATTAGGGGGTGCGTCAGGATTTGGGCTTGGGCTACAGTTCCCAACCAGCATACCAGTCGTCTACGCGATGTCAGGCAACGCATTGACCGCTTCGCCGCACTCCGCATCGGTTAACCCAATAATGGGCTTCAGTCTACCGACGGATACTGCGATTGACAGACCCCCATTTGTTCGACTCATGTCTTTCAACGACGGATGGAACGCGCAGAAACCTCACGAGGTTGTCTCAGGTCAGGTATTCATGAACCAAGGTCAAGGGCAACCGATGGCAAACGCCGTGGTGTCACTCGGTAATGCATCGTGGGGATTTGCTTCGACAACCACGGATGCGGATGGATTTTACCAATTCTACGATGTGCCTCGCGGGACTTACACGGTTTTGGCGCGCGAGGCAGGAAGTCATCCTCCCGGAGAAAGCTATAGCTCTCGCTCAAGTTCTAGTTCTAACCTATACATGGGTGAGGGCACAATCGTCGTGGCCAAGGGGCCGCAAAGCTGGAAGAACATCACCCTCTCCGAGGTAGGAAGCGCTGTGTCAGGAGTCATCACCAATGCGACGAATCACTCGCCGATGCTTGGACTTGTGCAAATCGCTGATAAATCCAAACGAGTGCTTTGGGAAGGCTTCACGAATCTGAAGGGTACGTTTCATACTGAACTGCCTGCAGGCGATTACGAAATGAAGGTGTTTGTCGGCAACGCAACTTACAGTCAACGTCTCTGCTTGCAGCCTCATGTGACGACCAGCGTTCGTGCTGTTGTCCCTATGACAGCAATTATGGGGACCGTTGAAAATCCGAATACCCCTGTAGTGAATGCTTGGGTCTACTGCTTCGACAGCTTCGGCCGTCTGGTGGGCCGCGCTCTAACGAATACCCACGGGCAATACTTGGTCAGCGGGATGGTACCTGGAGAATATTCGATACAGGTAATGAAGGAGGGGAAGACCATTCGTCGTGATGACCTTGTGGTCAACTACCACGTAACGACGACTGCCAACATGGTGCTTCGGTAGGGAAGCTAAGATGTGTTCAGAATAAAAAGCAAATATGAAAGCAGGCACTCCGAGAGCAAAGCCAAAGAGCAAAGCCAAAGAGCAAAGCCAAAGAGCAAAGCCAAAGAGCAAAGCCAAAGAGCAAAGCCAAAGAGCAAACAATGTCATCATTTCGCGAAAAATCATTGAAATCATCTCTAAGCCACCACCACAAAATCTCCACGACCTGCGAATCCTTCTTTACTAGATTCCACTGAAGGGACGGAGGAGATAGAAATGAAAATGAATCCAGCAAAAAAAGCCATTCTCGCAGCAACGATTGTACTCGGAATGAACGCAGCAGGTGCCGCGTCAGCTTTTGCGGCTACAAATTCGACGGGCACCAGCTCAGGAAATGTGACCGTCACCGTAGACAGTAACAGCACTTCCAATTCGACTGGCAACAGCGTTTCCGGAAGCGTCAATTCCACCGGATCGGCAACCACAAGTGTAAGCCCAGGGATGCTCCCGGGAGATTTTTTCTACTTTATTAAGACTACGATTGAGAACATTCGCCTGATGTTGACATTTAACGACGTCAACAAGGCAAACCTCTTAGCACAGTTCGCCCAGCAACGGATTGCAGAAGCCAATGCGTTGATTGCGCAAGGGAACACTCAACTCGCACAGACCACATTACAGCAGGCAGTTCAAGATGAGAATCAGGCTTTGAAGTTGGCGATGCAAACGGGATCGACGACGCTTGATTTCAATAGTACATCGAACAATGCCACATCAACGAATACAACCGGCGGATCTGCCGCTGCGAACAACACGACGAGCAACGACACCAACAGCACCAACAGCACAGGGAATGCCACTAATAGCGTGGGCGGTCAAGTGCCAGGTGTCGGTGTCCGATTGGGTGACGACCCCAAGCGTGATAATGTGTTTCTCCACTTGGGTCAAGATGCAATCGCACTCTCAGGTGCGCTTCAGCACGTGAAGAATCCGCACGCGCAATCGATGCTCGAGAAAAACATTGAAAAGAGCTTGTCTCACCTGCAGTCGCAACTGCAACGTCTAGCACAAATGAGCGCCAACGGCAGCGGCGTGTTTGGCCAGGACGGAGGAGTTGTCTTTGGCCAGGGTGATAACAACAGCACATCCGGCAATAGTACTTCGGCCAACAACACTTCCGGCAATACGACGGGTGACGACAGCACCGAGAGTAAGAACACGACCGGCCCGAGCAGCATGCAGGTTCCTAGCGTGTTGATGGGTGGTTCGAAGGGTCAAGAGGATAAATCCGAACATAAACCCGAGTCTAAGTCAGAGCATGGTACCGGACACATGTTCTACCAGCCAGCTACCAATAGTACTGGAAGCGTTACAGTCACGACGACCACAAACCAGACAACGAGCACCAATGCGACGCAACCAAGTAGTGCAGCACAAAACGCTGCTGCGGCCCTACAGGCGATGCTGACCCAGCTATCGCAAATGCAGCATGGATACTCACAACAAGGCGGTCATGAGAGCGAAGGTTCGCATGGTGGCCAGGGCGGTCAGAGTGGTCAGCACCACCAAGGCGGTGACCATGGCGGTCATGGTGACCACTAAGATAGTCGCTGGAGGGCGGTCGAACTAACGAACCGCTACCTCCAAACTGAACGAATACCTCTAAAACGAACCAATACCTCCAATTGAAGATAGATTGTGGATAACCACTAATACTTGGGGCCCTGCGACACCTGTCGTCGCAGGGCCCCAATGTCATGCTATGGTCTGGTGAGGCTGAGGATTAGGTCGCACGCAGAGACTTAGGATTTTTGTGGCCACGGAGTTTGTTCAGATAGCGAGCGTGTCGGTAGGGAACGAAGGCAGGGCCGGACCGGACCCACAACGATATGGGTTCGTAAGGGAGCCTCGAATGGGTGGATGAGCAATGCTTACGCACCGTGAGTGCGTAAGGGAGCCTCGAATGGGATGGATGAGCAATGCTTACGCACCGTGGATGAAAAAGTGTGGTGCCTAGAGACTGACTAGTTGGTCGACGGTCTACGTGGAATTGCCAAGTCGAGCTGGCAAAAAAGATAACGCGCTGAGAGAGACTGTTGATTAATGTGGACTCCCTTACTGGTCCACATTCTCACGTCGGTCTTACCATGGGACTTCCAACTTCTATCGCACCCTCTGGCTTTGGCTCCGTTGAGAGTTGGGTCGCCAATAGCGAGCCCTGAACGAGTTATTCATCCGACCAGAAACACGTTCAAGTGGAAATAACGCGCTCGTAGCGCGTTATTAACTGAAACTCATCAAAATAACGTGTTCACACGTTGCTATTGACTCAAAGTGCGAACATAGCGCTTCCACAGCGCGCTATTTCTTACCGGCACTATCGATTCAATCGGACATAACGCGCTCAGGGCGCGTTATCACAAATTACTGAGCAAAACCAAGGCTCTGTCCACGGCGCTTACGCATCCACGACGATGACCATCGGTATTCCGTCAAGCCTCGTCGCAATACCGTCGGGTATCGCTCCATCCATCCCATCGCTGTATTGTCCCACTAGGCCCAGGGTATCACGTCAGGCGATATCTATATCCGCGCACCCTAACCGTATACGACGACCGTGGATGAGAGGTTCGAATTCGGTGCCACCCACGCATTTCCCGTGCCGAGCGTGCGCGCCACTGCCCACGCCAAGGTGATTTTTCCGGGTGGATAGTAGATGTTGACGCGCCCCCTAGAGGTTCCGCCGGCAAAACTCGCGATGTAGCCGGCATGTTTCAGCGTGTTGTAGATGACCTGTGAACCGTAGACCGACACCGTAACTTCATCTGGTTGTGGAATGCTGGGAAGCCCTGTTGACGATCCCGTTGACCCAAGCGGCTGCAGCGTCTGGTAGATCTTCGGAGGGTCCAGGACATCGTAGTAGGCACCTGTAATGTAGCCTTGTTTGTTTACGCCAGGCAACGGGGTTCCAGCGAGGTCCATCGAGTCCTTGTCGCTGCCGAGAATAATCTTATCAACAGCTGCTCCGGACGCTGCCATGCCGAGGCCTACGAGCTGCTCAGTTGAGAGGTTGGTGGCGACGTCCTTGTGCCAGAGTTTAGCGAGTTGGTACAGCTTGACCGGGTTCGTGGCTGAATCAATCAGCTTATGCTTAAGTATCTCAAGCACTTGAATTTCCGCCTGTTGCCGCTGAAAGTCATTGGTTCGATACGAGTTTCCTGCTGCATTCTGACGCACGCGCACGTAAGCGAGAGCTTGTTCGCCGTTCAACGTTTGCAGGCCGGGTTGGAGGTTCACGCCGCTGTGAGCGGGATCGTACAACCGTGCCGGGACGTTTACCTGTACGCCTCCAACGGCGTTAACTGCGTCGATAAATCCCTGAAAGTCTGTCACAATCCAATTGTTGATCTGTAACCCTGTGAGTTGTGACACAGCCTTCATTTCCAACTCTGGCCCCATATCTGGTGACTCGTTAAGCCCGATGTTAAAGGCGCTTTTAATCTTCGGAATGGAGATGTTGTACTGTGGCATGGCAATGAGCGTATCACGAGGGACGGAAATAAGTGTAACGGTGTGAGCCGCGGGATCCACGTGCGCAACCAGAATAATATCTGCCTGTCCTGCTGCAGTACCAAGGGACAGCGGACTTGTTGCGTTGCGGGCATTGTTTGCAATGAGTAGGATGTTCATCGGTTTATTAATATGTAGTAAATTTTCACTGATCCGCTGTCCGATGGACAGCGCAGCGTTATTCGGCGTGGACGCCGCTTTATTAACTGTTCTCGTCTCGCCTGTCCCATTTCCCCCAAATGGCACCCACAACAATGCGGCACCAACGGCTCCGCCGACTACAACGACTCCGACAAGAGAGCCGATGACGGCTATCATTTTCTTTTTATTCACTCGGCCGCCTCCCCTAGGATATCTTTATTTCCCCAAGTCGTACATTTCCCAAGTTGCACTTCGATTTGGATTTACAAAAAACCCGACGCATCAAGCGTTTTCAATGTGACGACGCGGTTGCCCGTATAGTGACAAGATGATCACCAACTCGCGATGAGGCCACGATTCATGACATAATCACCCGGGAAATAACACCAGCAGACACAGACACGCCTTCAGTGTTGACTGACGATGTCGATTCGAACGCAGGTGATGTTGTTAGAACCACTCTGTAACGAAGAAACACCTGTCTTAGTGTATAAGTGTAACAGAAGGATTTATCGCGTGTGGGATGGAACTATCATGTATTCAATTTTTCGCGGCTTTCTTGCATTGTGCACTGATTGAATTTCGATGTTTGAATCGAATTTTGTTACTTTCTAATTTTATTGTTGACATCACATTGTGCTGTCTTATCGAATTTTCCAGGCTGGGGTAATGATTGGGCGAATGATTCAATGTAGTCATGCGTCGATTTGTGTCCAATGATACGTCGAATGGTACCGTCCGTGATACGGTGAAGGATACATGTAGTGAGAGATGTCCGCGATGTCCACAGAGAAGTCTAAAGATACAGAGAGGATGACGGAGAATGGCCCATAATTCGCTTAGCTTGCTCCCGCTGGGACGGTGCCTCGTTGATAATTCGATGCTGGATACACGACAGAAACCTGGTCAGTTGACCAGCCTTCCAATTTGGAGTTACCTTATCGAGACCCCGGACGGGCCAATTCTGATTGACACCGGAATGCCCAATATTTGCATTGACAATCAAGACCTGTTTCGACAGCCAGATGGTTCCGCACAAATTGTCCCCGTCATGACCAAGGAAGACACCATCACCAGTGCACTGCAGCGAGCTGGCGACCAAGCGGAGGATGTATTGTTTGTCATTAGTACGCATTGGCATTTCGATCACGCTGGCGGCAACACCCACTTCCCTAACACTGAGATTGTCGTGCAACGCGCCGAGTATCGAGCCGCGATGGAAGGTGAGGGTTACATGGACGTCTGCAGAGACCCGAATCTGCGTTACCGGATCGTCGAAGGGGACGTTCTGTTGGCACCAGGTGTTCAGGTTTTACTTACACCGGGGCACAGTGATGGGCATCAATCAGTTTTCGTAGAAACAGAGCGGACGGGACCCATCTTACTTACCATCGATGCTGCGTATCATCGGGGCAATTACGAGGACGGCGTACCGTTTGCGGGTGTCAGCGAACAGGCGATGGCACACAGTATCGCCAAACTAAAGGACGTTGCAAAGACTTCGCAAGCATTTGTGTTTTTTGGACACGACACAGAGCAAGAGCATCACATACAGGTGTTCCCAGCCAGACATTAAAATGTATGATGAATCCCGACAGAAGCTGATAAAAGCGGACAAAAATAGACCGCTTGAAATTTCTTGAAGGATTTTGCCACCGGTTGTCGAAATCCCGTGACAGGATATTATGTCACGGGAGGGGAAGCTGTGCTTCGAAAGACGTGGATGTTCGTGGGATCGGTTGCGCTGCTCATGAGCTGCCTCATCCCATCAGCACACGCTGATTCTTTGTCGCAGAAGCAACAACAACTGTCGAACTTGCAGAGTAAGGCTACGCAAACGGATCATTCAATTACAGCTGCCAAGTCCAAAGCTCAATCACTGCAGAATTCTATTACTCAAAACAAGACGAAAATTGCTGTCGTTTCAAATGAAATCACCACGGAACGTGACCAACTGATACAGTTGACGAAGGAACTTCAGCAACTGAGCGATGAGATAACTGCAAATCAGCAAAAACTGGCGGCTGATACGAACAAATTAAAGACCATCTTGAGAGCACAAGTTGAAGATGGCAACGTGCCTTACTTGGACGTCCTCTTCAAATCAGCGAGTTTTTCTGATTTTCTGGGACGAATGGAACTCTTAACACGGGTCGCATCTGCTGAGAAATCCCTGCTTAATCAGGTCAAGGACCTGCAGGGTCAACTGAAAACGGAACAGACCAAGCAGGAATCCAATTATGCTGCCATTTCTGCGAAGAGCCAGCAGTTACAAGCCTTGCAGCAGCAGTACCTGAATCTTGAACATCAACAAGAGGTGTCGCTGGCTGAGACGAACCAGAATATCAAGTTCGCTCAAAAACAGCGTGGGATTCTCGAGAGTCAAATTAAGTTGACGAAGAACCAAATCCGTCAGATACAGCTTGCAACCCTCGAGGCTGAAGCGAAGATGCACAACCAGGCGTATCTTGGACAAGCCGAGAAAGACCTGAAGTCAGTGAACGCAAGCGCGCTCATTAGTTACGCGGAGTCCTTTGTAGGTCTGCCGTACATATGGGGTGGCACAACGCCGAGCCCCGGCTTTGACTGTTCTGGATTTACACAGTTTGTGTTTACTCATTTTGGTGTGCCAATCGGACGTGACACATGGTCCCAATTTGCAGAGGGTGTTCCCGTCAGTAGATGCAACCTGCAACCGGGCGATGTGGTCTTCTTTAGCACGTACGCTCCTGGAGCGTCACACGTTGGCATCTACGTGGGCAACGATATGATGGTGGACTCCGAAGATGCAGGTTTGATTGTGACCCCGCTGTTCTCGGATCCATACTGGGCCACCCGCTATATCGGTGCACGTCGGTACATCAAATAACCTGTGACGTGCCGCCCGTTCTACGTTCGAGATGCGAGATTCGACGCGATTCCCTCTAGGTAGCGCGTGACGACTTCTAAGTGACACGTGACGACTGCAGGGTAACACGTGACGACTGCTAGGTAACACGTCAATAGCCAGGACAATAGATACAGCGAGGAGCCGGGAATGCCCGGCTCCTTTCCAATTTACGAATGTATTTCAAATGATGAAGGTTACGAGCTACGAGCGTTCACGCCGATGACGAGCTGCTCTTTCGGCTAGCTTTCGGTTCACGACTGAACGCAGCATCATTCTGCCCGCCACAATGGCCACGAAGGTTGCTCCAAGGCTAACTCCTACCCCAAGTCCCACAAAATCACGCCCTTCATGATCCTCCACAATATGAAATCCGATGTAATGCGATTTCGTGCAATGTAGCCTATGGAATCGACAACTGTCCTGTTCGGGCGTTCATCCATATTCATCCATTGTCCAAACGTAGTGCGGGCTAATTACCCACAGCCAAGTTGTCCACAGAAATAGGGGTGGGTTTACGTAACGAGGACTATACACACGTACAGAGTTATGTAGTATACACACGTTGTGGATAAGCAGACAAAAGTACTGTTTGAATCACACATATAGTTATGCACCGGCTGTGGATAAACCTGTGGACAAGTGGTCGATAATTCTGATGAATTGTGTTGCACGTTGAATTATGCGAACGTTTGTTTGCAACATCGGGGTTCATACACCACTTTAAACGCCTTTTGGGGCTCGAAGATAAGTTTGCTCTGGCGCTGGCCAACGGAATGGGCTGTGGATAAGCAGAAGAAAACTGTGGACAAATGGAGTGTGACTGTGGATGAATTGAGAGCGACGGGTACCAGCTTGGACGGTAACGCTTCGAGGACGCGCTATTTTGCTGCCGGCGGCACGGATGGAGTGGAAATAACGCGCTCACAGCGCGTTACCACTGAAATTGAATGAGATAGCGCGTCTGGAGCGCGCTATTCTAAGGATGAGATCCCCGTTTGGACGGTAACGCTTCGAGGACGCGCTATTTTGCTGCCGGCGGCACGGATGGAGTGGAAATAACGCGCTCACAGAGAGTGTCTATTAACAGGAGCCGTAAGGCTCCTGTTTTCCTTTGTTAGGGAATTTTTTGAAGGTAATTGGATACAAATGGTTGAATTTTGGTTGCTAACCTTGGGTTTCCCACGCTCAATTCCTCCATTTTTGCTTCCTTTTCCACTTTAAAGGCAGACGGGGGCCTCTAACGGCTTACCTCGGTTCAATAACTCCTTCACCATTACCTTTACATTGACCACCATAGAGGTAATCTTAACGTCGATCCGCAACTTGCTACGACCACGGGTTCGGGGCTTTCCGAGTCCGTGGTGACGTTTCATTTCGTTATTGGTGCGCTCAATTTCGTATCGAGCTCGAAGTGCCTCTTGACCCTCCTGGCTCGCATTGTACTTCTTTGCCTCCTGAATCAGTTCCCAGTAGTCACTCACGAACACAGTACGTCCCTTTGCATGGTCGGTGCACTGCGCACGTAAAGGGCATGCTGTGCAATCCTCTTCAGCAAATCCATGTTGTGTACCCTTAGATTGCTTAATGTGGTTCTTTCGGACTGACGTGTACCCACCAGGACACACGACCACGTCACGTTCCGGTATGTATGTGAAGTCTTCAGCTCGAAATGCCTTTCCGGACGGGTTCGTGAATTTGGGCAACGGTGCCGTTAGAAGGATATGTAGTTCCTTGGAGAGCTTGTCGCGATTCTCAGCATTTCCGTAAGCTGAGTCTGCCACTACTTCCTTGGGACGCTTGTCGAACTCATCCACCACAGCCTTTACAACCGACTCCAGTGCAATTCCATCTACTTCATTACCAGGGATAGGCTCCGCATTGAGGACTAGGTGAGAGTTGGCCGACTCCACGACTTGTGTCTTATCGCCAATAAACGCCAGCTTTTTGGACTTGTGCCCAACACGTACTTCTGGGTCATGTGCACTCACTACACGGTCGGAGGGCTTGTTATTTTTGTCCTGTTCAACGTACTGAATATCCTCTTTCTGTGGTTCCACATTCTCAGATGAAGGAGACTGGTTTTCGTCAGGGAGCTTCGGAGTAACGTTCTCACGTAAAATACGCAGGAGCACCTCGCGTTGTTGCTTGGCTGTTTCCTGCTCATTGTCGTTTTTCCACTGGGTATCCATGTCGTCGGTGTCCGCACGTTCCAGCCATGCCACTAAACTGAACGCCAAAACACATAGATTGCTGAAGGCGAGATTTCTTTCGCTGCCCTGCACCTCACGCTTGAGTTTGCGAAAGAATGCCCCCACATCCATGTTCTCCTTCAATTTTTCGTAACGCGCTGGGTTATGACGCTTCAAGTAACGCACAAGCTTTTGAGCCGCTTGTTGAATGAGCTCATATACACTTGGCGTAGCAACATTGGCATGCGTGTGGAACGCATCTACCAACCAGCGGTCATCATCTTGTCCCCACATGCCGAGGTTCAGTGCCTGAGCGAGGATATTCACGTGACAGGCATGGAATATATCCGCGCCAAGCCGACTCCTGTCCAGCGCAATTGTGCTGTGGTCAAACTTTGCGAGTGAGATCGGTACACCTAAAAATCGCTTAATGAAGATATCACCGACGATCTTTAGCTCCATCTCACGGTCGGAAATGTTGTAGTACCGCTGTACGAGATGGATTTTAAGTTTCAAGGACGGGGCATACGGGTGTTGGCCGATGGGTGAGTACAAGGGAGCACAGAGCTTATCCGCGAACGAGAAATCAATGTATTTCGCCACTGCATCCCAGAATGGATGAGGTGGTATGACTGAATACACCATGATGTCCTCGAAGGAGGCTTGCTCAAAGTTCTTGTACTTTACCCCGTTCATTTCTCCAACTCCCCGTAATCTCGGATACCTCAATTATACCAGAAAACACGAGATTTACGTAGAAATAACGAGTAATACAGATATAATCTTCGAAAATGGCGAACGGCATCTCGCGTAGTTAATCGACAGTCTCTCACAGCGCGTTACCACTGAAATTGAATGAGATAGCGCGTTCGCAGCGCGCTATTCTAAGGACGTGTCGAAGTGTCGAAGTGTCGAAGTGTCGAAGTGTCCGGAGAGCCCGAGGTTCTGGGGATTGACACCGGGGAACCCTGTGTGTCGAGGCCCTGATTGGATGGAAAACCCGTTTCCTGGAGTTCATCCTTCTGCGATCGACAAAAGTACGCAATGTTCAAATAAATGTACGGTGTCCTGGCTCACACTCTGTTAAAATACATGTAACAGTGATTCACGGAGGGAGGCTCGGTCATGGATGCAAAAGCGCTCGGCGACGCAATCCAGAAGCACATTCGTCCTGACAACCATCCTGTAGGCATCCGAATTGTTCATTCAGAGTCTGAACTCCCCGCCAAGTACCGGCGCCCCGGAACGCATCTCGGGGAAAAAATCACAATCTGCCAAGCCGTTGCATTTGCGAGAAGATACGGTTGGACCATCGCGATGAATGGTGACGACTTGTCATGCCCCATTGCCCAGATTGCTTTTGGCTATCAACCGGAACTTGATTACTATAAGGATGGCAATCTCGTCTGTGGAATGTACACAGATGACTTCGAAAGCGCAAAGCGCACGGAAGCTGACGTGCCGAAACTGACCAAAGAAGAGAGCGGCTATTACGTAGCTTTTCCCTTGGACAGAGCGCCGTTTGACCCTGATGTGGTCGTTGTGTACGCGAACTCTGCACAGGTAATGCGCTTGGTGGCAGCGATGCAGTTCCAGCGAGGAGGGTCCATCAGTTCTACATTTTCAAGTCGAGCAGATTGCGCAGATATCGCCATTCGGACCTTGAAAACTGGGGAACCACAGGTCATTCTCCCTTGTTATGGAGATAGGGTGTTTGCTCAGACACAGGATCACGAGATGGCGTTTAGCTTTCCCTTTAAAGACGCGCAAGAACTCGTTGCAGGCCTGGATGGGACCCATCGAGGCGGGATTCGCTACCCAATTCCTCAATTTCTAAATTACACCGCTCAGTTTCCTGCAACATATGAGAAGTTAAACCGCATGTTTGGTGAGTAGAACATCCCCATTTTGGTTTACTACCGTTACTAAGGCAGAAAGTCACTCCGCGGACTGGAGTGACTTTCTTGTAAACTACTCGTCTAGGCTTGGGTCGTCGAGGAGTTGGATGCGTTCTTCGATCATATCGCGATCGGCAAGGACAGGGCCAGCAAGCCCACGTTCATAGAGTTCGCGGGCGCGGTCCGGGTTTTTCTGCCATCTATCGCGATAAAATACCGGGCTGTACATATCCCCCCACCCGATATAAGCCCAAGCGTTATCGGGATATGTATCCACAAGGGCAGTGAAAAGTGCGTCACCTTCGTCTGGATGCCCGAGCAGAAATTGCGTTTCCGCAGCCGCCTCTCGCATGTTAAAGATGATATGTGAGTGGGTGTCTGGAAATTGCTGCAACAGTTCTTGAATCATCTTAAGACGGGCCTGTGCCCAATTTTCGTCTGCTGTGGCCAGATTGCCAAGACAGGCCTCCAAGTCCTGGATCCAATTTGAAACGAAATCCGGCAAAGTACTGCCTCCACGGTCGTCCACGGCCTCAAGAGATGGCAACTGCTCTGTTCTGGCGTACTCCAAGAGCAAGCTCCATCCTTCCAGCCAGATGCGTGCAGCTTCGTCATCCTTATCGGCTTCCAGCTGTTCTACGCCGTGTTTCATGATGTCAGCGAGCCGTTGCATGACAGACTCCTCGTTGCTGCCACCTGTGAGTCGATGTTTAAGAGGTTTTTCCGCGTTGGTGGCGAGTCGGGGCCACACAGACTGTTCCTTGCTGCCTTCACGCGGTCGAAACTCCACCACGGAGGGTGCCTTGTACTCAGGCTTGTCAATGCAACACTTCTTGAATTTCTTCCCGCTTCCGCACGGACAAGGGTCATTTCTTCCTATTTTCATCACATCAGCTCCTGAGCTTTCTTCAAATCAGCTCCCGAGACGACTATAGCAACTTGACGGGACAGCGACAAGCCGCACCAACTCGGATGTCGTTCCCTCGGCTCTGAAGATGGACATCTCACGACCGACACAAAACAGAGACGGATTTCGTAATTTTATTGTACGAATTTGTGCCTCGGCATCACAAACTCTTTGTCCCTTCGAATTGCTGGCTTTTTGTTCCTTACATATGGCAGACACATATAGTCCCATTACAGACACACGCAGCCTCATCACAGTCAAATCCGGCCTTGTCACAGACACGTTTGGTCTCGAATCACGCGAACGAGGGTGCATTGAACTGGAAGAGCTTCGCAGGCAAGAAGTTAAGGCGCCACAGCCAGGAAAGGGGATCCACCACCATGTCGGACAGGTATCGGCTCGTCAAGTTGAAAACTTGCCGTGGCAACAGACGCCTGCCATCGATGAGGACACGCAGCGAAGTGGATCATGGGGAAGTCTGGGTGCTCAAGCGGAAACGGAACCGACATCAGCAGCAGTTGGTCATACGGATGTGTATTTCCGCTTGTTTGATTGCAGGACTCGTTGTGGCTTGGTACATCACCGGACAAGATGGTTCACTGAAACATCTCGCACACTATGTATCCACTAACAGTTGGATGGCTCTGCCTGTCCTCTCCTAGCGGCAATCAACATCATGCCCCGCAACACTACGTCGTGGCCTGACATATCATTGCAGTACATGTCATCGCTGTACAGATCATTGCAGTACATGTCATTGCAGTACACATCATTGCAGTACACATCATTGCTGTAAATATCATTACCTTACACCTCACTAATCTAAATAACTAAATTATCTAAATAAATATTCTTTTGCACGGCAATATGATCTATACTGCATATAAATACATATCTGTATGGCAGGGGGAGTCGAGGATGAAGCGGTTTGCTGCACGCGCCGCAGTCTTGTTGCTCGGGCTCGGAACTGTTACCGCATGTGGAACGACGACTTCTACGAACGGTTCCAACGACACATCAAATGTCAACAGTTCACAGACGTCACAGGTATCATCGCAGAACGGTCAGCAAATCAGTATCGGCCTCACGGCTTATCCCATTACGCTCGATCCGGTTCACTCAAGTGCCTGGTTCGATCGCCAGGTGATGTTCAACGTCTATGACACCCTCTTTCACCTAGGTCCTCACAACGTCATTGAGCCCGACCTCGTGAAGTCATACCAGATTTCAAAGGACGGAAAAACGTACACCTTCCACCTGCAAACAGGTGTGCAGTTCCAGGACGGTACTCCGTTCAACGCCGCTGCTGTCAAGTTCAATCTTGAGCGTGGCCTTGGAAAGACTTCAACATCGCGCAGTTCCCTAGATGACATCGTCAGTATTGACACTCCAAATGAGAGCACCGTTGTGCTCCACCTCAAAGCTCCATACAGTCCACTTCTGTCTGTTTTGACAGACAGGCCAGGCATGATTGTCTCCCCAACCGCGGTACAGAAGGAGGGCTCCAATTACCCCAATCATCCCGTGGGCACAGGTCCGTACGAGTTTGAGAATGCGGTGAAGGGTGATCACATCACACTTGTGAAAAACCCTCACTACTGGCAGGCTGGTTTACCCAAGACGCAAACAATTGTGTTTCGTGCCTTTTCCGATCCCAATGTAGAGCTGACGAACTTAGAGAATGGGGCTGTGCAGATTGTGGATACCATCCCACCATCACAAGTGGCCAATTTGCAGAAAAACCCGCAATTTACCGTGATCGACAAACCTAGTTTCGGTTTTGCTGGCTACGAATTGAATCTAAAAAGCGGGGTGTTTCAGAACAAGGACCTGCGGCAGGCAGTGGATAGGGCCATCAACCGATCCGCTCTCGTCGCCGTAGCCACGTCAGGCACAGCGCTACCGGCTTATTCACCGTTTGGGCCGTCCTCACCTGTCTATGACAAGCAAGAAGATACCCCGCTGCCGCAAAACGCCGCAGAGATTGCACAGCTCCTTGCCAAAGGCGGTCAGCCAAACGGATTTTCGTTTACCTTAAAGACCTTGCCAAGTGACAAGACAAACGCGGAGACGATACAAGGCATGCTTGCGCAATATCATATCAACATGAAAATTGAACAGATTGATGCTGCCGGTCTTGGAACTGCACAACAGAACGGCAATTTTGACATGATTTTGGCTGGATGGTCCGGGCGTCTAGACCCCGACCAAAATACCATTCAATACTTTTCAACGGGTGCGCCGCTGAATTTTGGCAGCTACAGCAATCCCCAAGTAGATGCGCTGTTGAACAAGGCGCGGGAACAGCAATCGATGGCGAACAGGAAGCAGACCTATGCACAAGTTATGAACATTCTTCACCAGGATGTGCCGTTTATCTTCTTGTATCACTCGACCAACCTGATGGCTTATTCAACCAAGTTGCAAGGGTTCCAGTACCGGTCAGATGGCATGATTCGGGCAGCGACATTGACACTTGGGAATTGACACTTGTTGACCGGAGATGAAGCGTTGTCCTCCAAGATGGGCCCGTCCATGGGCACTGGGGACGGACAGTTTGCGGGGCGGGATTTCGAACTCTGTAAGCATAGAGTCACAGGGACGGTACGAAAATGTCCCTGCACCCTCTAGTGAAAGGAGTCCGATTTCGATGGCACAACGGTATCGTTTGACACGTATCGATGCGTCGAACGGCCCTCAACGAGACAAGGAGTCAAACAGCCAGTTGGCGCATTACGATGATCGACGCCAACAACCATATATCGGCCACGGGATGCCGGGGGGGTGGAACGGTGCACGGCGGCCGTATGACCCTGACAAACCGGATCAGGCGCGTGATGCGTATTATGCGCAAAGCCAATACGCTGCAGAAGAGCGCACTCGCACGCGGCACAAGTCACACCTCGGATGGTTGTGGGCGCTGCTTGGCATCGTCGCGGTGGTTCTCATCATCGGTGGCGTTGTATGGATGAGCGGGGTATCCGGCTCCCTCCATCACCTGAATCAAACGGCGCAGCAAAACGCCAATTCGCTGGCGCACCAAAGTGCACAATTGACAGGAATTCAGGCACAGCTTCAGCAAATCAGTCAGCAATTGTCTCAGATTTCACAGCAAATAAGCACGTTCTTCGGTAACGTGATGCAGGCCATCAGTTCCGGAAAACTTTGATAAGCCACCTATGTTCGTTCACAAGGGCCCTTTGGGGCCCGTTTTTATTTGCGTGCGTTTTAGATTCTAGGCAATATAAAATTGTTTGCCGAAACTGGACAATTCCGGAAGGGAAAAACAGGGCAACCACCGAATACTTGTAATGGCGATGTTGGAATTTGTCGATTGAGAGCAGGTACGGGGTAGATGGGGGATTTGTTCGCAAACAGTGCATTTTTTCATGAACATGTTAGAACAGCGGTCTTTGCCAACAATTCGAGGTGGACGAAGGATGAGCTTAAAAGAGCATCAACTCAACATCGCTCAGACCCAAAGAGCAGAGGTCAACTCAGTTGAGACGGAGTTTGAAGAGGTGGATTGGAATGGTGTGATTCGCAGCTTTGGCGCCCAACACGAGATGGAATTTAAGGAGACGCTGAAGTGGATTTCCAATCGAACAAGTTTGCAAGTCGCGTGTGAAGTCCTTGGCGTTGCATTGTCACCGTCCATAGCAGCGCGGTATACGGCATCTGATGTGCGCGTTTTGAACAGCTTAGGGGACTTTGTGTCAACTCGCGGATTTCAGGTTCCTCGTCTTATGGAGCATCGCCGTATGGAATATGTTAGGAAGGGAAGAGAACGCATGGGGTTTTCCTTGTCTCGGGAGGAATACCTGAGAGAGCGAGCGGCGGGCAAGAGTAAGAACAAAATCGCTCATCAACAGGGAATCAGTGGACCCGCGTTGTTTCATTGGCTAAACAAGTGGGGACTCAAAGATAGTGCATTGGAACAAAGAGAGATTGACCTTCTGTTTAGGAACTCCCAAAGTAATCTCGAATTCAAGGAATGCACTGAGACCGAGAGTAGTGCCAGCACCAGCGTCGACGCCAGCACCAGCACCAGCAGCACCAGCAGCACCAGCAGCACCAGCAGCAGCACCAGCACCAGCAGCAGCACCAGCACCAGCACCGGCACCGGCACCGGCACCGGCACCGGCACCAGCACCAGCACCAGCACCAGCACCAGCACCAGCACCAGCACCAGCACCAGCACCAGCACCAGCACCAGCACCAGCACCAGCACCACTGGCGACGCCAATGGCAACGTGAGCACTATCGCTGTGAGGCACGATGTTGACCGGTCTCCGGTGCAGACCCCCCTTGAAGCTACACAACCTTGTCTTTTTTACCCCGCACGTCAACTTAAGATGCTTACGAACATCGAGAGGGAACGCCTCATCTCACAGGGTATGCAAATCCCAGAGGGCAGGCAGTTGATAGGCAGCATGCAACTGGCCCGGCCCGGCATCGCTACTGGTTCTGCTACCGGTGCTGCTACTTTTGTTGCCACCGCCCCGACGATGATGGATGATGAATACGCAAGGAACCTGCAATCAGAAGAGAAGAGCGTGCAGCATCTGAATCTGATGCCAGATGACAGTGAAGCTCAACTGCAAGACTGTGTCTGCACGATTCAGTTGCCACTCCTCGGTACAGGAAGCAGCAGAGAATCGTTATCGACAAGAACGGACGTGGCTGCTCTCTCTCGGGATGAACTCATGCAACAAGGACTGTTTATGTTGCAGACGGCTGTAGGACAAGCCTATTTGGACTTGACAGCGTTACTCGGGGAAAGAGTTGCAAGACAGCAGATTCAGACGTATGTACTTCATCAAGTGGCCAATTTCATGCGAAACTCCAGTACATCCTGAAATCATAAGCTTCCGTTATGGAACAAATTATTTTATAACTTTCATTCAAACATTCGCGAGCGCCGTCCTGGGTTTTGATCCCTGGGCGGCTTCTTTACGTGGAATCACATCTATTCCGGGCGGCTTATAGTGGGATTTTCTGTTGTTTTACATATACTACCAATGTGGCGTTGGGTGCGCGAAAGGACAGGAATTTACGTGCAAAATGTAGAGTTGGCGACTAATGAAATAGAAACGGGGTAACCTGATAGCAGAAGTAAGTATCCAAAAAAGGAGTGACTAACATGCAACTAGAAATGAGTGCTGATGACGTCATCGCCCGAATAAAGGAGCTTAATGAGCAAGGAGAACCTCTGAACAAGAAGCGTATCAAGCAGAGTGACCCTACCTTGATGAAACATGCATTGTATTACTATCCTAGTTGGGAGCATGCCATCCGGGAAACGGGACTTGAGATGAACCACTAGACATAGATCGTCTACACATAGATCGTCAGAATTGCCGTGACGGCCCATTGCGTTTTGTGACAGGCGAAAACATTGGTGCCTGTCCATGATGCGATGGGCCTTTGTGTCGACTCAGGTAATAACACCTTATTGTACTCCCCCAAAATCTCACTGTCCGCTCACTCGGTGGGGGGTACCCGTCAATCCGGAAGAGGCAAAAGTATCATTAGCTGTTACGATGGGGGGGTATCCCCTTCTTACTAAGGTACAAAAGTATAGCTGTGGCGTCTCGTAAGGGGGTACCCGGATAGGCTCTAGGGTACAGGATGATAGTTACGATACCCCCTGGGGTTGACGAATAGGGATACGAAGGTAGCGCTATTTTTGGATACATACCCTACTGGGTATACCATTAGGACACATTATGACCCTTGTCATCTGATGCATACCCCGTGGGGTTTAAGCCCTAAGATACACAAGTATATCTATCCTAAAATCAATCACGGGAGACCGACCTGCCTTCGCCGGCCACCAGCCTCATAATACTGCGCAAGCCCATTTTCATCCTGCTGATGGTGCCACCCCGGCCGGCCCACCGAATTTACACCATTATACGGATTCAACTAACGCGAACCCCCCTGACGCACCGTGGACGCGTAAGCGGACGTGGACATGGCCTTGGTTTTGTGCAGTAAGTTGTAATAACGCGCCCTGAGCGCGTTATCTCCGATCGAATTTATAGTCTCGGCAAAAAATAGCGTGCTCTGGAAGCACTATATCCGCAGCTTGGGTCAATAACGAGGTGTGAACGCGCTATTTTGATAAGTTTCAGTGAATAACGCGCCACGAGCGCGTTATCTCCACTTGAACGTGTTTCGGGCAGGGTGAATAACGCGTTCCCGGCTCGCTATCGGCGGGCAAACTGCCCCCCGGTGCCAAAGTCAGAAGGTGCAATGGAATCTGGAGGTTATCGCCTAGGGGTCACGCCCCCATGCTAAACCTAGCTTATTTGACCCTGTGGGTTCCGTGGCCATCCTAAATGCAGCTTGCGTTGAACCTGGTAAACCATATGGCGCAGGTCACAGCTTCCGCTTGACAACAAGTGCAAAGCGTTGTATAACCATACAAAATCACAATAATTTGATACGTTACAGCAATGATGGAGAACAACAAGTGCACGAGTGTCGTTCGTCCAGAGAGTGAGGATGGTCACGCTGTAAATCCTCACCGAACGTGAAGTATTTGTTCCCGCCTCCATCGCTTTCCGTGAAAAGCGGAACGGACCTGCCGTTACCTGGTTTGAGTGGGTGTGCAATTCACCGCGTATATTTGACGTGAATGCATACTTATGAAGGTGGTACCGCGGAAATAGCCTTTCGTCCTTCGAGGATGAAGGGCTTTTTATGTTTTCACTGACTGTGGCTGCAGGGTGCCTTTCTGGGCAATTCTCACGGTAAGGTTGAACTGGCTGGCGAAATGGGGGGTGATTTCGATTCGAGAGCAGACTACGGGGGCTCAAAGGTCCGGCGCACCGGCTGAGCAGACTACGGGAAATCAGAAGGCCGTTGCCAAGGCCGGCAAAGTGAGAAGGATGGTCGTCAAAATCGGATCGAGCTCAATCACCGATGAAGATGGTCGGCTGTCGGTGGAGAAACTTGAGCGCATCGTCCGGCAAATTGCCGTGATTCAAACTTCGGGCATGTGGCAGGTGGTGCTCGTGTCATCCGGCGCGGTGGCGGCAGGGCTTGGTAAACTTGGTTGGCGCAGATGGAACATCACGATGCCAGAAAAGCAAGCCGCGGCGTCCGTGGGACAAGGACTTCTCATGCACACGTATGAACAGCTCTTTCACAGCCACGGTATCGCGATTGGACAGGTATTGTTGACGAAGTCCGATATTGAGGACAGGTCGCGTTTCGTCCACGTCCGGAACACGCTGATGACCCTCCTTCGCCACGGCATTGTCCCGGTTGTCAATGAAAACGATACGGTGGCGGTTGACGAGATCCGGTTTGGTGACAACGATACGCTCGCGGGACTCGTGGCGCTTGTTACAGAGGCAGAGGAACTCATCCTCCTCACGGATATTGACGGGCTCTACACGGGCAACCCGAGCACAGACCCGTCCGCGGTGCGGCTTTCGGACGTGTTCGAAATAACCCGCGAGATGGAAGGCTGGGCGTCTGGTGCGGGAAGCAGTGTCGGAACAGGCGGCATGCGGACCAAGATTGCCGCGGCTAAAATCGCCGTCGCAGGGGGCTGCAATGTCGTAGTTGCCGCTGCCGCTGAAGCTGAGGTGCTGCAAAAGATTGTGGCGGGGCAGCATGCATCGATAGGCACTCGTTTTCATGCAAAGTCTGTCCCCGTGTCGCTGCGTAAGGCGTGGTTGATGCACGGATCGAGATCGGAAGGAAAAGTCTCCATCGACGCTGGGGCAGTTCAGGCGCTCACAGAAAATGCTGCGAGCCTGCTGCTTCCAGGTGTGACTGGCGTCGCGGGAGAATTTCGTGAGGGAGCGACGGTGGATTTGGTGGGCCCTGACGGTGAAATGGTCGCGCGCGGCATCGTCAGCTTTGCAGCGAGGGACCTCCACCTACTCTTGGCTCGGCAACAAAGCGGAGAAAAATTGCACGACCTCCAGGAAGTCGTCCATCGCAACGATATGGCGTTTCAAGCCTAGGCACTGATGCAGCAGAATCTCAAGATGCAAAGGAGATGACAATCTGATGAAAGACTTGGAGCAGGCGGCTGGGTTGCGCGAGCATGTGTACGCGAAGTTGTATGCTGCGAAAGCCAGTTCTACTGTACTTGGCCTTGCACCGGCGCAAACAAAGAATGCGGCGCTTGAACAGATGGCCCAGGCTCTCTGGCGAAACCGAGAGACCATTCTAGTGGCAAACCAGCAGGACGTCTTCGAGGCACAGGCGCAGGATGCTACGGATGCACGCGTGGACCGTTTGAGGTTAACGGAAGAGCGCATCATGCAGATGATGGAGGGACTACGTCAGTTGATTCAACAGGCCGATCCCGTTGGCGATGTCCTCGAAACCACTCGTCGTCCAAATGGACTCGAGATTTCAAAGATACGCGTACCCATGGGCGTGATTGCAATGGTCTATGAGGCACGGCCCAATGTCACGGTGGACGCTGCGGGACTCGCCATCAAAACTGGCAATGCAATCGTGCTGCGCGGTGGACGAGAGGCCTTGCAGTCAAACCGAGCCCTTGTTGCTGCGTTGCATGAAGCGCTAGCAGCCGCTCATCTACCCGTGGATGCGCTGCAGTTGATTGAACGGATGGAGCATGAAGCGGTGGACATTCTCATAAAGGCGCGTGGCCTGGTCAATTTGGCTATTCCCCGCGGTGGCGCCGGACTCATCCAACGGGTCGTGGAAGGAGCCCGAGTGCCGGTCATCGAGACTGGCGTCGGGAACTGCCACGTTTACGTAGACGCCGCTGCCGATGTGGATAAGGCCATTCCCATTGTCCAAAACGCCAAAGTGCAGCGTCCATCTGTCTGCAACGCGATGGAGACATTGCTCGTCCATGAGGCGGTGGCGAGTGCGTTCTTGCCACCAATGGTAGAGCGTCTGTTAGCAGATGGCGTCCGTATTCACGCCTGCCCGCGCACGCTTGCTGTGCTGCGTCAGACCGGGGTGATGCCTGCCACGCTTGGCGCGTCAGCTTCTGCTGACGGAGAGAACCAGACTGGCAGCCAAGCTGGCAGCCAAGCTGGCACCCAAGCTGGCACCCAAGCTGGCACCCAAGCAGGCACCCAAGCAGGAGCAGGAATCCGCATTATTGCAAGCATCACGGAGGCCTCCGAGGTCGACTTTGAAACGGAGTACCTTGCTCTTGATGTGGCGGTGAAGATGGTTGACAACCTCGATGAGGCGATGAGCCATATCGCGCGATATGGTACCGAGCACTCGGAAGTTATCGTCACAGAGGACCCTGAAGCTGCAAACCTGTTTCTCTCGACGGTGGATGCAGCCGTTGTTTACCACAATGCTTCGACCCGGTTTACGGACGGCTTTGAGTTTGGGTATGGCGCGGAGATTGGAATATCGACGCAAAAGCTGCATGCACGTGGTCCGATGGGGTTGCGCGAATTAACGACGTACAAGTTTGTCGTACGCGGGGACGGCCAAGTGCGCGAATAATAGTCCGTGGGTGGTTGTCTATGCCGTGCGAATCATGTCATACTGCTTGCAGTAATGATGAATCTTGCGGCGATTCATACGATTCATACAACAATTCTGTTACGAAAATTGGTAGGGTATAAAACGTAAACTAGCTGAGAGAGTGTGAAGGCCGATATCATGACGCATTATTTGAGTACTATGTCGACGGTTGTCGTTCCAATCATCATTGTCTGCGTCATTGGCATCGTCATGCAGAGAATTAGACCTGTTGAAACGGCAAGTCTCGCCAGCATCAGCTTATTCGTCCTAGCCCCGGCACTAGTCATTGTCGTGTTGTCTGATTCTCATTTGAATGGGCAAAATGTCATCCAAATCGCCCTGTTCACGCTGCTTCAAGGCGCCATGACCTGGTTGGTTGCAAAGTTCACAGCCAAGTTGTTTCGCATGAAGGGCAGCAGTGAATCGGCGTTGGCACTGACAACCATGTTCTCCAACTCAAACAATTACGGCCTGCCAGTCCTTTTGCTTGCCTACGGGCATACAGGGTTGGTGAACGGGGCGACATACGTCATTGGTCAGATCATTATCGTGAATACTGTCGGACTGTATGTTGCTTCGCGGTCTCAAGTTTCGCCAAAAGACGCCTTCGCACAGGTGATGAAGGCGCCGCTGATTTACGCAGTCATCGTCGGTGTAGTCTTGTATTTTGCTCACTTGCATCTGCCGAGTTCAATCGGCAACGGTCTATCTCTCTTAAGCAACGCCTACCCAGGTCTCGTTTTACTCATCCTTGGCATGCAGTTAGGACGGATTAAGTCCTGGATTGTCAGGAGTAAGGAAGTCTGGATTGCGGTCGTCCTCCGCGTGGCCATTGTCCCTTTGCTTTCAGAAGCTGCCATCCTGATTCTTCATATTCATGGAATTCTTGCTGCCATTTTACTTGTACAATCGAGCATGCCAGCAGCCGTGAATGCGATTATCCTTGCCAGCAAATACGGGAGTGACGAGGAGATGGTGACGTTGACCGTGGCACTTACCACCATCATCAGCTTCGTGACGCTGCCGGCGCTCATCGCTCTCGCATGAGGTGGTGCCCGCTTTGTTCGCCCGAGGGATGGTCCACGGACGGATCGGTATCAACTGTTCATTTGTCCCGCCTGTGTTCTCGAAGCTCTTCAATTGACATAACATCACCGTGCGTTTAGTCTAGAGACCGCAATCAGGCGCAGGCGTCGTGGAGACAAAGAAAGCAACAGTGCAGAAACGGGGCAGAAAGAAAGCAACAGTTAGGAGTGTTTGCTGTACATGGAAGAGAATCTAAAGAAGGTCCTGCGGACTCCCGAGGTGTTGTTAATCGGCGTGAATGGAGTCGTCGGCGGGGGGATTTTTTTATTGCCTGGAACGGTCGCAAAATTGGCCGGCAATGGCGCCGTCTGGGCGTATCTCATTGCAGGTATCATCGCCATCTTGATTGGACTGTCCTTCGCTGAGGCGAGCAGTATGTTCACAAAAACCGGTGGCGCGATGGTCTATACAGAAGCAGCGATGGGGAAAACGGCTTCCTTCACTGTCGGCTGGATGAGTTGGCTGACCTATGTGGCAGGTTGGGCAGCCTTGTCAAACGGATTTTTCAGTTATCTCTTATCATTATTTCCGGGTCTTGCACCCTACCGGTCTGTTGTTATCATTGTGGTTATAGGACTACTTTGTATTCTTAATACATTTGGTGTGAAAAAGGGTTCAGGGACCATTGTCTTTTTTTCCATCGCGAAACTCATCCCGCTTCTGTTGCTCATCATCATTGGGCTTGGGCACTTCACCTCTTCGACCGCAACCGCATCCGGTCTAGGAGCAATGGGCGGACATTTCGGTCAGGCTGTACTGGTGCTCATCTTTGCCTATGGGGGCTTTGAAATGGCGGCCATTCCCACGGGTGAGATGGTCAACCCGCGAAAAACGGTGTCAGTGGCTGTGATTGGGACGCTGATTGGCGTCACATTGTTCTACATGTTGATTCAGGTGGCGGCTACACATCTAGATCCGGCGATTGCCACCGCCAAAGCACCACTAGCCAGCGCGGGTAAGGCAATGTTTGCCGGTGGGATGACCGTCATGACCATCGGTGCCGTTCTCTCTATTTTTGGCACGAAGAGCGGCGTTGCGCTCGCTGCCCCCCGGCAATTGTACGCACTCGGTCGGGACGGCGGATTGCCACAGGTCATCAGCGCCATCCATCCAAGTCAGCAGACCCCGGTCGTGGCCATTTGGGTGACTGGGATTGTCGTGATGATAGCAGCCACGACAGGCACATTCAGTTCCCTGGTTCTCCTGAATGTCGCGGCTCGTGTCTACGAATACCTCGCGGTTTGCGTGTCTGTCATCTTACTGCGTTTTACGGCCCGGGATTCGGAACGACCGTTTCGCTTGCCTTTTGGCATCGTCTTACCCTCGATTGCAGCGTTGCTCTGCGTCTGGTTGCTCGCGCAGGAGGGTGGAAAGCAGTTGGGGGCCGCACTTTTGGCGCTCATCATCGGCCTCATCTTGTATGCATTGACGCGACTATTCCTGACTCGTCAACCTGCCTAATCTTGGACGTCTTGATACAGACGCCCTGTGAAACACGGAACAAGGGACGTGACGTTTGTGAAGATTGTCATTGCGCCTGATTCATTCAAGGGAAGTCTGTCTGCTCCGGAGGTCTGTGAATGGGTGGCTCGTGCCCTTCTGGACACGATTCCCGACGCGGATGTCGTCTCCGTACCGATGGCAGACGGGGGCGAGGGTACACTCGAAGCGTTGGTTAAGGCAACGTTGGGTCGGACTGTACCCATTCGAGTGCCTGGTCCTCTGCGGGAAGAAGTAGACAGCAAATACGGTGTGCTCGGCGATGGGAAGACCGTGGTCATTGAGCTTGCCAATATCGCCGGCCTGCCGATGGTCCCTGAAGCCCAGCGCGATCCGTTTCAAACCTCGACACAAGGGGTTGGCACTGCCCTGCGCATGGCCATGGATGCGGGTTATCGCGACTTCATCGTTGGCATTGGCGGCAGCGCCACCAACGACGGAGGCATGGGATTTCTACACGCACTCGGCGCGACGTTTCTTGATGACACAGGACGCTCGGTTGCACCAATCGGAGGCGAGCTCAACCGTGTGCGGCAAGTCGACATGAGCTGCCTCGACAGCCGACTCCGTGATTGCCGAATCGCGGTGGCAAGCGACGTGGAAAACCCACTCTGTGGTCCTCGCGGAGCTTCTGCGGTGTTTGGACCCCAAAAGGGCGCTACACCCGAACAAGTGCGTGCACTCGACGATGGGCTTCACAACTTTGCGGGCCTTGTTGAATCGCATCTCCATCAATCCTTTCAACATCAACCCGGTGCCGGAGCTGCAGGGGGGATGGGTTTCGCCCTGTTGGCAATCGGCGCGAGTATCCAGTCAGGGGCTAGACTCGTGGCCGACGCCGCTCTTCTTAGCAATCACCTTACGGGGGCGGATTTTGTCATCACTGGTGAAGGCAGGACCGATGAACAGACGCTTTACGGAAAAGTGCCGTTTGTGGTGGCCCAGTTGGGACGACAATGCGGAGTGAAATCGATTCTTTTGTCAGGGAGCCTTGGTCACAATTTGGTACGCCGTCCCGAAACTTATGTAGCAAGAGAGCAATCAGATTCAACAGTTCAGGACACGGAAAACGAGATGTTTCGTCTCGAAGAGATGTTTATCAGTTTGCACTCGATTGTTTCCAGACCGATGTCGGTCGTTGAAGCTATGGAGGATGCAAAGTCGCTTTTGTATTTCTGCGCTCGAAATGTCGCTGCTCTATTAGCGCTTGCGAAAATTTGAGCATTACGCGCCTTCTCAGCGGTGATTGGGGTCTTCTTTGCGTCAAAAAGTGTTATAATGTCACCACTAATTATTGGATATGTGACGACGTTGTCGTGAACCACAATAATCACTTACTTTAATCACGTACTTTAATCACTTACTTAGAACGTGTGACTTACTTAGTTCGTAAATAGATCTTAGGGGTGCTTCAAATGGGAGAGTATCGGGTTCGTAAAGCAGTCATTCCTGCAGCTGGCCTCGGGACTAGGTTCTTGCCTGCCACCAAGGCGATGCCAAAAGAAATGTTGCCGATTGTTGACAAACCAACCATCCAGTACATCATCGAAGAGGCTGTCGAAGCAGGCATTGAGGACATCATTATCGTCACCGGTAAAGGTAAGCGAGCCATTGAAGACCATTTTGACAGTTCGGTTGAATTGGAAGAGTTGTTGCTCTCGAAGCAAAAATACGGATTGCTTGAGGATATCCGTTCCATTAGCGATCTCGCCAACATTCACTACATCCGCCAACCGCGCCCGCTAGGCCTTGGTCATGCTATTTGGTGTGCCCGGCGCTTCATCGGCGATGAGCCATTTGCAGTCTTACTCGGTGACGACATTGTCCGAAACGGTGCGCCAAGTCTACGCAAGATGACGGAGTTGTGCCAGGAAAGTCATGGTTCAATCCTTGGTGTACGCGATGTTCCTCTGGAACAGGTCTCACGCTATGGTATCGTGGCCGGCACGCCCTCAAAGAGTGGCACGATTCACGTGAACGATCTCGTTGAAAAACCCGCCCCGAAAGATGCCCCATCGACGATGGCCATCATCGGACGGTACGTCCTGACGCCTGAAATCTTTGATTACCTTGAGAAGGGGAAGATTGGTGTCGGTGGCGAGATTCAGTTGACGGATGCCCTTGTCGAACTCAACCAGGCCCAACCAATGCTTGCCTACCGGTACGGCGGTGACAGGTTCGACGTCGGTGAGAAATTCGGTTTCATCGAGGCTACACTCGAGTTCGCACTCGAAAAGCCCGAGTTGCGGGATCAGGTTCTGCAACTTATGGAAGACTTGCTGCACCGTACAAAGGTGACCCGGTAAAGGGTGACCAGGCAAGGTGACTAGGCAAAGTGGTCAGGCAATGTGGCCAGGCAAAGTGGTCAGGCAAGGTGACCAGACAAGGTGACCAGACAAGGTGACCAGATATGGTTCGGCAGCGCCCCGAAGGGGCGTTTCCTATATAACGAGCTGAGAACGCGCTATTCACTCTGCTCGGAACAGGTTCAATGGAAATAACGCGCTCAGGGCGCGTTATCAACTAAAACAGGTCAAAATAACGCGTTCACACGTGGTTATTGACTCAAGGTGCGAACATAGCGCTTCCACAGCGCGCTATTTCTTGCCGGCACTATAAATTCAATCGGAAATAACGCGCTCAGGGCGCGTTATTACAAATTACTGCGTAAAACCACGGCCATGTTCACGGGCGCTTACGCACCCACGGTGCGTAAGCAACGCTCAGGCAGGCGATTTGGCACTCCCTTACGTACCCACGGTGCGTAAGCACGGCTCAGGCAGGCGATTTGGCACTCCCTTACGTACCCACGGTGCGTAAGTACGGCTCAGACAGGCGATTTCTCACTCCCTTACGTACCCACGGTGCGTAAGCACGGCTAAGACAGGCGATTTCTCACTCCCTTACGCACCCACGGTGCGTAAGCACGGCTCAGACAGGCGATTTCTCACTCGCTTACGCACCCACGGTGCGTAAGTACGGCTCAGACAGGCGATTTCTCACTCGCTTACGCACCCACGGTGCGTAAGTACGGCTCAGACAGGCGATTTCTCACTCGCTTACGCACCCACGGTGCGTAAGCGAGTGCCAACGAGTTAATCGGCAGGTCTCTTCCAGCGTGTTATAAGATGAGGTGCCAGCGAACATTAGTGATTAGGTCAGCGGACGCGGTAGTGTCAGTGACCTGGCGGTGAGGCTGCGGCAAAACCGACGACTTGCACTAAAAATCTGAGGACCCGGGGTGACCCGGGTCCTTTCATTATGATATCCGCGCAATGATACCCACGTAATGATATCTACGTACCGTCATACCGCGTCATCAAAGTTTGGATTTAAAAAGCAGACGGAAAAGTGTGCCTAAGCAGTGTGCCCAAGCACACTTTTTTCGTTGATTCGGTTCAGAACTTCCATTCGTTTTTAACAGATTTTTCGGTGTCTTCCGTCTTGGGAAAGTTGGGTTGGGCGGCGTGGTTGATGTCCTGAACGCAACTCGTCCGCCTCGAATAGGATGTCCATAAATGTGGGGTGAAAGGAGCGATAGCGTGGGGTCATCTATAAAGGTGCTATTAATGACGGGCGGAAGCGGAACGCGGCTGTGGCCAAAAAGCCGTAACTCTGAGCCCAAGCAGTTCATGTCCCTTGGACAGAAGCCAACTCTCTTTCAACAGACGTTGCATCGTGTAAGGTCTCTGGTTCCAGAAACCTCTATATACGCGGTGACACCACCAGAGTACCTCCCACACATTCATCGTCAAGCACCTGAACTTCCAGTATCTCGCATCATTGTTGAACCGATGCAGCACAGCACAACAGCCTGTTTGGGATATGCCATGGCATGGCTGCAAGAGAGAGGACTGAGTCCTGAAGACGTGGTCGCGGTTCTTCCGACGGACGCCTATGTGGGGGACGACCCGAGTTATATCGATACTCTCAAACGCGCCATCGATGTTGCGATGGGGACGGATGGCATCGTTACGATTGGCATCCAACCGGACTATCCAGCTACAGGATACGGCTACATCCAATGTGACGTTCAGCAAGACACCGACCATGACGGTGAGGGCACACCGGGTGGGGGCACCACAGATGAACGAAACAAAGCCGACGTTTCGAGCGAAGGAAACAAAGCCGACGTTTCGAGCGAAGGACACAAAGCCGATGATTTGGGCGAAGGAAACACAGACGACGGTCCGAGCAAAGCAAACAAAGCCGGCGTTTCAGACAACGGTTCGTTTCACAAAATGATGCGTCCATCAATGGCCAGCAGGGAACTGGGCGCTTACGCAGGCCATCGAGATGCACCGATACGCGTCAGCAAGTTTGTCGAGAAGCCGGAGTATGACGAGGCGGAGGAGTACCTTCGCCAGGGCGGGTATTTCTGGAATGCGGGGATGTTTGTCTGGAAGGCAGCGACGATTTGGGAGCTGTTTGCCAGCTTGTTGCCTGCCGAGTACCAAAAGCTTAAGCAAATTGGAGCCAAGTTAAGGTCCATCTCTTCGAACGCACAGGGGGGGCGGGCACGTGTTCCACACGGGTCCACGTGGGGAGCGCGAGGGCTTGTCTCTCCGGACCGGAGTCAAACCCCACGTCCAAACCTGCATTCAGACTTGCATTCAGACTTGCATTCAGACTTGCATTCAGACTTGCATTCAGACTTGCATTCAGACTTGCATTCAGACTTGCATTCAGACTTGCATTCAGACTTGCATTCAGACTTGCATTCAGACTTACATCTAGACTTGCGTCCAAACTTGCATTCAGACCGGCGTCCAAACGTGGACACAGGTTTGAATCACGACTTGCACCAAAAACGGAGTAAAGCCAATGGCGCCAGGGCTGCCGCGACGAAAGCAAAGTACCCAAAAGTGCGCAAGAGCAGGCCTTTGGGCACAGACGTCGTTAACGAAGAGACTGACGGGTCTACCACAGATCTTAACTTCGAACGGCTTCGGCGGACACCAGAGTGGCAAGCCATCAAGGATATCTATGTTGAGTTTCCACAGCAATCTTTTGAGTTCTCGATTGTCGAGAACGCACCGGAAATTTACATGGTACCGGGAAGGTTCCCATGGACGGATCTCGGAACGTGGTCGGTTTTTCTCGACAAGCTCGGGTCGGATTCCCCCAACAAACACGTTGTCTCGATGGACGCAAAAGGGTGCCAGGTAGATAGCCAGCACGGACTTGTCGGCCTCCTTGGCGTGCAAGACCTGATTGTAGTGAACACCGAAGATGTCGTCTTTATTTGCCATCGCGGCAGAGACCAGGACGTTAAGAAGTTCCGTGAGTTGCTCAAAGAGCTTGGGTACGAAGACTATCTCTAAGCCAATTCAATCAAGGTTGCTAGCCTTTGGGGAAGATATCGCACGCATGCAAAGCCCGGATAGGGGGTGGGTGGAAAACCGTGTCCGACTCACGGCAGCGGCAATGCGCGAACACCTGAGATGATTGACAACTGAGAAAAGTGCGAGGTGGAAGCACAACATGAGAGTCTTGATAACGGGTATTACAGGATTTGTCGGAAGTCATTTGGCCGAATTTTTGCTGGGAAACGGCGATGAGGTGTACGGGACCTATCGGGTTCGCAGCCGTATGGATCACGTTCAACATATTCTCTCAAAAATCCACCTGGTTGAATGTGAATTGAAAGACTCTATTTCCGTCACACAATTGGTAGAACGGATTCTACCCGACAGAATCTATCACCTGGCGGCACAAAGCTTTGTGCCAACATCCTGGAATTCGCCGCAGGACACGATGGTCAACAATATCATTGCGGAACTGAATCTGTTTGAAGCGGTACGCAAGCAGGGGCTCAAAGACTGCCGGATTCAAATCGCGTGCTCTAGCGAGGAATATGGGATGGTGTATCCGCAAGAGACACCGATTCGGGAAGATAATCCTCTTCGGCCGCTAAGCCCGTATGGTGTGAGCAAGGTGGCCCAGGACCTGCTCGGCTACCAATACAACCAGAGCTATGGCTTACACATCGTCCGCACGCGTACATTTAACCACGAGGGGCCGCGTCGTGGGGAAGCTTTTGTCTTGTCTAACTTCGCGAAGCAGGTTGCCGAAATTGAGAAGGGTACCAAACCTCCGGTGCTCGAGGTGGGGAACCTTGACGCCATCCGTGACTTCACGGATGTACGCGATGTGGTTCGGGCTTACACTTTGGCCCTCCAACACGGAGTCGCGGGTGAGGTGTACAACATCGGATCGGGATGGACATGGCGCATTGGCGACGCCCTCGATGAACTTCTCAAGTTGACGGACCAGGAAATTGAGGTGCGGCAGGATCCGGCGAGAATGCGTCCCTCCGATGTGATGGTCTTGCATTGTGATGCAACCAGGTTCAGGAACCAAACCGGTTGGAAGCCTGAAGTGCCGTTTCACAAGACCCTCCAAGATATGCTTGATTATTGGCGCCAACGCGTGTAGGTGGATGACGATGCAAATAGTGTGGGAAGGGAACTGGGTGTCACCAAACGGTCATGCGACGGTCACCCGGAATATGGTGCGGGGGTTGGCGCGTCGCGGTGTAGACGTAAAGTTAAAGGCAACAGAAGCATACAGCGACCTGCAGTACGGAATGTTTCTTGATGCGGATCTACTCGCTCTGACGAACAAAGCAGATGCTCCGCCGGATGAGACAATACGGTTCATCCACCGCGTACCGACAGACTTTGAGCGTGGCCCGGAGCGCCTCACCGTGGGGGTCATCTATATGGAGGCGACGGAGATGCCTCCGGAATGGACCTCACGTATCAACAGCGAAGTGGATGCCCTTGTGCTTCCATCTGAGCAGGCTGCAAGGGTAGCGCGGGATGCCGGTGTCATCCGGCCCATTTGGGTAGTCCCGCAAGGCGTAGATGTCGAGACGTTTGCTCCGATGACCCCAGGGGATGCTGACGTGTTTGACTTTCCGGGGTTTCGATTCCTGTCCGTGTTTGAGTGGGTACCGCGAAAAGGTTACGATGCCCTACTGCGCGCATATTGGCGGGAATTTACCACTCAAGATGATGTGTGTCTCGTCATTAAGACCAGATATTTCGGTTCAAGCACCGTTACAGCGGAGATTGGTGATTTGTATCGGAGACATCAAGCGATTCATTCGAGACCGCGTAAGGCTAGGCAGCCTGGAAACACACCTACTTTGGCTCGCTATCAGAAACGCACAGGCCAGAGGCGACGCCAGGCAGGTGCAGGAGGACGCCCGGCCGGCGCCGGAGGCAAGCAAGGACATCAGACATCAGGAAGTCGTTTAGGAGGCCAGGCAAGCTCAGGAAGCCGCTTAGGACGGCAGGCAAGCTCAGGAAGCCGTTTAGGACGCCGGGCAGGCGCAGGAGGCAGGCTAGGGAGGTCAGCACCTGCAACAGGGGCAACAGGGTGCCAAGTGCCGGCAGGAAGGTGCAGAGGACACCAACCTTCCACCCTAGGACGTGGGACCACGGTAGTGCGTCGCCAGACTGCTCGAACACGCCATCAGGGTACTCCCGCGCGTGGCCAGATGGGAACTTTGGGTCGGACTCATCAACGCGAGATAAAGGCGCGAATCGGAGCGGGAAGATGGCAGAAGAGTACAGCTCGCAGGCTTGGTCGCCAAAGGTCAACGATGGTGAACAACGGGAACGCCAGGGCGCGTGCGACTGTGGACAACAGTTGGCAGAACAGCCGTTTTGGCCTTCGGTTTGCGCCCGGGAACAAAGCTCCCATCTACATTTATGATGGGGTACTTTCACAGCCAGACATGGCTTTGCTGTACCGTCAGTGCTCCGCATTCGTGCTGCCGACAAGAGGAGAAGGGATTGGACTGCCCTTGATGGAAGCTGCTGCGACAGGTCTCCCGCTTGTTGTCACTGGGTGGGGCGGACAGTTGGATTACCTCCGTCGAGAGGATGCCTATCTCGTGAGTTACAAATTGCAGCCGATACCGCAAAGCATGCGTCGGAGATGGCAGAGTTTACATGGACTGTGGGCGGAACCGAGCATCATGAGTCTGCGTCAGCAGATGAGGCACTTATATCAATCGCGGGGAGAAATCCGACCCATGGCTCTGCGTCAGCGACAGCACGTCATTACAAACTGGGGCTGGGATGCTTGTGTGAGCCATTTGCTTCGGTGGTTGGAGGGAACCGTTGGACGAAAGATATCAAATTGACCGCCACTGCGCTGGATATATAAAAACCGGGGCCTCTCGGCGCCAAGTGTTTCACTGGCCGAGAGGTCCCAGTTCGCAAGAGGACCGAATCGATTAGTACTGAGCTGTTGCGACTTCGCCGTCCTCTTCCGTGTGCTCCTCTGTGATGTTGTGCTGCGGAAGTGCAGCCTTGACACCCCAGAAGTAGGTGATGAGAGCGATGACAATAACGATGATTTGGTCGACTGGAGTCTTCAGTGTTCCGTTTCCTCCGAAGGCCTTATCACCGAGCATCGAGACAAGGAACATGACGATATAGTACACAACCAGCCACAGACTGGATTTTACCGCCTGTCCCACTGGCACCGCAGTCGGCATTGCTCTGCTGATAATCAGGTACAGTACAAACATGACGAGCTGCAAGCCAATTAGCCACGAATCGATACTCCACCCGGTCCAGTAGATGATGAGGGAGGCGACGATGAAGGCGATGGGGGCAATCACAGACATACCTGCAAGGCGGAACGGCCTGTGAATCGAACTTGCCGTGCGGCGAAGGGCTGCAGCAGAAATCGGGCCGATGATGTACGTCATGACCGTCGCAGAAGAGACGACGCCGACTAATTTGCTCCACGTTGGGAATGGTAGGGTCCAGAAAACTGCAAGGACAAACGACAGCCATAACGCTGGACGCGGGACACCATTTTTCGGGTTGATGCGGGAGAATATTTTAAAGAAGGTTCCCGTGCGAGCCCAAGCAAAGAGAACGCGAGCTGTGGAAGACAGGTAGATGTTACCTGTGCCACTTGGAGAGAGCACTGCGTCAGCAAACAGGACGTTCGCCAACCAGGCAAGACCAATCAGCTTCGCGACATCAGCAAACGGAGACTTGAAGTTCAGTGCGCTCCAACCACCACTGAGACTGCTTCCTGGGACTGCACCTACGAAGGTAATCTGCAATAAGACGTACAGAACAGCGCCGATTGCAATGGCAGTAATGATAGCGAGCGGAACGTTGCGTTGCGGGTTCTTTGCCTCACCTGCGAAATCAACAGCCTGCCGGAAGCCGAGGAAGGCGAAGATGATACCTGCAGTCGAAACTGCGGATTCAATACCCGTAAATCCACCAGGTGCGAATCCATGCGAGCTAAAGTTTGCTGGATGCATGTGTGTCAACAAGACAATGACTGTAAGCAACGGAACGATAAATTTGATGGCGGTTACAACAGAATTGACCTTACCAAAAATGTTTACACTCCAGTAGTTGAGAAGGAAGAAGAGTGCGAGCAGAATGGCTTGCACGAACCAACCGAGAGTGGTGATGCCGCCTGTCGAAGTGCCAAGTCCTGGCCACCAGGTCTGCGCATATCCGCGCATCGCCTCGGCTTCAATACCTGCCACACTTGAATACGCAACAAGTGCTGCAAAACCCATCATAAAACCAACGATAGGACCATGAGAATAGTCCGGATAGCGAATGATACCACCCGCACGTGGAAGTGCTCCGGAGAGTTCCGCGTACACCAAACCAATCAGACCAACAGCCACTGCACCAATAACCCAAGCAATCCATGCGGAGGGTCCAGCTAATGTGGCTCCTCCTTGTGAAGCGAACAGCCAGCCCGATCCGATGATGGCCCCGAGACCAAGGAATGTCAGATCGACAAAGCCCAGTTGTCGCTTCAGCTTACCTCCCCCTGAAGAATTACTACTCATGTTACGTCTCCCTTCTTTTTTGTTTCTTTAGAATAATTTAATAACGGTCTTACAATAAAGATACTACAAGAAAACTCGGAATATAATATTGAATCCGATTTACCTATCGTGCGTGCTCACATACCTGCTACTCAATGTCTCCGACTCTAGTTGCGGAGTGTATGCGAGTTGTACACACCTCCTAAAATTAGAATTGATGTCAAAATACAATTTTGACAGAATTCTGTCAATGGATGATGTTAGAAAAGGTCACAGAATTCGAGGGAATTTGACGCATAGTATAAATTTTTCATTAATTTTTTTAATTTTAGCCGAAAATTGAAGAATAGATGGCATGTTATCTCACATTTCCTATGCAAATGCTGAAATTACAGTTCACAATGGAAGCTGAGGTAAACAGACGGGAAACGTGTGGATTTAGGCACCGAAACGTGGTGCGTTGCGTAGAGTGAACAGAGGTCGGTCGGTTGTGCCGCGAGGGAGGACACCTTCTTCGCGGTTTTTCTTTCCCTCACATTGGGACTAGCCCTAGCGCTTCTCGTCATTGTCCGATTGTCCGATTGTCCGATTATCGAATTGATTCAATATGGAGCACAAAAATGATCAAATCGTGATAATATATGATCATAAAATGATACTTTTTACAAACTCGTCAACTTCATACGATGACGACAGTGTCATGAACCGTGAGGGTCCATTGGAGGGAATGTTTGTGTATCCTGCAGAACGGCGCGAGTTCTTGCTTAACTTGCTCAACCAAAAGGGTTTTGTATCGATTCGCGACTTGGCATTGGAACTCCAGGTATCCGAGATTACGGTTCGACGGGACCTGAAGGCCTTGCAGCGAGAGGGTTTGGTGGAAAAGGTTGCGGGCGGAGGACAGCCTGTGAAGAGTTCGAGCGAACTGCCGTTTCTGACAAAACGTGTACTCCAGCAGTCCGAGAAGGCTCGTATTTCGCAAAGGGCACTTTCGCTCATCGAGCCCGGCATGACGATTGGACTGTCGGCGGGGACGACGACCTGGACCTTGGCACAACTCATTCGGCCACTCAATATCAGCAATTTGACCTTTGTCACCAACTCCACAAACGTTGCCATGGCACTTCATGCCAATGGCTGGACTGACATTCATCTGACAGGCGGCCAATTTCGGACGCCATCGGACGCACTTGTGGGCCCACTTGCCGAAGAGAGTGCGCGCAGGCTGTACACCGACATGCTTTTTCTCGGCACTCATGGTATCCATCTCGATGATGGTCTCAGCTCGCCAAACGTCCTTGAGGCCTCTATGAATCGCGTCATGATGGACAGGGCGAACACTGTTGTGTTGCTGTTTGATCACACCAAATGGGGCATTCGCGCCCTTGCCCACCTAGCTATGGTGGAGGAAGTCGATATCGTCATTACGGATGGCGACTCAGATGAGAAATCCATTGAACAGCTCCAGCGACTGGGTCCTGAAGTATTCGTGGTCTGAAAAATGGCGAAACAAAAGGGAGACGAGTACCTTGGCGGAGTTACGTTATAATCCTTTGCTGCGGGACTTTACGATGGTTGCATCCAATCGACAAAATCGCCCGCAGATGCCGAAAGAATACTGTCCGTTCTGTCCTGGGTCAGGGAAGGTGCCTGAAAACTACGAGGTCTACCAATACGACAACGATTTTCCGGCGTTGTCACCAACACCGCCGCATCCGGACGACGTTGCGACGGAACTGTATCGCGTCGCCGACGCCTATGGCAAGTGCGAGGTGATTTTGTATTCACCCAATCACCATGCGACACTGCCGCAGTTGCCTGTATCGCACATTCGCAAAGTCGTCGATTTGTGGGCGGAGCGGTTTCTTGCATTGTCACAGGACGTGAATCACAAATACATCTTTATTTTCGAAAACCGAGGGCCCGAGGTTGGTGTGACGATGCCGCATCCGCACGGGCAAATATACGCCTACCCCTACATTCCGCAAAAGATTCGGGTTGAACTGGATGCATCTGAGCAGCACCATCGAGAGACGGGTCACTGTTTAATCTGCGACATCAACCATGAAGAACAATCATTTGCGCAAAGGATGCTCGTTGAAACCGAGTTTTTTGTCAGCTACGTTCCGTTTTTCACGGATTATCCATATGGTGCTTTCATCGTAAGTAAGCTCCACAAATCAAACATCCTTCAATTCACGAGCGAGGAACGGGACGATCTCGCGAAAATACTCAAACTCGTGACTGCCGGAATGGACGCGCTGTTTGACAGGGAATTTCCATACATGATGGTGATGCATCAAAGCCCGGTCAATCAAGCGACACCGAACACAGTCGCGCTGCTGCCAGGAGAGACCGAGCGCTACGCTACCACAGAGGACACATACCATTTTCATATTGAGTTCTACCCACCGCTGCGGGCAGGCGATAAAGTGAAATACCTCGCCTCATCCGAGTCTGGCGCATGGGCACCCTGTAATCCCCTGACTGTGGAGGACACAGCAGCGCAGTTGCGGCAAGCCATTCTCGCACGAAAGGCGGCGCTCGGCATTGAATAAGCGTGAACAGACCCATCTCGAACAAGCCTTACGGACATTTCTTGAATTCTCTAAAGGGGATTCGCTTGTGGGAACGAGTGACAACAGGTCCCACGAGCGTGAGGGGCATCAGGGAGAAGGTGTCTCTGCCCTCTCCTCAGTCCGTGTGTTTTTTGCCCCGGGACGCGTCAATTTGATTGGTGAGCATACAGATTACAACGGCGGGTATGTGTTACCTGCTGCACTTGACATGGGGACTTGGTTATTCGTGCGCGAAAGAGCAGATAAACGACTGCGCATCCATTCAACGACGTTTCCGAAAATCGTCGAACTACCCATCGATAATCTGCACTACAGTGACGAAGATGACTATGCCAATTACCCCAAGGGGGTGCTTTATGAGTTCCAGCGGCGAGGGTTTGACCTCCCTGGACTTGACCTGTTGTTCTACGGCAATATGCCTAACGGCGCTGGACTATCGAGTTCAGCTTCGATTGAAGTCGTCACCGCGTTTATGTTGAACACGCTGCTTGGAGCAAATCTGAGTCTGGTCGATCTCGCTTTGATGTCGCAGACAGCGGAAAATCAATTTGTCGGGGTGAACTGCGGTATTATGGATCAATTCGCTGTTGCCCTTGGCAAGCAGCGCCACGCGATTTCTCTGAACTGTAATACCCTCGGTTATCAACTGGTTCCAATGGCCCTAAGGGATGTGACTCTAGTCATTACGAACACCAATAAGCGGCGCGGACTTGCAGATTCGAAGTACAATGAACGAAGAAGTGAATGCGAAGCTGCGCTTGGGCAAATTCAACGAGCTCGTCCGGATGTCGGGCAATTAACCGATATCGACGTGGCTGACTGGAGCGAGCTTTCCGTATACATTGACAACGAAACGTTGCAGAAGCGGGCTCGCCACGTGGTTTTTGAGAACGAGCGCGCAAAACGAGCTGTCAGTGTCCTGTCGAGCGGCAACACGGCAGAGTTTGGTCGGATGATGAACCTCTCGCATGAGTCGTTGCGCGATGACTATGAAGTGACAGGTCGCGAACTCGATGTCTTGGCGGAGGTGGCCTGGGGTGCAAAGGGGTGCATCGGATCGCGCATGACAGGAGCAGGTTTTGGCGGCTGCACGGTGAGTTTGGTCGAATCCGACAAAGTAGATACGTTCATCTCTTCCGTTCGAACGGCGTACAGTCAACAAATTGGATACGAGCCGTCTTTCTACGTCACAGCGATTGGCGACGGTGTCAAAGAAGTGACCGAACAAATACTAGGTGACTGACTTCGCCGACGGCTTGCGGCACGAGCGAGGAGTCGGGTTACCGAATAGAGGAGGACGATGCACATGGCAATCCTGGTAACAGGCGGGGCTGGATATATTGGCAGCCACACGGTTGCCGAGCTTCTTCATCACGGCGAGAAGGTTGTGGTCGTGGACAATCTGTCCACGGGGCATCGGGGAGCCGTTCTTGATGTACCCTTTTACGCGATGGACATTCGTAATGCAAATGACATGACGGCCCTGATGCAGCAACACGAAATCGACACAGTGGTCCACTTCGCGGCCAACTCGTTGGTCGGCGAGAGTGTGCAGGACCCGCTCAAGTATTACGAAAACAACGTCGCTGCCACCTCAAAACTGCTGTCTGCGATGGTGCAAGCCGACGTGAAGAGGATTGTTTTTTCATCGACGGCAGCCGTCTATGGGGAGCCGGAACGGAGCCCGATTGAGGAGTCCGACCGAAAAGAGCCCACCAACCCATACGGTGAGACGAAACTGGCCATCGAAAAGATGCTCGACTGGTCTTATACGGCCTACGGACTGAAGTCAATTCGCCTGCGTTACTTTAACGCAGCGGGGGCACATGCGACACTGCCTATCGGCGAAGATCATCGGCCTGAGAGTCATTTGATTCCGATTGTATTACAAGTCGCTCTCGGTCAACGTGAAGCGGTGTCCGTGTTCGGCAACGATTACCCAACGCCAGATGGTACGTGTATCCGTGACTACATACACGTGATGGACCTGGCAAGTGCGCATCGACTTGCAGTAGAGCGGCTGCGCAGTAACGAAGGCGGTGCCGAGTCGATGAACCTTGGGAACCAATCTGGATTCTCTGTCAAAGAGGTTATCGATGCTGCTCGAGCGGTCACGGGCCATCCGATTCCGGCGGTTGAAGTCGAGCGTCGCGCCGGTGATCCCGCTGCTCTCGTCGCGTCTTCCAATGAGGCCAGGCGGTTGCTCAATTGGCAGCCAAAGTCTGCCGAACTGTCAGCCATCATCGCGAGTGCCTGGGCCTGGCATAGCGGTCATCCCCACGGCTACGACGATTAAGCGCAGAGATAGACCCACTACCTGTAGTATGGAGATGGAAGACTTGAAGATGAACGTGACAGAACACAACTTTGATGGTATGAATGCGGTCACGCTTAAGGCTGGAAAGTATTCAGCGATGGTGTTGCCAGAGTTTGGCGGGAATCTCATTTCATTCAGGGATGAGGAGCAGAACTATAGTTTTCTTCGGACGCCCCCTGATGTCGCTGCACTCACACGTAAACCTGTACTCTACGGGATGCCCGTGTTGTTTCCACCGAATCGGTACGAAGATGGAACTTTTACAATTCATGACCGGACTTATCAGTTTCCTATCAACGAAGAAGCGACGCACACCCACATCCATGGGTTCTTGAAGGACATTCCGTGGGACGTCTCTGCTACCGGGACGACCACGGACACAGCGTATGTGGAGCTGTCCAAACAGGTGGATTCGAACGGTGACATCTTTCGTTATTTTCCGCATGAGTTTGCGATTCGCATTCGCTACACCTTAATGACTGAAGGACTGCATCAAGATGTGACGATTCAGAACAACGGCAGTGAGGCGATGCCGCTGATGCTTGGATTTCACACGAGTTTGCATGTTCCCTTTGCCCTTGGCAGTAAACCAGAGGACTATACGCTGCACGTAACCGTGGGACAGCGCTGGGAGCTGTCAGAGCGGATGCTGCCGACTGGCCATTTCCAGGCACTGACTAGCGAAGAAGAGCAACTGCGAGACGGTGGGGTGTATCCGTTTTACGGGGTCCTCGATAACCATTACACCGCCATGCCTCAAGGTGGGAAAAATTACGCCGCGTTGACGGATAATCGGTTGGGCGTCCGCCTCATTTACGAAGTTGACGAACAGTATCGACAATGGATGGTCTTCAACAACTTTAGCCGTGGCGAATTTGTTTGTCCCGAACCACAGACCAGTATGGTCAATGCACCCAATGTTGACTTGCCAAACAGCACAACAGGGCTTGTCATGCTCCAACCCGCATCTGTCTGGCAGGCAACGAATCGACTGTATGTAGAGACCCTTTGAAGAGCACGTGAAGGCACCTAAAGGCATCTAAAGGCATCTAAAGGCATCTAAAGGCATGTGAAGTGTGACTGAGGTCCAGCTACTAGCAGGCTCAGCGGCAACTGGCCCACCGATAACGGGCCCGTTAGCTCTGGCGCTCGCGAATGTCCGGGGGCTCAAGTGGTCACCAGAGAGCACTGTAGGTCAGGTGGTATAAGTCCTTGGAACAGGACTTACGCCACCATTTTTTCCGCGCGGCCTTAGCTTTACATAGATCACTCTCTCCGCGGGGCTCCCTTAACTCCCGTACACTGCGTCGTACAGGGCTCGACCGACCTGGCCCATCGAGCGGTGAATCCCTGCCCTGTCTGTAAATCCCTGCGCACACGCTGACACGGCAAAGGAATGGTCCTGAAGGTACAGAACGCCAACGTCGTGAGCTATCCCCGTAACCCATCCCGTCTTGTGCGCAAACTCCCACTTTGGAATCGATGCTACCAGCCCGTCAACACTCGGTAGCAGCGAAGGAATCCCATCGTTAAAGACCTGTCCCTTCATGATTTCTAACATCTTCCTGCTGGCCTTGTAGGAAACGATTTCACCGCGTGCCATTTTTGCCAGGTAGGCTGTCAGTTCACGTGCAGTGATGACATTCTTCCTCGGATTCGGACGAGCAGGAATGATTTGCAACTTGTGGTGTAACTGCGTGGACGTGAGACCCCAATCCTTCATGGAAGACTGAATGGTCGCGAGGCCGACTCTGTCCATCAACACATTTGTAGCCGTGTTGTCGCTTTCGATGATCATGAGCGTAACGAGATCGACAATCGGCCATTCGAGGCCAGGGCTCAAATATTGGATGGTTCCAGATCCCGTGACCATATCCTCCGCCTGCACCGGGATGCGCTCATCAAGTCGCAGTCGCCCATTGTGTACCTCGTCAAATACCGCCCCCATAATCGGAACCTTAATGACACTCGCCGCGTACATGACTTCGTCCGCTTGGCTTAAGTACAGTTCGCCTGTCTCGAGGTGCTCGATGGCGAGTGTCAGTTGGCCAGGTGCTTGCCCGGCAATTTCGTCCAGTGTTTGGGCTAACTCTTTGAGCATCATTAGATATCCTCCCCAGGGCCATGAATAATGACAGAATGAAAACGGAAAAATAGACAAGTACTGTAAAACGGCGCATCTGGAGCACTGCCGTTGAAAAGGCGGATCTCAGTCGTGGCAGCGAAAGGCTGTGCCTGCCTTGCTCCCTGCATCTGAAATGACCTACTGGATCCAGCATAGCAAAAGCTTCCATGAACAGCACGAACAAACAGCACGAACAAACAGCACGAACAAACAGCACGAACAAACAGCACGAACAAACAGCACCAAGAAACAGCAGGGCCGAATTTGGATTTACTGAAGCTGGGCATGAGAGGGCAAAGGGGGGGACAGAATGAGAACTTTATTACTTGTCATCATGTTCGTGGGCAACCTCGTCGCGGTGCCCTTTGTGAACACGATTCATCCAGTCATTCTTGGCATGCCATTCTTCTTGTTTTGGGTCCTGATTTGGATGATTATCACACCATTTTTAACATGGTGGATTTATGCCATGGACAGAGCGGAAGAGACTTGACGGTGGCGGTTGTGACTGCTACTAGAGTAGCCACCAAAGCATGTTTGGCCTGAAGCAGGCAACTAGAGTAACAAAGGTAACGTGAACAAATTGGCTGGATGATGCCACTAGATTGGCAGGCAACTAGATTAAAGGAGGAGCGCCCGTGACCGCACTTATCACTACGGCAATCATCGTATTGGTTGTCGTGTTTGTGGGGTTTCTTGCAGGAAGAAACAGTGCTTCCCGCAGCAGCATCGAGGAGTGGAGCGTTGGGGGGAGGCATTTCGGAGGATTACTCATATGGTTCTTAATTGGAGCCGATGTGTATACGGCCTACACGTTTCTCGGCTTAACGGGGTATGGGTACAGTCTAGGCGCAGCAGCATTTTTTGCGGTTCCATACGTAGTGCTGGCGTATCCTATTGCTTATTACATCCTGCCTCGCATCTGGGAATTCTCAGCGAGCCATAACTTAACGACACTTGCTGATTACGCCCGTGAACGGTTTCAGAGCAGGACCTTAGGTGTGTTGGTCGCATTAACGGGCATCATCTTCTTGATACCCTATATCGACTTGCAACTAAGCGGCATCACTGGCGTTGTGAATGTGGCGGGAAAAGGGAATTTCGCGAATCCGCAAGCCGTCGGTACCGCTGCTCTGATAGTGTCCTTTATCCTCGTGGCATTGTACACGTTCTTTAGCGGAATCAGGGCACCCGCGTGGACTGCCCTTATCAAGGACGTGATGGTCTGGGTCATCATGGTTATCATGGTGGTGTCTGTCCCCTTCATCCTCTTTGGGAGTTGGGGAAACATGTTTAACACCGCGATCACGAAATTTCCTAAGACCTTAACGTTGCACCCGGGTCCCCATGATAGTTGGTGGTTCACCACAGCCGCGCTGATTTCGGCCTTGGCGCTGTTCATGTGGCCCCACTCTTCAACAGGGGCACTCACTTCCAGAAACGCGGATAATCTTCGGAAAAACGCAGTGTTCTTGCCGTTTTACAATATTTTGCTGTTCTTTATTACCTTTCTCGGAATTGTCGGCTACATGGTTCTGCCACACGAGAAAGGGGCGGGTTATGCAAACGTGATTTTGCTGCACCTGATTCAACATACGTATCATAACGGTGTACTGCAGGGGCTCATGTATGCAACTGTTGCATTGGCCAGCCTGGTTCCCGCGTCCATTATGGTGCTTGCAGCCAGCAACCTATTCGCGACAAACGTTCTCAGAGACTGGTTGATACCGGGGATGTCAGACTCTGCTCGGACGCTGACTGCTCGCTGGTTCGTGTTTGTCATTACCTTTCTTGCACTGCTGTTTGGCGTGTTGTACCCAACTCAACTCATTTCCTTGCAACTTGAGGGAGTCAGTGGAATGGTGCAGATTCTGCCTGCCATCGGGTTGAGTCTCTTTTGGAGGAGATTATCGACCTCTGCAGTCACACTTGGTTTGCTGGTTGGCATTTTAATGGTGTTTTTGAATCACTTTGTGTTGAAGTTGCCAGGATACGACGGATTCTGGGGGTTGCTCGTCAACATCATCGTCATCTTGCTACTCAACGGGTTGTTCCGACGGGAAACTGAGCGCAACCTAACCACGAACAAGATGCTGAAACGCGAGGCGTGACGGGTGGATCGAGGCGTTGGCAGGCACCGCCTGGGCGGGTGGCACCAGCGGCTGAGCAGGCATGGTCGAGGCGGGTGGCGCGCGGTTGGGAGACTGGTGGAGGCGGGTGGCACCAGCGGCTGAGCAGGCATGGTGGAGGCGTCTGGCACGCGGCTGGGCCAATAACGCGTCGTGAAAGCGCTATTTGGCACCACTCAAGTTGGCCGGCAAGGAAATAGCGCGTTGTGGACGCGTTAAGTGCTTCGTCCGCGATATTAGCGCCGTGCGAACGCGCTATTCACTGACAGAGAAGGGTATAACGCGCTCGCAGCGCGTTATTTCCATTTAGACGTAGCCAGTACAAGGGAAATAGCGCGTAGTGGGCGCGCTATCGCCGGCCCGGGGCTCATAGAGCCCGGCACCAGCGGCTGAGCAGGCATGGTCGAGGCGGGTGGCGCGCGGTTGGGCCCATAACGCGTCGTGAGAGACTGTCGATTAACTACGCGAGATGCCGTTCGCCATTTTCGAAGATTATATCTGTATTACTCGTTATTTCTACGTAAATCTCGTGTTTTCTGGTATAATTGAGGTATCCGAGATTACGGGGAGTTGGAGAAATGAACGGGGTAAAGTACAAGAACTTTGAGCAAGCCTCCTTCGAGGACATCATGGTGTATTCAGTCATACCACCTCATCCATTCTGGGATGCAGTGGCGAAATACATTGATTTCTCGTTCGCGGATAAGCTCTGTGCTCCCTTGTACTCACCCATCGGCCAACACCCGTATGCCCCGTCCTTGAAACTTAAAATCCATCTCGTACAGCGGTACTACAACATTTCCGACCGTGAGATGGAGCTAAAGATCGTCGGTGATATCTTCATTAAGCGATTTTTAGGTGTACCGATCTCACTCGCAAAGTTTGACCACAGCACAATTGCGCTGGACAGGAGTCGGCTTGGCGCGGATATATTCCATGCCTGTCACGTGAATATCCTCGCTCAGGCACTGAACCTCGGCATGTGGGGACAAGATGATGACCGCTGGTTGGTAGATGCGTTCCACACGCATGCCAATGTTGCTACGCCAAGTGTATATGAGCTCATTCAACAAGCGGCTCAAAAGCTTGTGCGTTACTTGAAGCGTCATAACCCAGCGCGTTACGAAAAATTGAAGGAGAACATGGATGTGGGGGCATTCTTTCGCAAACTCAAGCGTGAGGTGCAGGGCAGCGAAAGAAATCTCGCCTTCAGCAATCTATGTGTTTTGGCGTTCAGTTTAGTGGCATGGCTGGAACGTGCGGACACCGACGACATGGATACCCAGTGGAAAAACGACAATGAGCAGGAAACAGCCAAGCAACAACGCGAGGTGCTCCTGCGTATTTTACGTGAGAACGTTACTCCGAAGCTCCCTGACGAAAACCAGTCTCCTTCATCTGAGAATGTGGAACCACAGAAAGAGGATATTCAGTACGTTGAACAGGACAAAAATAACAAGCCCTCCGACCGTGTAGTGAGTGCACATGACCCAGAAGTACGTGTTGGGCACAAGTCCAAAAAGCTGGCGTTTATTGGCGATAAGACACAAGTCGTGGAGTCGGCCAACTCTCACCTAGTCCTCAATGCGGAGCCTATCCCTGGTAATGAAGTAGATGGAATTGCACTGGAGTCGGTTGTAAAGGCTGTGGTGGATGAGTTCGACAAGCGTCCCAAGGAAGTAGTGGCAGACTCAGCTTACGGAAATGCTGAGAATCGCGACAAGCTCTCCAAGGAACTACATATCCTTCTAACGGCACCGTTGCCCAAATTCACGAACCCGTCCGGAAAGGCATTTCGAGCTGAAGACTTCACATACATACCGGAACGTGACGTGGTCGTGTGTCCTGGTGGGTACACGTCAGTCCGAAAGAACCACATTAAGCAATCTAAGGGTACACAACATGGATTTGCTGAAGAGGATTGCACAGCATGCCCTTTACGTGCGCAGTGCACCGACCATGCAAAGGGACGTACTGTGTTCGTGAGTGACTACTGGGAACTGATTCAGGAGGCAAAGAAGTACAATGCGAGCCAGGAGGGTCAAGAGGCACTTCGAGCTCGATACGAAATTGAGCGCACCAATAACGAAATGAAACGTCACCACGGACTCGGAAAGCCCCGAACCCGTGGTCGTAGCAAGTTGCGGATCGACGTTAAGATTACCTCTATGGTGGTCAATGTAAAGGTAATGGTGAAGGAGTTATTGAACCGAGGTAAGCCGTTAGAGGCCCCCGTCTGCCTTTAAAGTGGAAAAGGAAGCAAAAATGGAGGAATTGAGCGTGGGAAACCCAAGGTTAGCAACCAAAATTCAACCATTTGTATCCAATTACCTTCAAAAAATTCCCTAACAAAGGAAAACAGGAGCCTTACGGCTCCTGTTAATAGACACTCTCCGTGAAAGCGCTATTTGGCATTACTCAACTTGGCGGACAAGGAAATAGCGCGTTGTGGAAGTGTTAAGTGCTTCGTCCGCGATATTAGCGCCGTGCGAACGCGTTATTCACTGACAGAGAAGGGTATAACGCGCTCGCAGCGCGTTATTTCCATTTAGACGTAGCCAGCACAGGGGAAATAGCGCGTTGTGGGCGCGCTATCGACTGACCGTGGGCTCGTGGAAGCGAGAACTTGGCCCGAGCCTCACCGAACTCTAGGAGGAAAACCGGAACGAAACTCAGGTGGGAACCGAGGGAACCCGCGGAGAAACCCGAGAGAATCCAGACGGATCCCGAGTTCGTGAGCGTTTAGGAGTATACTAGTTCTACTCACGCAATCTAAAAACGCATTTTCGGGGGATTCTACGCGAATGAGCAAATTCCAGCGAAAGCGTCGGTCAGGTCTACGTCCAGGTCCACGTCCACGCTTTGTCTCTAAAATAGCGATTTTTGGTGTGGTAATGCTGATTCTCAGTGTTCTACTATCGTCAAGCAGGGATACGTTCAGTCATCCGTTGTGGGCGAGCAGCGCTAGCTGGCTTCCCGCGCTCTTGCTCCCCATCCGAATTCTATCCGCCGTTCTCATCGTGTTCGGATTACTGCGAGCTGTGTTCTTCCGTGCTAAGCTAGCGGGAATTCAAAAGTCGAAGGACGCAGCGGGACTGTTGGGGGAGGCAGAAACGGCCAATGAACTCGCAAAACTCGGGGGACGATACCGTGTCCTCCATCGCTTCTTTCTGCATCACCGGGGACGTGTTCATGAGTTCGATCACGTTGTTATCGGACCCAACGGCGTCTTTCACATTGAGACAAAGAACTGGGCTGGAGAGATTGTGATATCGAATGATGGAGTGGCTAGGAGTGTCAAGGGTACTTATCACGATCCTATGGAACAAATGCACCATCATCACACGCTGCTAGAAACAATGCTTGTGGAACATGGTGTGACAACCAACATCACAGGTGTGCTCTGTTTTACCAACCGTAACGCTACGGTACGGGACGTTCGAAATTTCGGACCGGAAAGAAAGCGTGCTGCGAGCTCACTCGTTCATGCCGGAAGCATGCGCGGTGAAGCGGCCAGCCCACGCGGTGAAGCGGCCAGCCCACGCGGTGAAGCTGCTAGCCCACGCGGTGAAGCTGCTAGCCCACGCGTTCAAGAACGGAAGTCCCGTGAAAGACAAGGGAAGCGGGGGCATGAGTTCTTGGTTACGCAGCTTCAGGGGTTAAACAGCTTGATTGGCCATCAGGTTGCGGACAGGACGCTCTCACCTCGAGACACAGCACGCATTATGCACCTGATTGAGGCAAACAGCCGTCCGCATCGCACTGAAAGTCGCTAATTTGGCCGTAATACGGTTTCCTGCAGTCTCCTGAGCCCTCTCCATGTCAGAAGGCTTCGTTTCACGTGTTTTCTCAACATGCCCCCCTGAATCATATCCATCGACACGTATGCTATAGTCGGTCAACTTGGCTATGATGGATGGAGTCCGCTACTGGCAGGCTGATACCCGTGAATATGAAAACATGCCACAAAATTAGGTGATATCAGGTGACCAAAAAAAAGCCAGCAAGACCAGGAAAACCAGCAAGCTCAAGTCGATCCGGTCGAAATGGATCGGCGAGGTCAGGGAAAGCCGCTGCGTCACAGAGAAAATTCTCGAAATACCTTATACGCGTTCTACTGTTGTTCGTTGCAGCGACAGCTATCTTTGTCGGTGTGTTTACGGCACTCGTCGAGTTGACGCCGTTTGACGCATCAAAGCTCACACCGTCAAACACACCGACGGTGATTTACGACAAATACGGGCACCAATATGCAACCATCGCTGCACCTGGCGGATCGGATGTACCGTACTCTGACATTCCGCAGAACCTGCAAAACGCGGTTGTGGCGACAGAAGATCACACGTTTTGGAACAGTTCCAGCATCAACGTCAAAGGCATCCTGCGCGCTGCCTTCGTTGACCTGTGGAGCGGGCACCTTGCGCAAGGCGGTAGTACCATCCAAGAGCAGTTGGCCAAGATTGTATATTTGACAGACAAGAAGACGTTCAGCCGCAAATTTAATCAGATTCTGCTCGGTGTGCAAATCAATCGCTATTTCAGCAAACAGGACATCCTCGCAATGTATCTCAATCGGGTCTACCTCGGCGAAGGCACCACGGGCGTGAAAGAGGCAGCGCTGAAGTACTTCGGGATTGACTTGTCAAAGAGCCCGCACAAATTGACTTTGGCGCAAGCAGCGTTGCTGGCTGGACTGCCTCAGGCACCCAGCGCGTACGATCCGCTGCAACACCCACACGCCGCCATGACCAGACGGAATCAGGTCCTTGAGAACATGGCGAAATACGGCTACATCACAGAAGCAACAGCGAAGGCGACCGAGAAGTTGCCGCTTGGCGTCTCGTCACATCCCTTACCTGGGGACATATGGACACAGCATCCGCTGTTTGCCCAGTTTTTGATGGATTACGCGGATAAAAACGGCATCAACAGCCAGTTACTGACCCAAGGCGGCCTCAAGGTCTACACCACCATTGATCCGCAAGTGGAGTCGGCGATTGAACAGGTGTTTCAACATGGGTCCCACTTTGCAACGCCGGTCAACGGGGAGCCTGTGCCTGCCGCTGCAGTCTTTGTCGATCCGTCGACAGGCGGCATCATCGGCGCCGCCGGTGCACGGAATGCAACGGCGGCACGGGGGCTGGACCGCGCGTACGAGAACGCACAACCGGGATCGTCCATCAAACCAATCCTGGAGTACGGCCCGGCAATCGAGAACGGCACCATCACGCCGAACTCCATTCTTGACAACCAGCCGCATAATTTTGGCGGTGGATACTTCCCGCACAATGACGAACCGAATCAACCGACTCAAGTGACCGCGCGATACGCACTTGCTCATTCAGAGAATGTCGCAGCCGTTTCGCTGCTGCAGAAGATAGGTATTCCAACCGGTGTTCGATTCGCGGAACAGGACGGTATCCAGTTTACGGCGAAAGATCAGACACACCTTGGCATTGCTATTGGCGGTATGCAAAACGGTGTCAACGCGGTGCAGATGGCACAGGCCTACGAGGCGTTTGATAATCAGGGGATTCAGCAGCAAGCGCACTTGATTAGCCGCATCGTCAATCCGACTGGCCAGGAGATTTATGCGTTTCACCCGGCGGCGAAGCGCATCATGTCCCCTCAAACGGCGGCCACGATGACCAGCATGATGCAAGACGTGGTCTACTACGGGACAGGTACCGGCGCTGCAGTGCCGGGTTGGGGCGTGGCTGGAAAAACAGGGACGGTGCAGTATGACGAGGGCCTCACCGGATCGCACCCAGGGTGGTTGCGGGTAGCCTGGTTTGACGGCTATACGCCAAATATGGTGGGTTCCATTTATATGGGCTGGAACTACGACGCATCCTCACCGGCGTATCACATGACCGGCGCACCGTCGTACCAGTGCTCGCAGATTTTTGGCGACATTGTGCAACTAGCGGAACAGGGGCGGGCACCGCAAACCTTCCAGGGTGCAACTACACCAACGTCGCCAAACACGAACGACCCGAATGCGGTCACAAACCTCCAGGCGACCTGGAATTCGACAGCTGGTGGCGTGCAGTTGACGTGGAACTCGGATTTGGCTGGGCGGGCCAAGTTCATTATCTCGCGGGCTGATGTGGCGGCGGGCCAGAACCAATCGGCGAATGGGTCGAACGGATCGTCTAATGGTTCGAACGCCTCTGCAGGCGGAACGAATGGCTCAGCGAGTGCACCGGTTCAAATCGGGCAAACGTCAAACCTGACGTTTACTGACACGTCTGTCACGGTGGGCAGCAGTTACACCTACACTGTACAGGCGGTGGATGCGTCGACAGGGCAACTGATTGGTCACCCCGCGACCATTACTTTGTCCGTTAACGCCAGTGGGCAGAACCCGGCGAATGGGAGCGGCGGTACAGGCGGCGCAAACAATGGGGCCTCAGGATCCGGTGGCGGTGTAGGGGGCCCTGGCACTGGAAACACGGTGGGTAACGGTACAACCGGGAACGGCACTGGTGGCGGCAGTGGAACTGGAACCGGAACCGGCTCTGGCGCCGGTACGGGTACGGGGAACACCACTAGCGGCGGAGGCAATGGCGGGACAGGCAGCGGCGGCAGCGGTAACAGCACCGGGGCGGGAACCGGCACAGGGCCCGGAGCCGGTGGTACAACCAACGGTATGGGGCAGTAGGCGTCGTAGTAATCAAACCGCCTGGCAACCACCGGGCAACCACCTGGCAACCACCTGGCAACCACCTGGCAACCACCGGGCAACCACCGGGCAACCACCGGGCAACCACCGGGCGGACCATGCTTAACCCACCGTCAGTTTTGGCAAGGTTCTTGCTCCCACAAGCCCGTGTGTAGAGGATAGCGCGCCCACAACGCGCTATTTCCCCTGTGCTGGGTAAGTATGAAAGGAAATAACGCGCTACGAGCGCGTTATACCCTTCTCTGCCAGTAAATAGCGCCTTCGCACGGCGCTAATGTCGCAGACGAAGCACTTAACGCGTCCACAACGCGCTATTTCCTTGCCCGCCAAGTTGGGCGGTGCCAAATAGCGCTTTCACGACGCGTTATTGGCGAAGCCGTGCGCCAGGCGCCCAGGCGGGTTTTGCCCAGCCGCGTGCCAGCCGCCTAGACCATGTCTGCCCAGCCGCTGTTGCCGGGCTCTATGAGTCCCCGGCAGGCGATAGCGCGCCCACAACGCGCTATTTCCCCTGTGCTGGCTAAGGATAAACGGAAATAACGCGCTGTGAGCGCGTTATATCCTTCTCTGCCAGTAAATAGCGACTTCGCACGGCGCTAATGTCGCAGACGAAGCACTTAACGCGTCCACAACGCGCTATTTCCTTGCCCGCCAAGTTGGGCGGTGCCAAATAGCGCTTTCACGACGCGTTATTGGCGAAGCACCGGTGGCAGCGTCGGTACCCAGTATCGGTAATCGGTACCCCAGTGCCGATGCCAGTGCCCCACGGCAGTCCGCCACCCTCGCTCTGTGCTCGACCGGTACGTGCCCTGGTTTTCCGAATAACCAACCATACGTATCTTGCAGTTCGTGAAGCTGTCCGCGAGAATAGGTAATATCAAGGGGCATTTACCGAAAATTCGCGTCAGTCCACTGCATTGCGATAGCGATGGCGCAGCGAACGGGTATAATCCGAAGTGTCCCTCCAGTCTCGGCATTTAGGCGGGCAGAAAAAATGAGACGGTCGACAACCGATGTCGCCTTCCGTCTCCGGTATCTCCGCGTGGTAAAGTTTTAGATCTCGATGCTATGCGAAGTCTCATGCTTGAATTCGACGTACTGGCAGCTTTCACAGTAAAACGGCCGTACGATGAAGGACTGGTTCGGTTCAAATTTCAGTTCACCATGTTTTGGTTTGATAACACCCGGCATCGCAACCGCCATCGGAAAGCGGTGAAATGCGGTCTGGCCGCACTTTGGGCACTCCGTTGCATCGAATACGGACATCTTTATCGACACTCCTTTATGGTCATTCTCTATCATCATACCACTTGGAATCGTGCCACTCGAATTGCGTTCGCGTCTTGGAATCATGGAACCATATCGGGATGTTTCGTCAGTATATTCTGTCAATGCAGGTGGACAAACTACATCGATAAAACAAGCCATCAATACAGGTAGTCAACAAGGCTCATTCACAAGGCTCATTCACAAGGCGCGTTAATAAAGGTCATTCATCAAGGTGAATAGAGGTCAATGTGGGTCATAATGTGGGTCATTATGAGTCATTAAAAATATTAGAACCGTTTCAAAGGAAGGAGGATTTTTGTGCTCATCGGAATTCACATTCAGGACGAAGCGGTGCGTGAACTTGTGATGAATCTCGCGCGTCGGCAAGGATGGAATATTCAATGTGAAGAGTCTTTGCCAGGAGGAGACATCGGATCGGGGGCGACGTCGAACGTTGGCTTGGATCGAGCAGCCGTTCACAGTGTTCAACTGGTGGTTACAGACAGTCGGTGTTCCATTGGCAAACGGACACACCGTCAGCAAACGGTTGTCCTTTTGCCTTTGAGGCTGCAGCAGGAACAGTCCCCTAGTCAAAGGCACACCGATAGACAGGATGTGCAAGGGGAAGTCAAAGACACCCCGGATGATGCACACGTCCATGTTGTCTCCTACACGGACGCCGATGAACTCGTGTCCCGCTTGACCGAAATATTCGACTACGTCCAACTGGGCCTCGATTATGAGGCAAACAGCTCGCTGTTTTACCGCGCGGCCATCAGCTACTCTCACGATGGAATTATTTGCGTAGACAAGGCCGGAGTTGTCCATGTTTTCAACCGTAAAGCGTCTGAGGTGCTTGGTGTTCCTGTGGAATCGGCCATTGGGCGCGAACTCGTATCGTTCAATCCCACAGCGGGCTTGACGCGTGTTCTGGAGCAAAAGGAGGTGGAGATAGAAGATGTCATCTCCATTAATGGCAGACGTGTTGCTGCGAACCGTGCTCCGATTTTCGTGAGTGGACAACTCGTCGGCGCCATCTCCACCTTTCAAGACGTTACGCAACTGCAGCGCTATGAACAAACCATCCGCAAGCGGCTGAGCGAAGGGGCATTTAAGGCAAAGGTTAAACTGGGAGATATCGTTGCCGACTCCGAACTTACGAAGAGCGCTGTCCGATATGCATATCAATGCGGTCAGGTGGATGCAACCGTCCTCATTACAGGTGAATCCGGGACAGGCAAAGAGATGTTCGCGCAAGGCATTCACAACGCCAGTCTTCGTGCAAAAGGCCCATTTGTCGCGGTAAACTGTGCAGCCTTGCCGGAAACATTGCTCGAAAGTGAACTGTTTGGCTATGACGAAGGTGCATTCACGGGGGCACAGAAGGGCGGCAAAGAAGGGTTATTTGAAATAGCGCACGGTGGAACATTGTTTCTCGATGAGATTGGCGAGGTCCCGGTGTCCTTCCAGACTCGATTGTTACGCGTGCTTCAGGAGCATGAAATTCTTCGTGTGGGAGGCCGTTCGACCATCCCCGTGGATGTGCGCATCGTTGCAGCGACCAACCAACCACTGCAACGACTTGTTGCCGAAGGCAAGTTTCGATCCGATTTGTTCTACCGCCTCTTTGTCCTCAGCTTGCATGTGCCGCCACTACGCGACAGACGCGAGGACATTCCGCCGCTGGTCAGTGAATTTCTGAAAGAGTTCGCGGTAAAGTACAACAAGAAAAATGTCCATATAAGTGCAGGAGCCATGCAACAACTGCTTCATCACGACTGGCCAGGGAATGTCCGTGAGCTTCGCAACATTGTCGAGCGGGCCCTGATTGTCACGCGCGAACATGGTGAGGTCACATCGACGTGGGTTGAGAATGCCCTGTATACGGAACTTGACCTAACCACGCGATGGCCCTCCGCCTATCACTCATCACTCTCGCCGCACCCACCTCAGGAGTCTCATTCTCCTCACTCGCCGCAACCAGTCCACGAGTCTCGCTCACCGTATTCACCGTATTCACCACACTCGCCGCACGCACCGCTCTGGCCGTCTCAAGCGCGTGAACTTCGTCCGGAGGACAAAGAGCTTGTATCTATTTACGAACGTACGCACAGCGTATCTGCATGCGCAGAACAACTGGGCGTTCACCGAACAACGATTTGGCGCAGATTAAAACGACTGAGGGCACAAGGTTGGTTAGACGGAGATATCTCGATGTGAACAGACTGTCGTACCTGTCCTTAGCGTTATCGCGGTCGGTTCAACACGAGGTATTGGGTCCAAGGATCGACATCATCGCGATATCGGTTCGCCATGACGCGGACAATCTGCGCCATCGCATTCTCGATGTGGTGTTGCAACCAGTGTGAAACATCACTGCAACATGGATGCGACATGTGCATCCATATCTGCAACGTTGCCTGCATTAAGGTCCTCAAACACCTCAATTTTCCGCCGAAACGACACCGCCCCATCGATAGAGAGAAAGAGGAGATGAACGAGAAATGCCACAGACGTCGCACAAACTTTCGTTAATATTTCAATAATATCCTCTGTCTGATGCAAGTGATGGCACGATAGTTGCATCATGTGTACAGCAAATAGGATGCGATAGGGGTACAGCAAATAGGATGCGATAAGTGTAGAGCACATAGGATGCAATAAGTGTACAGCAAAGAGTTCGCGATATCTGTACAGCAAACGGAGGGAGGGTGACTATGCACGAGTATCGCATAGCGGTCATCGGCGGTGACGGCATCGGCCCCGAAGTGATATCCGAAGGCATTCGTGTGATTGACGAAGTCACGCACCTGCTAGGCAGTTTTTCCGTGGAGTGGACACACCTGCCTTGGGGCTGCGACTACTACCTGGAGACCGGCAAGATGATGCCAGACAACGGACTTGAAGTGTTGCGCAACTTTGACGCGATTTACTTTGGAGCTGTCGGCGCCCCCACCGTTCCGGACAATGTTTCCGTCTGGGAGCTGATTCTTCCCATTCGACATCGCTTCGAGCAGTATGTGAACTACCGCCCGGCGAAGCGCCTACGAGGCGTACCCATTCCACTTCGGACCAATGAGGACATCGACTTTGTGGTTGTCCGCGAAAATACTGAAGGAGAGTACGCGAACGTCGGCGGGTTGCTGCACCAGAGTCATCCTGGGGAGCTTGCCATTCAGACAAGTGTCTTCACCCGATCCGGTGTGGAACGCGTTACGAGATACGCGCTCGATTTAGCGAGATCGAGGAGGGGACATTTGACGGTGGCCACAAAGTCCAACGCCATGAACTACTCGATGCCATTTTGGGATAGGGTCGTCCGGGACGTAGCCGGCGAGTATCCGGATGTCGAAGTGGATTTGTATCATGTCGACGCACTGACGACGTATTTGGTCAATCGCCCGCATACGCTCGACGTCGTACTGGCGTCGAACCTGTTTGGCGACATCTTAACGGATCTCAGTGCCGTGCTGGTCGGTGGGCTTGGGATTGCGCCTTCTGCGAACATCAATCCGCAACGGAAGTACCCTTCGATGTTCGAACCGGTACACGGGTCTGCACCCGACATTGCTGGCAAAGGCATTGCCAATCCGATTGCAGCCATCTGGAGCGGAGCGTTGATGTTGGAGTTTCTAGGCGAACAGGAGGCGGCAGACTGCATTATGGCGGCCGTTGAACAGACATTAGAGCGGGGGGAGGCCTCGACACCCGACTTCGGAGGAAAATCTTCGACAAAGGACGTTGGGGATGCCGTCCATAAATATATTAAATTATCAGAATCATATAGAATATCTGTATATAATTCTGGGCCACATCTGGCAGGACGCGAGACAGGCAACGGCAAGCAGCGGACAAGTAATATACCAGAGTAATGTACGAAAGTAGTACAGGAGAGCAGTACAGGAGAGCAGTACAGGAGAGCAGTACAGGAGAGCAGTACAGGAGAGCAGTACAGGAGAGCAGTACAGGGGAGCAGTGCAAGAGAGCAGTGCAAGAGAGCAGTACAGGAGGTGAGTGTGTGTGACAGAGTCTGTGATTAACGCCAGTCCGATAACCGTAAGCCCGACCGTTTGGCACGGGCCAGCAATGTTCATTGACGGCCAGTGGATGAATGGGGATTCTGTGCAGGTCACTGACAAGTACACAGGTGACGTGTTGGGCACGCTGGCAGAAGCAACCCCTTCACAGGTGGATGCTGCCATCAACGCCGCCGACGTGTCGTTTCGTGAGCGGCCGTTATCTTCCTTTGAACGCTATGAAATCTTGCTGAAGATGAGTGCGTGGATCCGCAGGCACGAGTCTGAACTCATTCAATTGCTCATTGCCGAGGTTGGCAAGACCTATAAGGATACAAAGGTGGAAGTCGACAGAGCCTACCATACTTATCTGTTGTCTGCCGAGGAAGCAAAACGCATCGGCGGTGAGGTTCTGCCCTTGTCGAGCATCCCCGGTGCCGAGAGCAAAACGGGGTTTGCTGCCCGGTTTCCGAAAGGGGTCATCGGCGCCATTACACCTTTCAACTATCCATTTTTGCTGGCCTCTCACAAGATTGCCCCGGCGATTGCATCCGGGAACACCATTGTCATCAAGCCAGCACCAAATACGCCGTTCAGCACGGTGCGGATGGTCCAGGGTCTGCACGAGTGCGGTCTGCCGGAGGGTCACGTGCAGGTGATTCAGGGCGGTCCAGGAGCGGGCGATGCCCTCCTCGCAAACCCGAAGATTCAGATGTACACCTTCACTGGAAGCGCCCGAATTGGTCAGTACATCAAAGAACACTCGGGACTGCGCCCTGTCGTGCTCGAGCTTGGCAACAGTTCACCGAACATCGTCTGCAACGATGCCGATTTGCATCTCGCGGCACTCCGCTGCGGCGCACGGGCATTCACTGCTGCGGGTCAGGCGTGTATCTCCGTCCAGCGAATCTTGGTTCAAGACGGATGTTGGGATGCATTTCTACCGAAGTTCCTGAATGTCGTCACAAACCTGAAAGTCGGCAATCCCTACCAACCGGATACTGATGTCGGCCCCATGATTAGTGAGCGAGAAGCCATCCGTGCAGAACAGTGGGTCGCCGAAGCGGTTAACGCAGGTGCACAGGTCCTGTGCGGCAACGAGCGCAACGGCGCATTCTTCCAGCCAACGGTGCTCGTCAATGCTCCCATCGACAGTAAGGTCTGCCGCGAGGAGGTATTCGCACCGGTGGCTGTACTGATTCCCTTCAAAGACATCGACGAAGCCATTGCCATCGCCAACGATACACCGTATGGTCTGCACGCGGGGCTCTTCACCCAGTCGATGCCAAACATCATGAAGGCCTGGCGTGAACTCGTCTACGGTGGTGTCATTGTCAACGATACATCTACCTTCCGATCCGATTTGGCCCCATATGGCGGTCTGAAAAACAGCGGACTCGGCAAAGAGGGGCCACGCTACGCGATCGAGTCGATGACACATCTGAAGGTTCTGGTGATTGACGAAGCGCAGCTGTAGCTGCGCAACAACCCAGACTGCGTACCAACACGCGGCTGCGTACCAACAACGCAGGCTGCGTACAGCACCGAAGGCTAAGTACCAAAATGCAGGGTACGTACCAACAGTGAGGGGGGAGTTTCACATGCGTCTGCAAGACAAAGTTGCCATCATCACGGGTGCTGCTTCCGGCATGGGGAAGGCAACAGCTGAGTTGTTCGCCAAGGAGGGTGCGATTGTGACCGTGGCCGACCTGCCGAGTTCACCGGGCGAACAGGTCGCGGCCCAAATCACTGCAAGCGGCGGCAAGGCCGTTTTTGTTCCTGTCGACGTGACCGATGCCGGCCAAGTGGAGGGCATGGTGCAGCGCGTGGTCGAGTCTTTTGGGACCATCGATGTCCTCTACAACAACGCCGGTCTGCCGATGGCCTTCACGCCGATTGAGGAAGTCAGTGACGCATATTACGACAAGATGATGGCAGTCAACCTGAAGGGGGTCTTCCTCGGATCGCGGATGGTGGTGCCAGTCATGAAAAAGGCTGGGCACGGTGTCATCCTAAACACAGCGTCTACAGCGGGGGTCAGGCCGAGACCGGGGCTGAATGTATACGCCGCGTCGAAGGGCGGTGTGATTGCGCTGACAAAATCGCTTGCGCTCGAACTCGCACCGTACGGCATTCGTGTCAATGCCATCAACCCGGTTGCAACCGACACGCCGATGCTGAACAAGTTTATCGGCAGCGGTGATATTGAAGAGGGGCGGGAAAAGTTTCTCTCTACCATTCCAATGGGGCGCCTGGCACAGCCGATGGACATCGCACAGGCTGCACTGTTCTTGGCATCCGAGGACGCATCCCTCATCACCGGCGTCCATCTCGAGGTCGACGGTGGGAGATGCGTATGAAACAGAGAAAGCCGATGGTCGAGTTACAACAGGTTTCGTTCTCTTACACGCTCGGTGGCAAGCAGAAAATCCCGGTGTTTCAGGACATCTCGCTGACCATCTACGAGGGAGAGTACGTAGCCGTCATCGGCCACAACGGATCGGGCAAGTCTACACTCGCCAAGCACCTAAACGGCATTCTGATTCCAGAGTCTGGCGTGGTCCTCGTGGATGGGATGGACACAAAGGACAAGGAGAAAAAGCTCGACATCCGGCGGCGCGTCGGGATGGTGTTCCAATCCCCGGACAATCAGCTCGTAGCAACGATTGTGGAAGACGACGTGGCTTTTGGCCTCGAGAACCTCGGCGTCCCACAGGCACAGATGAAAGCCAGAGTAGACGAAGCGTTGCAGGCTGTCGGCATGGAGGCATTTCGCAACCGCCCGCCGCACTTTCTCTCTGGCGGCCAGAAACAGCGAGTGGCGATTGCGGGCATCCTCGCGATGCGGCCGGAGTGCTTGGTGCTTGATGAGGCGACGAGTATGCTTGACACCTTCGGTCGCAAGGAGATCCTTGGCGTGGTACGGAGCCTTCATCAGCAGGGGATGACGATTGTCACCATCACACATCACATGTCGGAAGTGGCCGAGGTGGACCGGGTCATCGTCATGGAAGCCGGCAAGGTGGTGCTCGAAGGCACACCGCGTGAGATCTTTGCGCAGCACGAGGTGTTGGAGCAACTGCAACTCGACATCCCGGAATCGAATCAGATTGCGAGGGCGGTCCACGAAGTAGTCCCACAGTTTCGAGCCGACCTTATCTCCCGGACAGAGGTCATCGACGAGGTAGAGCGGTTGATGCAAGTGGAACGGCGGATGGGGGCGAGAGCATGAGCACAGAGGCAGGGTCGCAGGCATGGTCACAGGCAGGCGATTGCGGGCCCATCCAAGCCGTCACGCAGATGGGGGCGAGCGCATGAGCATCATCGAAGTCAAAGGGCTTGAACATACCTATCTCGCGGGGACACCGCTGTCGCACCACGCGTTGAAGGGAATTGACATCCGTATCGACGAGGGAGAGTGCGTGGCTATCATTGGGCACACCGGATCGGGAAAATCCACCCTCATTCAACACTTCAACGGCCTGTCGATTCCGCAGACCGGAACGGTTGTCATCGACGGGGTTAACCTTGCAAACGCAAAGGTCGACCGCAAAGCGGTGCGCCGCAAAGTCGGGCTGGTGTTCCAGAACCCGGAGGACCAGATATTTGAGAAGATAATTGGCGATGACATCGCGTACGGGCCCATCAAACAGGGATTGCCGATGAAAGAGGTCGCGCAACGAGTGAAATGGGCGATGGAAGTGGTCGGACTCGACTTCCATGGCATGAAGGACCGCGAGACGTATGCCCTCAGCGGCGGGCAAAAGCGCAAAGTCGCCTTGGCCGGCGTACTGTCTTTGCGGCCGAAGGTGTTGGTGCTTGATGAGCCGACTGCGGGACTTGACCCGAAGTCACGCAAAGACCTCCTTGCCCGCATTAAGGCTTTGAATGAAGAGCAAGGCATGACGGTGGTTTTTGTTTCGCACAACATGGAAGAGGTCGCGTACCTGGCAAAGCGGGTCTATGTGATGGCTGATGGAAATGTGGTTTACACCGGTACACCGCGTGAGCTGTTTGCGTCGATTGAAGAGTTGACGCAGTACGAAGTGGGGGCTCCGGAAGGCGTAGAGATTTTACGCCGCCTGAAAGACAGCGGCTACAGGGTTGAACTCGGTCCGTTTCAAGTGCCGGAGGTTGCGGCACAAATCACCGACATTTTAACTGGCAGGGAGGTGAGTTAAGTGGCAGAGTTCGAGCTCACGCGCAACATCACCATCGGGCAGTATGTGCCTGCGAACTCATTCATCCACAAGTGGGACCCGCGTTACAAGCTGTTCACGTTTTGTATCCTCATTTTGGCGATGTCATTCTGTGGGTCATACCTGGCAAACATCATTGCGGTCGTGTTTTGCACTGTCTTGTTCCCCGTCTCAAAGATTCCGATGTCCTACGGAATGTCCGGCGTCAAGCCAGCCATCCCGTTTATCATCGTCCTTGCCTTGTTGCAGTTGTTGTTCTACGGCGGCGGGGTCGGTCATAGCGGGCACGTGTACTGGCACTCTGGTTTCGTTACCATCACCAGCGCAAGTGTGCAGATGGTTGTGGTTTCGACGATGCGTTTCATCGAGATCATCTTCGTGGCCAGCGTACTGACCCTAAGTACCTCAACGACGGAACTAACGCATGCAACGGAATCGTTGCTGCGACCGCTCGCAAAAGTAAAAGTGCCGGTCCATGCATTTGCGCTCATTCTGACCATTGCTGTGCGCTTTGTGCCGACCTTTGCCATGGAGATGGAGAAGCTAATGAAAGCTCAGGCATCGCGCGGCGCAGAGTTTGGCACCGGTCGATGGTGGAACATTCTGCAGCGGACGCGGGATATGTTCCCGCTCATTATTCCGCTCTTTAACGTGGCCCTGGCTAGGGCGGAAGACCTCGTGCTTGCGATGGAGGCGCGCGGTTACGTCCCGGCGGCATCCCGAACCGCGTTTCGCAAATATCGCGGTACGGCGGCTGATGCCATCGCATTGATTGTCGGACTTGCGTTCTCGGCGGCACTCTTGTTCTTACCGTATCAATTTTAAATATTCAAAATTATTAGGAGGGAACACCAGTGGAAAAAGGATTAACTGTACGGAAGGTTGTTGTTGCAGGTGTCCTTGGTGCGATTGCAATTCTGCTTGGCGTCACCCGGCTTGGTTACATCCCCGTGCCGACAGCGGCCGGCAATGCAACCATTATGCACGTACCAGCAATTATCGGCGCTGTCATGGAAGGGTGGCCTGTTGGGGTCGTCATCGGCTTCATTTTCGGGATGTCATCGTTCCTCGGAGCAACGGTTCCACTTTTTAAAGACCCGCTCGTTTCCATCCTGCCGCGGCTGTTCATCGGTGTGACCGCGTACTTCGTCTATGTTGGCCTGAGACGTTGGAACCCGTATGTGGCCATCGGGACTGCCGGGTTCATCGGTGCAGCCACCAACACCGTCCTGGTGCTTGGTATGGCTGTCATTCGCGGTTATATGCCAATGAAAGTCGCGCTCACTGTCGCATTTGTCAACGGACTTCCGGAGGCCATCGTCTCGGTTATCGTGACTCTCGCTGTCGTCACCGGGTGGATGAAACTCGGCTCGCGGAACAAGAAATCGAAGATTTCGGATGAAATCGTCAGTGACGAAAGCGTCGGCCAATGACGAACACGATTGTCGATGTGCCTGGAATTCGAGTGGGCCACGCGGACGATGCGATTGGCCTCACCGGCTGCACCGTCCTCCTGATGAAAGGGGGGGCGGTGGCCGGGGTTGATGTCCGCGGATCGGCCCCCGGAACACGTGAAACAGACCTGCTCGACCCGGTCAACCTCGTGAGTGAGGTTCACGCCATCTGCTTGACCGGCGGAAGTGCTTATGGTCTCGACGCCGCGTCCGGAGTCATGCGCTATCTCGAGGAACAAGGCGTCGGTTTGAATGTTGGCGTCGGCGTTGTGCCGATTGTACCGGCTGCTGTCCTGTTCGATCTCGCTTGCGGCGACCCCTCCGTCCGCCCAAACGCCGACATGGGCTACAAGGCAGCCTTGCGTGCAGACACAGACCCCGTTCGGCCAGTGGCAGAGGGAAATGTCGGGGCAGGCTGCGGCGCAACCGTAGGAAAGTTGGCTGGTCCGTTTTCGGCGATGAAAAGTGGACTCGGGTCTGCATCTATCACACTGCCAAACGGCCTTGTGGTAGGCGCGATTGTCGCAGTCAACGCCGTCGGAAACGTGCGCGACCCAGACACCGGAGCCTGGATTGCAGGGGCGCGTGATGAGAATGACGCTATTTTATCAGCGACGGAGTTACTCACCCGCTTCGCCAGCCCTGACCGGAGAGGCGACCACGGACTGATGCCTGGTACGAACACCACCATCGCCGTCGTTGCCAGTAATGCCAAACTGACCAAATCTGAGGCCACAAAAGTCGCCCAGATGGCCCACGATGGACTCGCCCGGACCATCTTCCCTATCCACACCATGCACGACGGCGACACGGTGTTCGCTGTTGCCACGGGTCACGTCGACGCGATGACAGATGTGGTGGGGGCGCTGTCCGCTGAAGTGCTGGCACAAGCGGTCCTTCGGGCTGTGAAAGCTGCGGAGGGTGTCCCTGGGCTGCCTGCCTGGCGGGACCTGAGACCGCGACGGGCATAAGGCCCCGCAGGAATGTGAGGAGGTTTACAACATGTCGATTGATACTGTCGCGTCCTTCGTCGATGAGCAGGAGCTGGTCAATCTCACGCGGCAACTCGTGTCGATTCCAAGTGTCTACAACCCAGAGCTCGCCGGTGCGAATGAAGAGCGGGTCGCACGTTTTCTGCAATCCTATCTGAAAGACATCGGCCTTACTGTCCATTACGAGGAAGTCGTGCCGGGCCGCCCGAATGTCATTGCCATTTACGACTCTGGTAAACCTGGCCGCACCCTCTTGTTTGAGGGTCACACTGACGTCGTCACTGCAGGTGACAGGAACAACTGGTCTTACGATCCGTTCGGCGCCACCATCTCAAACAACCGCATTTACGGCCGGGGATCATGTGATACAAAAGGGAACCTGGCTGCAGCAATCAGCGCGGTGCAGGCACTGAAGCAGAGCGGAGATGCGTTCTCCGGGAAGGTCCTCCTCTGTATCCCCTGCGACGAGGAAGGGATGATGCTCGGCATCAAGGATTTTGTCCGGCGCGGCTGGGCGAAGGGCGTCGACGGAGCCATCATCTGTGAACCAGAGGAGAACCAAATTTGTGTTACTCAAAAAGGTGCGATGCGCGTGGTCATCAAGACGTACGGAAAGATGGCCCATGGTGCGATGCCCCTTTCCGGCATCAATCCGAACACGCGAATGGCGCGCATCATCGTCGCCCTTGAAGAGCTTGAACGGCAAGAAAAGCATCGCGTCGGTGAAAGCCCGCTGCTTGGTTGGCCGAGTATTACGCCGACCATCCTGCGCGGACCGGTGAGCGGTGAACCGCAAATTAATGTGGTGCCGGATCAGTGTCTAACGACGCTCGACATCCGCACGGTGCCTGGTCAAGAGCATGACACGCTGCGCCAGCAGATAGAAGACATCCTGCAACGCCTGTCACGGGAGGACAAAGACTTTCGGGCGGAAATGGAAGTCATTGAGGAGCGGCCATGGACGGAAACCGACAGGAACCACCCAGTTGTCGCGGCTGTGGCAGAATCGTACCAGGCCATCACGGGGCGGGCTCCTGTGTATAACGGTGTGCCCGGTGCCACCGATGGCACCTACCTGCACATGGCCGGGGTTCCGATTATCACGACTGGTGCCGGTGATCGCCTGATTCCGCACCATGTCGACGAGTTCGTTGAGATTGGGGAACTCGTCCAGGCCACTCAGATGTACGCGCGCAGCGCGCTCCGCTTTCTTTCGGAGTAAGGCGACGGGGCGACGGGGCGACGGGGCGCAAGGTGGCAAGGTGGCAAGGTGGCAAGGTGGATTCCGACGTCCGATTGGTCATCGGGCGCATAGCGAGCTGAGAACGCGCTATTCGACCCTGCCTGAATCGGAGTGATCGGAAATAACGCGCTGTGGGCGCGTTATGAACTGAAGCGGATCGGAATAACGCGTTCACACGACGCTATTTGCTTGGAGTGACAATGTAGCGCTTCTACAACGCGTTATTCTTGCCGGCGCCACGGGATTCAGTTGAAATAACGCGCTGCGAGCGCGTTATCTCCCATTCAGTACGGATTCAGTACGGATTCAGTACCTTAGCGTGGAACCCAAGGGAGCAAAGCTCCCTTGTTCATCAATTTCTGGGCGAACTAGAGGGCCGGGTACGAGATAGAGAGGATTCGGGGTGCGAATACGGTGATGAGCTTGCTTAAAATAGAGATAGACACCTTGTGGCTCCATCCTGTACGCTGATTTCAGTATCTCAATGTTCAGAACAGATAGAAAGGGATGCCCGTCATGTCAATAGAATTCAACAAACCGTCTGCGAATACACATCCAAGTGTCGATGCGAGTATGAGTGTGAGTGGGGATGCGGAAAGCCTATCGGCCGACGAGTGGGTTGAGAAAGACCGCCAATACGTCTGGCACGGACTTGTTCCCTACAAGGCCAGTCAGAACCCGATGGTCGTTAGTAAAGGAGACGGACCGTGGCTTATAGACGAAACGGGCAACCGTTACCTGGACGCCATGTCGGGCCTCTGGTGTGTCAACCTGGGCTATTCCCAAAAACGGTTGGCCGACGCAGCCTACGCGCAGATGATGGAGATGCCGTATTATCCGCTCAGCCAAACCCATAAACCAGCTATCCGCTTGGCCGAAAAGTTGAATAACTGGCTCAAGGGGCCAAACGAGCAGGTTTTCAAGGGGCCGAACGAGCAGGTCCTCAAAGGTCCACTTACTGCGTCCCACGAGCAAGGTCCATTGGCGGATGAGCAAACAGACCGACCCACGCATCCGGTCAATCAGCCCTTACAGCATCCCTTCAAGCATCCGTCGGACTACCGGATCTTCTATTCCAACAGCGGATCGGAAGCGAACGAAGTGGCCCTTAAGATTGCCCGCCAGTTTCATCAGCAAAATGGTGAACCTGGCCGTTATAAAGTCATCGCCCGGTACCGGGGCTACCACGGCAGCACTTCGGGCGCCCTCGCTGCGACGGGTCAGTTTATGCGCAAGTATAAATACGAGCCGCTTGCACCCGGGTTCCTGCATGTGCCGCCTCCGGATTGCTACCACTGCCCGTTTGGCAAGCAGGCCGGTGCGTGCGGCCTCGAGTGCGCTAATTATTATGAGGACATCATCAATTGGGAGATCCCGGAGACTGTCGCCGCCGTCATCCTCGAGCCGGTCATCTCTGGAGGAGGCATCCTCACCCCACCGGAAGGGTACTTACAGCGCGTGCGCGAGATTTGCGACAAGTACGGCGTGCTTCTCATTGTGGACGAAGTCATCAACGGCTTCGGCCGATCCGGTCAGAACTTCGGCCACCACAACTTTGGCGTGCAACCGGACATCGTGACGATGGCGAAGGGCATCACCAGCGGCTACTTGCCGTTATCGGCGACGGCCGTCCGGGCCGATTTGTTCGAGGTCTTCCGTGATGACAGTGAATACGGTCACTTCCGACACGTCACGACGTTCGGCGGCAACCCAGTGGCCTGTGCCGTCGGCCTTGAAGCATTGACTATTATGGAGGAGCAAAATCTCGTGGCAAGATCCGCACAGTTAGGGCACCGTTTGCGCGAACGGTTGAACGTGCTGAAAGACCATCCCAACGTGGGTGACATTCGAAACTTCGGTTTTCTCGCGGGCATCGAACTCGTTACCGACAAGGAATCGCGAACACCCGCTTCGCCGGGCCTGCTCGGTCAGGTGATTGGCCAGTGTAAGCAAAATGGCCTGCTTATTAGCAAGAATGGCGAGAGTGTGCGCGGGTTTAATAACGTTTTGACGCTCTGCCCACCGCTCATCGTGAACGATGACGAGCTTGAGTTCATCGCTGACACAGTGATAGGGGCCGTGAACAACATCCGATGAGGGCCGAGGGCCACCGCCTGGTGAACATCCGATGACGATGAAATCAAATGGAACCACTGAGAGGAGGCATGCCCACATGGCAGCACCAGCCGACGTCAATACAGTCAAGAATCTCATTGGTGGACAGTGGGTAGAATCTACGTCTGACAGAAGCATCGCAGTCCCAAATCCCGCCACAGGTGAAGTCATTGCCTACGCGCCACTGTCTAATCAAGAGGATTTGAACAAGGCCGTAGCCGCTGCTAAAGCCGCGTTCCCCTTGTGGAGCCAGACCCCGGTCCCAAAGCGGGCCCGCATCCTGTTTAAATATCAACAGCTCCTGGTTGACCACTGGGAAGAGCTCGCAGAGCTCATCACGGTCGAAAACGGCAAGAGTTACAAGGAAGCGTACGGCGAGGTACAGCGCGGCATCGAGTGCGTCGAGTTTGCGGCGGGGGCGCCGACCCTCATGATGGGCACACAACTGCCTGACATTGCGACTGACATGGAATCCGGTGTCTACCGCTACCCTGTTGGCGTTGTTGGCGGCATCACGCCGTTCAACTTCCCCATGATGGTTCCGGCCTGGATGTATCCACTTGCAATCGCTTGCGGAAACACGTTTGTGCTCAAGCCCTCCGAACGCACACCGCTGTCAGCCATTCGTCTGGCAGAGCTGTTCGCGGAAGCGGGCTTGCCCGACGGGGTGCTGAACATCGTGCACGGGGCTCATGACGCGGTGAACGGCATCCTTTCGCACCCAGATGTTGCGGCGGTGTCGTTCGTCGGATCTCAACCCGTGGCTGAGTACGTATACAAAACGGCTGCCGGTAACGGGAAGCGGGTGCAGGCCCTTGCGGGCGCAAAAAACCACACGATTGTGATGCCGGATGCGAACCTCGACCTGGCGGTGAAGGAGATTATCGGAGCCGCGTTTGGATCCGCTGGCGAACGCTGCATGGCTTGCTCCGTCGTCGTGGCCGTCGGTGACGTTGCGGACGAGTTGGTTAGTCGTCTCGTCACAGCGTCAGACGAGATTCGCATGGGCAACGGACTCGAGGAAGGTGTGTTTCTCGGTCCCGTCATCAGGGGCGCGCATCTCGAGAGGACCGTGGGGTATATCGAGAAGGGCGAACAAGAAGGAGCGCACCTTGTGCGTGACGGCCGAAAAGACGATGTTAAGGCCGCGGGCACAGGATACTTTGTGGGTCCGACCATTTTCGATGATGTTCAGCCTGGCATGAAAATTTGGCGCGACGAGATATTTGCGCCGGTGCTGTCTGTGGTGCGGGTGGACAGTCTGGACGAGGCGATTGCAACAGCCAACCAGTCCGACTTCGCCAACGGGGCGTGCTTGTTCACCGACAGTGCCGCTGCGATTCGCAAGTTCCGCCAGGAGATGGACGCAGGAATGCTCGGTGTAAACGTCGGCGTCCCGGCCCCGATGGCCTTTTTCCCGTTCTCCGGGTGGAAAAAGTCGTTTTACGGCGACCTCCACGCCAATGGACGCGACGGTGTGGAATTCTACACTCGCCGCAAAGTGCTGACAGCGAGGTATGTGTAGATACGAGGAGCTTGGTCCTCCTCAGGTGGTAGAAAGCCCATCTTCGTGTTTCCATTTGATTTTTTAGCGTACGGGTACGCCCTGTAAGGGAGTGCGAACGGCTGTAGACTAGTTGCTGTCGACTAGTTAGTACCCCTTACGCAGCGTGGGTGCGTAAGGGGGAGCGAAATCACCGGCCTGAGCGTTGCTTAGGCACCGCGGGTGCGCCGGCGTTCGTGGACGTGGCCTTGGTTTTGCACAGTAATTTGTAATAACGCGCCCTGAGCGCGTTATTTCCACTTGAATCTATAGTGCCAGCAAGAAATAGCGCGCTGTGGAAGCGCTATGGTCGCACCTCGAGTTGATAGTGACGTGTGAACGCGTTATTTTGATGAGTTTCAGTGAATAACGCGCCACGAGCGCGTTATTTCCACTTGAACGTGTTTGGTGCAGGGTGAATAACGCGTTCCTGACTCGCTATCCGCGTCCCAACTCGGAACGGAGCCAAAGCCTGAGCGTGTGATGGGATTTGGAAGTCAAATTGTAAGACGGAGGGAAAATGTGGACGCGTAAGGGAGTCCTCATTCACCTGTTTTGGCCGCGCTTACGCATCGGGGGCAATGCGAGGGTGTTCGGCGTTCTTTTGATTACCGATTACCGATTACCGATTACCGATTACCGATTACCGATTACCGATGAAGACTTCGGGTGACGACCTTCAGTGCTTCTCGCTGACTGAGTCCAGATAACTCAGGATGACTCCGGACAAATGATTTCACACTCTCGGGGTTCGTCTTGGAGTATTCCCGTAGAGCCCAGCCAATTGCTTTTCGGATGAAAAATTCTTTCGATATTATGCATGCCTCAATTGCGCGGTAGAGAACGTCCTCTTGGGTTCGTTGTTTCCAGCCCAACTGACACAGGATTGCCGAGCGCTGCAACCACATGTCACCGGATGACAGCCAAGTGTGCACACGTGTCTCAAAGGTGTTCGGGAACTTTGTAAAATATGTACCCACAGGATGTTTTGCAATGACATCAAGAGTATCCCACCATGGTTTATGAGTGATGGTGTACTCAAGCAAGCTGATGTCATCTTCGGTGAAATCCGCTGCACTACTTGTGAGCAACGATACGCCAACATACTGGTATTCCCGTTCGGGCAGATCCCATAATGCTTGAACCACCGGCAGCAAGATAGGTTTGTCCGGAAGTCCAACTTCTTTTACTAATTCTTTCGTCAGAAGTTGGAGTTGTGGTGCTCGCATTCCAAGGAACGGAAATTGGTTTTTCATGTACTTTTGTATCGTTTCTGCAACCTCTTCATTGACATGCGGAGCTAATTTGTCAATGACTCTCCCCACATAACTCTCAGCATCCTGCACCATCAACTCTCCTGTCGTTTGCCGAATCAAAGACTCCGGGATTCTCCGGTCTAGTTTTTTTGTAGTCAAAGCGATTCCTCTGCGCACGTTTTTGCGGCCTGCATTTTACAGTCGTATTCTGCAGTCTGCGTTATGGAAATTATATCAATAAAACTCAGATTGACGAGCCTTGCCGGGGACATGCGGAAACTGCCAACACGGCGTATTTGTCAACAAATTTGGGCACTGTAACCACGTGCCCGTGCTGCAATCAAAAGTAAACTTTTGCGTTTGCTTAACGTGACTTGCGTTACGTGACTTGCTTTACCGTGATATACATTACCTGCACTGCGCACTGGACAAGACGCCAGGGCGAGGGTTAAGCAACAGGGTTAAGCAACAGGGTTAAGCAACTAGGTTTACGTTGAGGACAAGCTGAACTCCACAACGCAAGCTGAACTCCCAAACGCAAGCTAAACTGCAAAACGAAGGCGAAACTGAGATGGAGATGAAAAGATTTGGACTCTAGGGCGATGTTAGCTCCGCACGAGATGATGGAACTCCACGAACTGTTCAACATGAAAACCGCTGGTTTGGCAAAGGCAAAAGCAATCGATGGGATGGTCACGGACAAAGACCTAAAAATGCTCATCGAACAAGACATTGCGCAATCTATGCAGGATATCCGTGATTTACAGCCATATCTGGAGCAGGCCCGAACCCAGGAGCAAGCCCGAACGTACGAACATAGTCGAACAGAAGCCCGACCACAGGGGTAGCTGGTCGGATAGGACTGTACATGTCGGATAGGACTGTACACGTCGGATGGGACTGTACATGTCGGATGGAACAGTACATGTCGGATGGGACTGTACATGTCAGATGGGACTGTACATGTCGGATGGGACTGTACATGTCGGATGGGACTGTACATGTCGGATGGAACAGTACTTATCGGGTAGGACCGTACTTGTCGGATAGGGCTGTACATATCGGACCAGACCGTATCATTCGGTAGAACCGCATCACGAAGGAGGTTGTTGTCAGAGTGAACATGAGCACAGACCCTGGCCCTGAAAGCATCCCCAACTTAGGTGAACCTCTTGATATTGCGGCGTTCTCAAACATGATTGAGTTTGCGAATCAGTCTGCGGCGTTAGAGTATCTCTTGACCGTCAAGAGTGCCGTAAGAAATACGGCGGTTGCCTTGACTGAATGTACGAATGCTGATGTACGGACGCTGGTTCGCAGCCAACTGTTTCAGGCTTTGGATATGCATGCGAAAGTGTCCGACCTGATGATTCGCAAAGGTTGGTTTCATCCCCGCAACCTCGGGGAGCAGTTTGGCATTGACATTCAGTCTGCAGAGATGACAGTGAACATTGCTCGCTTGCCGCTGTTCAAGGACAGAAGCATGGTTCTGGATTCGTTTGATACTCAAAGCTAGAGAACTAGAGGGGCGAAGAGGATGAAGGCGGTTACGTATCAAGGCATGAAGAATGTCGTTGTAGCTGAAGTTCCAGAACCGAAGATTGAGAAACCAGATGACATGATTATCAGGGTCACGACAACAGCCATCTGCGGATCGGATCTGCATCTCATCCACGGACTCATCCCGAACTTGCCCAAAGGTTACGTCATTGGCCACGAACCCATGGGGGTTGTCGAGGAGGTTGGACCTGAGGTTACGAAATTGAAAAAGGGGGACAGGGTCGTTATTCCCTTTAATGTCGCCTGCGGTGAGTGTTTCTACTGTACGCATCATCTTGAAAGCCAGTGCGAACGTGCAAATCCGTATGAAGACACGGGTGGTTTCTTCGGCTATTCGCACACGACTGGCGGCTATGCCGGTGGGCAGGCCGAGTATCTCCGAGTTCCCTTTGCAAACTTTACATCGTGGCGCATCCCGGAGGATTGTGAAGTTGAGGACGAAAAGTTGGCTCTCATCGCGGACGCGATGTCGACAGCGTATTGGACCGCTGACAACGCCGGAATTCAGGAAGGGGATACAGTAGTGGTCCTCGGGTGCGGACCGGTCGGCTTACTGACGCAGAAATTTGCATGGCTCAAAGGTGCAGCCAGGGTCATTGCAGTCGACTACCTCGCGTATCGTTTGGAACACGCAAAGCGGACAAATCAAGTTGAGGTCGTAAACTTCGAAGCTCAGGAGGACACCGGAACATACCTGAATGACCTGACCAAGGGCGGAGCCGATGTTGTGATTGATTGTGTCGGAATGGATGGCAAACTCAGCCCAGTCGAAGTGCTGGAAAGCGCCCTGAAGTTGCAGTCGGGGACGCTGGGGGCTATCGAAATAGCGGCGGAAGCTGTACGCAGAGGCGGCACGATTCAGATTACAGGCGTTTACGGCGGGAGGTACAACGGTTTTCCACTCGGGCACATCATGAACAGAAACGTAAACATTCGGTCTGGACAGGCACCGGTAATTCACTACATGCCGTATATGTATGAGTTGATTGCGTCAGGTAAGGTCGATCCCGGTGACGTTATCACCCACATTCTCCCGCTCGACCAGGCGAGCTACGGCTATGAGATGTTCGATTCGAGGTCGCACGGGTGCATCAAGGTTGTCTTAAAGCCGTAAACACTGGCCACGCCATCGGCGAAGCTCTGAGCACCACGCATGAGAGACTGTCAGAACCGTCTTCACCTTCTGGCAGTTTTTTTATGCGAACTTGGGGGCCGCCGGTCAGCTTGTGATGGAATCACGGCCCGGTGGCCACCAGTGCGCGATGGGTCACGCGCCGGAGTTTTTTGCTAGAGCGCTTGCGCAGGATTGAACCGTTTGCGCAGGACTGAACTGCTGGCGTAAACCAACTCGCGATTGTGTCTGCGCGTCTGTCGGTTCAGTGACGACTTGATTCGTGCCGTGCGCTCACCGACTCGCCGTACACAATATCCGCTTGCAGGTGAATTTTTCGCGGCGGTTCGCGCAGACCCTCGATGCGCTCCACCAACAACTGCGTTCCAAGCGATCCGTAACTGTACGCAGGCTGAACTGCCGATGTCAGCGGGGAGTCGACGGCAGCGAGGTAGTCGGTATTGCCAAAACCGACGATGCTGATGTCTTCGGGCACGTTCAATTTCAATTCCTTGAGGCGTTTCACAGCATGGGCATATTGAAACATATTGGAAACAAAAATGGCGGTCGGTGGGGCTGGTAGTTGCAGGAGTCTGTCGACAAACTTGGGATCGAGGTCGCGCATCATGGTTGACTCCTGTACGAGAGCTTGGTCCATCTCGATGCCATGACTCATCAGCGCCTGTTGGTAACCCTGAAGGCGTTCCCGGCTTGCGCTGTTTTCCTCTGGACCGAGGACGATGCCGATGCGCCGATGCCCTTTCTCGAGCAGGTGCAGGACGAGGGACTTCGATGCGCCGACGATGTCACCTTTCACGACATCAGCCCGGACATCGGTGACTTCACGGTCGATGAGCACAAAGGGAATCTCGTTTTGCTGCAAGAGCTGCAGGTTATCCCGTGAGGATTCGCCCACAGGGGCTATCAGCACACCGTCTGCATGGAAGTCAAGACACATTTGGATGTACTCTGCTTCTTTGTGAACACTTTCATCGGTGTTGGCAAGAAAGACGCGGTAACCATGCTTTCTTGCAACGTCCTCCATGCCGCGTGCTACAAAGGTAAAAAACGAATTTGTAATATCTGGGACAATCAGCATTAACGTGCTGATTTGTTGTTGAATGACGCGTTTTGTTAACCCTTTCGGGACGTAGTTGAGTTCTTCCATCGCGCGTAGGACGCGCTTTCGAGTTGAATCTTTGACAGAACCAGTCCCACTAATAATCCGCGAGACTGTCATGACAGAGACGCCAGCCTTTTTGGCGACATCAGACATGGTGGGCATACATCATCACCAACTTTATCACGGGTGTTATGAAATATAACATTCATAACATAAATCGATTGGAAGATAAAGCGGGATAAGATAAGTCAGATGTATTAGAAACCTGTAAATGCATAATGGATCACCATATTGTGTTATATATTTTCCTTGACTCATGTTATGTTTAACTTAATACTTATGTTATAAAAAACATTAAACAAAACTAGAGACTCCGTGTCACGCCTTTTATACCACCATCCGGTTTGCGACATTCCTTCAAAGGATGATGCCCTTTGCCACATGTACATTCAGGGTTAGCCGTTCCTTCAAAACCTGTTCTGACGTTTGGAGAGCCCCTCGCGATATTTACTCACCCGGGTTCAGACCCGCTTTCATCCAATCGTGCATTTAACCTTGATTTTGGAGGCGCCGAGTTAAATACGGCCATCGGATTGAGTCGACTGGGTGTTCCAGCGTGGTATGCGGCTGGGGTGGGGGATGATCCGTTTGGACAGTTTATCCTCCGCGAGTTACGTGCCGAAGGTGTGGATACACACCTCGTGGAACGGACGGCTCTTTGCCCGACCGGAACGATGTTTAAGCTGGCGAGTGGCTTGCACCAAGACCCATCCGTCCACTACTACCGCTCGTTATCGCCGATGGGGAGTGGGCAGTGGCAGGGCGAGTCTGCTCGGCAGGCAATTGTGTCCGGGCAAGTGGGGTGGGTTCATGCCAGCGGCATCACGTGGATGTTGTCAGAACGTACCACGATGATTTCTGACGAACTCATCCATCTGGCACGAGACAAGAACCTTCCTGTTTCATTTGACGTCAATATTCGCAGGAAACTTGCCTCTATGGATACTTGGAAGACACTTGTTGCAAGGTTAGCCCCGTACATTACGTGGATGTTCCTTGGCGATACAGAAGCGAATGCGCTGTTTGGTACGGATGATGATCTTGAGGTGTTTGCGGCGCTTTCAGACATTGGGTTTGCTGGTGATGGACTCATCGTCAAGTGCGGGGAGAAAGGCGCAGTTGCGGTTGTGAACGGAACACGCATCCAGGTGGATGCCTTTCCAGTGCGGCAGGTTGTCGATACGGTTGGGGCCGGTGATGGGTTTAACGCCGGCTGGTTAGCGGCTCACTTGAGAGGTTGGGACATGGAAGCGGCACTCCGAGTCGCGAGCATTGTCGGAGCGTATGCGGTGACCACTCCTGGTGATTCCAGTGGGTATCCCAGCTTTGAGCAAGTGCAGTCGCATTTAGACGGGGATGAAGAGGTGAGGCGGTAATGATAGCAGATCTCGTTGAATCACTTAGAGAACAGCGAGTGGTCGCAGTCGTTCGCAGAATGAGTGCGTCAGTATTTCCAGCCGTGCTGGACGCTCTGATAGATGGGGGTATTCGCACGATTGAAGTAACCATGGACGGTGAGACGGCGGCGGAACAGATAACATCCGCCAAACGGCGCCATGGCGACAGGGTTTCCATTGGAGCAGGGACGGTCCTGACCATCGACCAACTCCATCAAGCCCACGCTGCGGGCGCGGAGTTCTTTGTCTGCCCGCACTTGGATATCCGATTGATGGAAGCGTCAGAACGCCTGAATGCCAAACTCATCCCAGGTGTCTTTACGCCTACCGAGATAGCCCAGGCCCTTCGTGCAGGTGCAGACATGGTTAAGCTTTTTCCGGCCGGCACACTTGGACCTGCATACATCCGCAACATCCTCGGGCCGTTCCATGAGCTCAAGATAATGGCGACGGGTGGAGTCAGCGAAAAGAACATGGCCGAGTTCTTTGACGCAGGGGTCACGGCCGTCGGGCTTGGCAGCAACCTGTTTCCACAAGAAGATGTAGACACGAACAACTGGGAAGCGATTCGACAGCGCGCGAAGAACATTTGCGCCCTTGCACAGACGAGCGAGTCAGGAGGCTGAACTCATATGCCGACAACATACGAAACGACAACAGTACTCGAGCTTCATTGTGACGACAACGTCGGTGTCGCCTTGGCCGACCTTATGCCTGGTGATGTCATCAAGGTGCGCGGCGGGGAAATTACGGTTACTGACACGATACCAACGGGGCACAAGATGGCTCTTACGGATATCGCGCAGGGCCAAAACGTCGTGAAATACGGTTATCCAATCGGGCATGTTGTAACGCCTGTCGTGCGCGGGGGATGGGTCCACTCCCACAACCTGAAAACAAACCTTTCGGGGAAGCTGGACTACGAGTATCGCCCAAGTGTGGAGGCTGCTGCGCTTGCAACGACTCCCACAACTTCCGACAGCGCGCTTTCGACGGAGTTTCTCGGTTACGTGCGTGACAACGGCGACGTCGGTATCCGCAACGACATCTGGATTATTAACACAGTCGGATGCATCAACAAAGTGGCTGAGCGGTTGGCCGACATGGCGAACAAGCAGTTTCAGGGCGACGGCATTGACGGGGTGTTTAGCTTCGCTCACCCCTACGGTTGTTCGCAACTCGGGGATGATCTCAAGCAAACGCAAAAGGCCTTAGCGGGACTTGTGCGCCATCCCAACGCAGCGGGCGTTCTCGTGCTCGGGCTTGGCTGTGAGAACAACCGGATCGGCGACTTCTCTCAAGTCGTTGGCGACGTCTTCGACAAACGGGTCAAGTATTTGGCTGTCCAAGGAGTCGAGGATGAGTTTGAAGCCGGTCTTGAGCTCATTCATCAACTCGTCGACTATGCGCGAACGTTCAAGCGCGAGCTGGTCCCTGTTTCGAAGTTGAAAATTGGGCTCAAATGCGGGGGCTCAGACGGATTTTCCGGCATTACGGCAAATCCGCTTGTTGGTGCGGTGTCGGACTTGGTGGTAGCAGGCGGCGGCACCGCGCTTTTGACCGAGGTACCGGAGATGTTCGGGGCAGAAAGCATCCTCATGAACCGAGCCAAAGATGAGGCCACTTTTCATAAGGTCGTTCATCTCATTGATGACTTTAAGGACTACTACACAAGACACAATCAGGTCATTTATGAGAACCCTTCACCTGGCAATAAAGATGGGGGCATTACCACTCTCGAAGAGAAATCGCTTGGATGTACGCAAAAGGGTGGACTGAGCACGGTCGTCGATGTCCTGCCTTACGCAGAACCGGCGCAGGAGCGCGGGCTAAACCTCGTGCAGGCCCCCGGCAACGACATGGTCTCCGTCACGGCCCTGATTGCCGGCGGAGCCCATGTGGTACTGTTCACGACCGGTCGCGGCACACCACTGGGGGGAGTGGTACCGACCCTGAAGATCTCGACGAACACCGCCTTGTATGAACGCAAACGGCGCTGGATAGACCTTGATGCCGGTCGCCTCCTCAGCGGCACACCGATGCAGGCACTGGCACGTGAACTGTATGAAATGGTTGTCGATGTTGCCTCCGGTAAAGTGTACGCACACAACGAGCAAAACGGGTTTCGGGAAATCGCTATCTTCAAGGACGGGGTCACGCTGTAAGACATGGGGGGTGATGCAGGGTGAAACTCAGTTCATCAATCATGACATCACAGGAAGCAGGTGCGTCCCATACTGAGCGAATTTTGCAGCTCGGTGACGGCATTTTCCTGCGCGGCTTCGTAGATTGGCTGATTCATCAGCTCAATCAACAAGCGTCCTACGAGGGGCAAGTGGTTGTTGTCAAACCTCGAAAAGACAATCCAGAGCGTGTTGTCCGTTTGAATCAGCAAGACGGTCGCTTCACGGTGTGGATCCGCGGTCTCGAAGATGGCCAAGCGGTGAGCCGCAAGGAAGTCGTCGACGCCGTAGCACGTGTCCTGAACCCTTATGAAAACTGGAATGACTTTCTCGCTTGTGCCAGACGTCCGGAGATGGACATCTTTGTTTCCAACACCACGGAGGCGGGGCTGGCCTATACCGAAGAACCGCGTCCAAACGGTCGTTGTCCGGAGTCATTTCCGGCGAAACTTACCGAATACCTGTACGCCCGCTATCAAGCGTTTGCAGGAAACCCGGACAAGGGCATCGATATCGTGCCGTGCGAATTGGTGGAAGACAACGGAACGAAGCTCCAAGACTTTGTACTTCGGCACGTTGACAAATGGGGCTTGCCCGAGGAGTTTGCGGCTTGGGTCAAGAACCACAATTACTTCTACAACACCCTTGTAGACAGCATCGTCACGAGTTTCTCCAGTGTTGACAAAGACGTGCTTGCGCGCGAGTTTCCCTGCGAGGACGAGTTTGGCGTCATCCGTGAACCGTTTTACCTATGGGTCCTCTCCGGGCCCCGTCGCTTGGCCACCAAATGGCCCTTTGTCGAGACCGGGTTCAACGTCAAATTCGTGCCTGATGTCGCGCCGTTTCGGCTGATTAAAGTCAGAATTCTTAACGGTGCCCACACGGCCCTGGCGGGGCTCTCGTTTCTCTCGCAAATTCAGACAGTGAAAGAAGCTGTGACGCATCCGGTGGTCGGTGCGTTTATTCGTCGCCTCGTCGATGAAGAAATTCTGCCGACCCTCGGTAAATACGACGTCCCGCCAGAAGAAGTGCACTCATTCGCAGCATCCGTCATGGAACGCTTTTCAAACCCATTCTTGCATCATCAAGTGGTGTCGCTGCAGTTGAACGCGTTGTCAAAAATTAAGTCTCGTTTGCTGCCAACACTCTACGACGCCATCGACGACACCAACGCCGTTCCGCCGCTTCTGGCGATGGCTATAGCCGGCCAGCTCTTGTTCTACCGCAATGCCGACGAAACAGACAAACAGTGGGAGATTCATGACAATCCCGCTCATGTCGACGCTGTGACGCGCGCCTGGAACTGCGAAGGTCAGTCAGAGGTGGATGATGACGCTCTGCATCGTGCCGTCATCGCCATCCTCCGCCTCACCGAAGTCTGGGGGACGGATTTGTCGACCATCGAAGGTCTAGCTGAGCTGCTCGTCAAGGATATTCAGCAGATTCGCCGTCTCGGTGTCCTTGGAGCCATATCTGAATTGATGTCACAGGGTCCCTAGTCTGAAGCAGCCATTCAGCATCAGTCAATCAGTATCAGCCAATCAGAAGCCGCTAATTACACCCAGGTCATCAGTTGCACCACATTCAAACAAAGGAGTGACGTCTCATGTTCTTGGTCCGTGATGAACATGCAAAGGGGTACAAAGAAGTCGTTGGCAAGGATAATGGTGAGTTGCGGCTACTCAGTTTCGGCACCCTCAATCTCGGAGCAGGAGAGACCTACGAAGGCACAACAGGCAACGAGGAGAAGGTTTTTATCCTCCTTGGCGGCAACGTGATAGTGGAGGTGGCGGGGAAGACCTTTAGCGGATCGCGCAAAAACGTATTTGAGGAGAAAGCAACCGCGTTTTACCTGCCAATGGGTTCCTCATATACCGTCAAAAACACCGGCGACGCAGAACTGCGGTCAGCGATTTGCGGGACGCCTGCTCCAACCCAATACGAGCCTTTTGCAGTCGAGCCGGACGAGGTTTGGGACCGCGTGGTCGGGAAGAACAACTGGCACCGATCTGTCCACGATATCGTCGTAAAAAATGCGGAAGGCAAGGTTCATCGCATCATTGTCGGCGAAACTTTCAACGACCCAGGGAACTGGTCGAGTTTCCCGCCGCATAAGCACGACAGTTACGAGCCGGGTGTCGAGGCTCAAATGGAAGAGGTTTATTACTATCAACTCAATCCAGTCGACGGTTTCGGCCTGCAATCCATCTACACCAAGGACGGCAGTATTGATGAGACCTTCCGCGTCAAAAACGGAGACACGTTCCTCATCCCGCGCGGATATCACCCAGTTTGCGCCGCTGGTGGATATCAACTCTACTATCTGTGGATGATGGCTGGTGAGATTGATAGAGTAATGATTCCGCACGATGATGACGATTACGCATGGGTGAAGGAGTCCTGATTGTGACACTTGGTAGCCACCGCGAACGGATCGCCAAGGTCCGTGAACTCCTCCATAGGCGGAATCTACACGGTATCGTGCTCACAGAGGGGCCGAACGTCGCTTGGTTGTTCGGCGGGCGTTATCACATTAACGTTGTCACAGAAGCCGCCTGTGCCGCTGTTTATGTGTCTCTGAATCGCGTCGAAGCCCTGGTAAACAACATCGAGGCGAAACGCATTGAGATGGAAGAAGGACTTCTCGTCGATGAAACGCATGTGCACCCATGGCATGATGAAGCAGCCAGACAGGCAACGATGCAGTCTTGGCTCACTGAGCCAGGAGTTGTGAGCGATGCATCGCTCAGAGACGAGTTGCGTGAACTGCGGACAGTCCTTGAACCAGATAGGGTATTGGCAGCCCGGGGCATTGGCCGATTGCTTGCTGAAGCACTTGAAGAAACCTGCTTGCAGGCGCAAGAGGGCGAGAGTGAGTTTTCTGTCGCTGCGCGGCTGTCTGAGGCGTGTCTGAGGCGCGGCATTGAGCCAATTGTGAACCTAGTTGGAAATGAACGGCGAGCGCAGGAGTTTCGACACCTCTTGCCAACCCCTCAGCGTATCCATCAGTACGCAATTGTGTCTGTTGGTGGACGCAAGGAAGGTATGGTGTTTTCGGCTACAAGGATGTTTCACTTTGGGCCAGTACCGCTCGAGTTGATGCAGAGGTATCAATCCGTGCTGCGGGTTGAAGCGGCGTTTTTGCTGGCCTCGCGTGACGGAGAGACCACCGGCGGTGCGTTTCGACGGGGAATAGAGCAGTATGCGCGGGAAGGGTATGCTGACGAGTGGCAACTTCATCACCAGGGGGGCATCGCGGGCTACCAGTCGCGCGAGATTCGCGCCGTCGCAGAGTCGAGTTGGAAGCTGCGGCAAAACGTGCTCCTGGCCTGGAATCCGAGTATTCGAGGCGTGAAGGCAGAAGAGACCGCAGTCGTGACGGATGGGGGCGTGGAGATTCTGACCCGGACCCGGACGCAAGGTTTTCCTCTCACCACGGTCACTGTGGATGGGAGTGCGATGGAACTACCCAATATTCTCGTGTTGTAGCACCTGGGGCTGTGTGTGCGGAAGCGCCCAGGTGCGCCGTGCGCCGCCAGTGCGCTCTTAGGCACCGTGATGCGTAATGGAGTGGGTCGGGTACGGGTGAATGCGGCGGGGTAGGGTTCGCTCGGTACGGGTGCGCGTGGCTATGGCCTTGGTCTTGGTTGTGGTTTTGGTCAGTGATTCGAAATAACGCGCCCTGAGCTCGTTATTTTCGATTGCATCTACAGTGCTGGCAAAAAATAGCGTGCTGTGGAAGCGTTATGTTCGTACCTTAAATTAATAACGATGTGTGAACGCGCTATTTTGGTGAGTTTTAGTGAATAACGCGCTGCGAGCGCGTTATTTCCACTTGAACGTGTTTCGGGCAGGGTGAATAACGCGTTCTGAGCTCGCTATCGGCGGCCCAACTCCCAACGTGGAGTGGCCGAAGATAACTCGTCCCGCACAGGTCTACAGCCGCCATTTCATCCGTGATACGAGACTATCAATATTCGACGTGATTGTCTGCGGATTCAGGTTGGCAGTGTTGTACTCAGCGCGGATGTTTCCGTACTCATCAATGAGCACGGTCTTTGAGGTATGCTCAATGAATTCCTTGTCTGTACTGGGCTTGGCTTGAATGCCCCAGGCATTGAGGATTTTTAACGTCTGTGCTTCATTGGTGCGAAGGAAATACCATCCGGACAAATTGGCGTGAAAGTGTTGGCCGTATTGTCGTATGACGGGGATGGTGTCACGGTTTGGATCGAGCGTCATGGCAATCAAGACAACGTTCTTACCGAACACACCTTGCTTCTCCAACTGCTGCTGGACCTGCTCAAACCGATACATGGTTAGTGGACACTCGTCTGTGCAGTGGGTGTAATACCACGTCATGAGGACCACCTTGCCCTGAAGGTCGTTCAACGATACAGTTTGTCCGTTCACGTTTGTCGCTGTGAAGGCCGGAGCTTGGCCGGAGACAGGAAGCGTACCTGCCCCTTCTCTCCACATATAGACAAGACCCCCGATGACGCCAAGGCCAATGATAGAAATCGTCCCATAAAACGTGAGGTTCCACCATTTTCGTTTTGTCAATTGGGCTCACCTCTCATTGTGACTCTCTGCCCCATGCTTCGCCTTGCAGCCGTCGCATGGGGCATTATCTTCAATCAGATTCCTGACTCGTAGATTCCTGACTCGCAAAAGGACCGATTGGCTGCCACTGCCACATTGCCCCCATGCAACAATGCCCCCGTCTGCCGTCCGTCTATCCGTTTGCTTTCTGCAACTGCGACTGAACCGTTTTCTTCAGTGTCTGGATGGGGAGCCAGCCGTCGTGACTCCAGATGATGTGGCCGCGGCCATCCGTGAGCGTGATCCACATCAGGTCCGTAACCTGATAGGCGTCAGTCACGTCTCCGGTCTTATCGAGTGCAATTTGATAGTGTTTCGGAGAGACTGCCTTTAGGAGACGCTCATTGGGTTGATTGTTGGGCTCTGTCGGGAGGACGTCAATGGCAAATGTGTCCGGCGCCCCCTTTGTTGCTGCATACTGGTCGAGAGCTTTCAAATTCTCTTCAACATTCGGTGCCCAGCTCGAGAAATAGACGAGCAGTTGAGGATGTCCTGGTCCAATGTGCGCATGCCCTTGACCGTTGGCAAGCGGCAATGCTGTTTGAATATCTGGACCCACTGTTGGCGCGTGATAGGTCACCGATTTTAGCTGTGGTTTCGCGGAAGCGGGCAGGAACTTCGCCACTTGCTGTGCTAAGACGCTCGCCTGCGCGTCCACTGCAGCGTATTGTGAAGGTGTCATAAAAAGGTACTGCTCTTTTCCGTTTGGACCAAGGATATACAGTGCGGGTGTATGATCAATTTGCCCTTTTACAATCTGATCGTAAATATAGTAGTTCTTCCAAAGCGATTTTAATTGGTCGACGGATCCCGTTAGAAAGTGCCACGAGTTCACCATGTTATGGTTCTTGGAGTAGGTCATCACGTCAGACACAGAAGTGGCTTGCGGGTTTGCGTTGACACCAAGGAGTTGAACATCGCTCGCCGCCTTCGGCCCCAGCATCTGAAGTGCCCGCATCATGCTCTCTGTCGTCAAGGGGCAGATGGTTGTGCATTCGCTGTCGACGAAAGCCAGAATGACAACTTTGCCTTTGAATTGACTGAGGGATACTTGCTTCCCGAATTGATCCGTTAGTGTAAACTGCGGCGCCGGCCTGCCGTCTAAAGATGACCCTGGATCGACCACGCCATTTGCAGTCGTATTCGCGTTGTTGATATTTCCAGCCGCCGCCGTTTGGGCCTCGGCAGCGTTTCTTAGATGTGTGGCACTAAGGGCTGCGCCCGTAACCGCCACTACCGCTATTATCGCCGCAACCGGATACAACCATTGCTTCGTTTTTCCTCGATTATTGCGTTCTTGCTTCTCTTTCACTCATCACACCACTTTCATTGCATCCGCATGAATGACATTAACAGAAGTATATCAATTGACATCGTAAGGTTGTAGTGATGGCCTGTATGTTCAAAGAAATGGAAACTATCGCTCTCTAATGCAAGATTATACAGGTGCGTTGCCTGAAAATCGTTAAAATCACATTAAATACACGGCAAGCGAAAGCAAAGATCAGACGAGACCCCATCACATGAAAGTTGAAACGAGCCGAGTTTGACGTGAGCCCTCAGCTCTGAGGCCTCAGAGCTGGGGGCTGAGGGCTGAGATGGCACGAGCCAATATGAGACGAGAGCTGCGGCGGAATGAGAAATTCTTCTCAAATGACCTCACATCCGCACTTTGTTTTCCGAATTGTGTGACATCTATAATCTACCGACTGGTAGTTCGCGACGGATGTCCGCGAGCAAAGGTAGTGTGAGCAAGGTGGTGCCAGCAAGGTAGTGCCATCAAGGTAGCGCCAGCAAGGTGGTGTGAGCAAGGTGGTGTGAGCAAGGTAGTGCCAGCGAGATGCTGCCAGCAAGATGGTGCCAGCAAGGTAGTGCCAGCAAGATGGTGCCATCAAGATGGTGCCATCAAGATGGTGCCAGCAAGGTAGTGCCAGCGAGATGCTGCCAGCAAGGTAGTGCGAAAAATTGGTGTCGGAAGGGAGTAACAGTGGATGGAGATGCACGTCTCAAATGGCGAACATCGTGGGAAACGGTGGAAACACAGCCGCCCTGTCCGGATTGCGGCAACAGTAGGCGGCTTAGTACTTACGCTGGCGGTTTCAGGGGGAGTTGGACAAGCGGGCGCAAGCACGCTTACGGTACCGTTGACGACAAATCCAAACGCTTTAACCCAAGACCTGGAGAACCCACTGGCATTGCAGCAACTCGGCACCACACTCACGTCGAAGATGCCTGGGACTTACACTTTTACACAGACAAATCCGACTGTGACGATGAGTGACGGTGTCGGCCTTGCTGCGACCGTCTATACACCAAGTGGTACACCTCCGAGTGGAGGGTGGCCGGCCGTCGTGATGATGCACGGGTGGGGAGGAAACCGATCTGAATTCAATGGCATTGCACCACTCTTTGCATCGCATGGCTTTGTAGTGTTAACCTTTGACGCACGGGGATTTGGTCAGTCTGGCGGACAAACGGGTCTAGCTGGAAGTCGGGATATCCTTGACGTCTATCAAATGATGATGTGGCTCATTCAAGATCACGGAGTGAGTCCGAACCGGATCGGTCTAACCGGTATCTCGTACGGCGCCGGCCGATCTATCCTCGCCGCCGCAGACGACTCCTCATCGTCGTTCAACGACCCAACGTTGTTCGGTACACTTCGCGGGGGACTCCCACCAAAGGTGGCGGCGATTGCCCCAATCGCGGGTTGGACAAATCTTGAGTATGCGTTGTATCCGAACCGGGTGATGAAGATGTCCTTTGACACCGGCCTCTATGCGGTCGGGGCAAATCCAGCCAGCAACAACTATCCGCCGACATTGACCGAGTGGATGGCAGAGGGCATCACCGGTCTCAATACGCAGGACTTTGCGAATGGGCTCGAAGCGCGATCCGTTACCTCAACTCCAGCGTGGCAGAGTCTAGCCGAGACACCCATGTACGCGTTTCAAGCCTGGAAGGATGAACTCTTTCCGGCTGAACAGGTAGTGCCACTGTTCGAAAGCGCTGCCGAAAACCCCAGTTCATCGCTCTATAACAGCACAGCCGCCGGTGCCGACAGACTGTATCTCGGCTCATTCGGTCATGCAGGTGCAACCTTTGGAGCTAACGAGGGGGAATACATTTTCGAGCAGGTTTTGTATTTCATGGAACAACAGTTGCAGCATGAGACGACACCGCTGTCCGCTCAACCACGGGTGGGTGTCAGCCCGGAGACCTGGAACGGTGCGTCATCTGTCGACTATTACAGTCGTTACCCGGTGCCGGGTGCCCTGACCGATACCAAATACCTGAGCGGAACCCAACTGGCGTCGACGCCACCGACATCGGATCTGCCAAACGTACTCGTCAACAATCCGACAGACGGTTCATTTGCCGATCCCAATCTAGTTCCTCCCCTACCGCTCGACTCGCTCACTCAAACAGCAGGGAGTACGGTAGGTTCGCCATCGGCTGTACAATTTTCCATGCCGCTGTCTCAGAACTATCACTTGCAAGGGGAGCCTGAAGTGACGTTATACCTACAGTCCGCAACGCCTACTGACGAGGTCACAGCGCGTCTGTATGACTATTCGCCAACTTCAGGAACATGGACATTTGTGACTCGCGGGGCGACCGAGGCAGGGAATTTGTCCCTCACCGACGCGACAAAGGTTGGTTTCAATCTGTATAGCGCCAATCACGTGTTTCCTGCCGGTGACAAGCTTGTACTCGAGATATCTCCAAGTGATGCGCCATTTTTTAAACCCGATGCGACCGCATTTTCGCTGATTTTACAGCATACCGGCGCCGATCCGTCGAACATCGTGTTGCCACACGTGCCTAATTGAGGCTAGACCGACGGGAACCATGGGAGATGGGGCGACGAGGAGCAGAGGCGACCGGCGACCGGCGACCGGCGACCGGCGACCGGCGACCGGCGACCGGCGACCGGCGACCGGCAGACCAGCAGACCAGCAGACCAGCAGACCAGCAGACCAGCAGACCAGCAGACCAGCAGACCAGCAGACCAGCAGACCAGCAGACCAGCAGACCAGCAGACCAGCAGACCAGCAGACCAGCAGACCAGCAGACCAGCAGACCAGCAGACCAGCAGACCAGCAGACCAGCAGACCAGCAGACCAGCAGACCAGCAGACCAGCAGACCAGCAGACCAGCAGACCAGCAGACCAGCAGACCAGCAGACCAGCAGTCTCAAGATGGCGGTGAGCATCCCTCTTGTGTAGGGCTCAGAGGTATCGTTAACGGATCGGAAGCGGGGGTATGCTCGCGATACTAGGGAACAAAATGATATCTAGCTCGATGAAATCGGGGGTATGGCGATTATTTAGGGATACCGAAGTATCGCTGCAGGGGTTGCTTCTAAAATCCTAAATATCAAAGGTATCGCTAGCGCGATATAAATACCCCACGGGGTACGAGTCTAAGTTACAAAACTATCGCTGCAATTTGTTTCATACCCCGTGGGGTACCACTCTAAGGAACATTCTTATCGCAAAAGTCTACATAACACCGGCGCACGGCACGCTTCGAGCGACCGCGAGGCACACGGCACGCTTCATGGGACCGCGAGACCTACGCTGCAAGGAATCTTCAGGGGCACACGCTTCATGGTGCGCAGTCTCATAGATGGCGGTGAGCATCCGCCGCGTGTAGGGCTCAGAGGTATCGTTAACGGATCGGAAGCGGGGGTATGCTCACGATGCTAGGGAACAAAATGATATCTAGCTCGATGAAATCGGGGGTATGGCGATCATTTAGGGATACCGAAGTATCGCTGCAGGGGTTGCTTCTAAAATCCTAAATATCAAAGGTATCGCTAGCGCGATGTATATACCCCACGGGGTAGGAGTCTAAGTTACAAAACTATCGCTGCAATTTGTTTCATACCCCGTGGGGTACCACTCTAAGGAACATTCTTATCGCAAAAGTCTACATAATACCGGCGGGCGCACACGCCTCATGGTGCGCAGTCTCATAGATGGCGGTGAGCATCCGCCGCGTGTAGGGCTCAAAGGTATCGCTAGCGGATCGGAGGCGGGGGTACGCCCCCGATGCTAGGGAACAAAATGATATCTAGCTCGATGAAATTGGGGGTATGGCCATTATTTAGGGATACCGAAGTATCGCTGCAGGGGCTGCTTCTAAAATCCTAAATATCAAAGGTATCGCTAGCGCGATGTATATACCCCACGGGGTATGAGTCTAAGCTACAAAACTATCGCTGCAATTTGCTGCATACCCCGTGGGGTACCACTCTAAGGAACATTCTTATCGCAAAAGTCTACATAATACCGGCGGGCGCACACTTCGAGCGACCGTCAGGCGCACGGCACACTTCGAGCGACCGCTGGGCGCATGTGACGCTTCAAGCGACCGCTGGGCGCACGGCACGCTTCGAGCGACCGCGAGGCGCACGTCACGCTTCGAGCGACCGCTCGGCACACGTCACACTTCGAACGACCGCGAGGCGCTCGGCGCACGTCACGCTGCGTGACCGCCAGACCCACGCTGCACGCGGCATGGTGCGGGAAGCCCATCACGGTCCCGGGAGTTACATCAGTGCAGTAGGCAGGACCCTATCCGTCTGATATCCGTTGGGGTATTGCGATTGCCAGCGCCAGGCATCGCGGCACATGTCAACCAAATTGTATGAAGCATGCCAGCCAAGTTCCTCCTTGGACCT